>CAUTQX010000001.1:0-62090 GCA_963540705.1 uncultured Candidatus Saccharibacteria bacterium
AGCCAAAGCTGCCTTAGTAGCCGCCACGGCGTCATCAACACGGAATTTCTTTTCGTCAATTTCAGTCTCAGTTGCGCCACCAACTTTAATAACCGCAACCTTGCCAGATAATGCCGCGGCACGCTTGTCGAATTGTTCTTTTTCATACTCGCTAGAAGCATTTTCTGAAAGCGACTTAATCTCAGCAATTCGCTCCTTCACGCCTGAAGGTTTGCCTGCACCTTCGATAATTGTCGTTTCGTCTTTACCAACAATCACCTTGCGCGCCGAACCCAAAACTTCCAAGCCAGCATTTTCAAATGTCAATCCGTGATCCTCGGAAATCACAGTTGCACCAGTCAGTACGGCGATATCACGAAGTACGTCTTTGCGACGATCGCCAAAGCTTGGCGCCTTAACCGCTACGGTGTTGAATACGCCCTTCAATTTATTCAAGACCAAAATACTCAATGCTTCGCCCTCAACTTCGTCAGCAATCAGAACAACGTCCTTTTTACCGCTTTGTGCCAACTTTTCCAACATCGGCAAGAATTCTTGTACGCTAGAAATCTTCTTATCGGTGATTAGAATTGCTGGCTTTTCGTACACAGCTTCCTGACGACCTGCGTCAGTGACAAAGAACGGACTCACCCAACCCTTATCCAAGCTAAAGCCTTCGACAACTTCAGCTTCCAATTCCAGGCCTTGACCAGCCTCAACAGTAACCACGCCGTCTTTACCGACTTTCTCGATTACGCCAGCAATCAACTTTCCGATTTCCGCATCACCCGCCGAAATCGTAGCGACTTCAGCCACGCGGTCAGACTTGCCTTCAATCGGTTCAGCCAATTTGTTCAATTCTTTAACAATTTCCGTGCCAGCTTGCTCGATGCCTTTTCTAAGTTCCATCGGATTATGTCCAGCCGCAATCAATCGATTCGCCTCTTTCAAAATCGAGTATGTCAACACTGTTACAGTCGTTGTGCCGTCGCCTGCTTGCTTGTTCAAGTTCTTAGCGGCCTGCTTAATCAAATCAGCACCGACTTTGTAGCCCAGCGTTTCGTCATCGTTTTCTGGCAATTCAATTCCTTCAGCCACAGTTACACCGTCATGAGTAACAGTTGGTCCACCAAAACCTTTCGCAATCACAACATTGCGACCCTTTGGACCGTAAGTTACCTTAACTGCGTCGTATAGCGATTTAGCACCGCCAAGCACGCGATTTCGCGCATCGTCATCATAAAAAACTTTTTTTGCCATAATTAAACTCCCCTTTTTATCCAACAACCGTTGCTAAAATATCTTCTTCGCGAACAACCAAATATTCCGTGCCGTCAATTTTCAAATCCGTAGTCGAATATTCCTTATAGACAATCCGATCACCGACTTTGACGTTCTTCACATCGCCACCAACTGCTTTAACTTCCGCAACTACTGGCTTTTCTTTAGCGTTATCAGGCAAGTAAATTCCGCTCGCTGTCTGAGTCTTTGCTTCTTCACGCACCGCTACAACACGGTCGCCAAGAGGCTTAATAGGTGTACTCACGTTATCCTCCATTTCGTTAACAACGTATATATTGTAACGCACTAATTTAGCACTCGTCAAGTGTGAGTGCTAATTTTCCGTATTTGTCCGCTTGCTTTAATCAATTACTAGTTCAAGCTGATCCAGATCCAACGTGTCGTCACCATCAAATTGCGGCATATCGTCACTGTCGCTATCACCGTAATCAAACAGAGCTGCCATTGGATCTTGGGTATGCGGCAGCGATCCCTCCGACGATGAAGATAGGCGTCTTTGAATCCTGCCCGTTCTTATAACTTCTTTAATAGCAACCTGGCCTAAAACCTGCAGCGGATCATCGGTTGTAATCACTTCAGCAGAAAAATCAGCCTCAAGCTCTTCAGGTTCATCGCCTCTTCTGGCTGCTAATTCATCACCTTCAAAGTCTTCCATTAATGTTAACCGTAATTTTGCCCCAGTCAAAGGCTGTTCGCGCAGCATCGCGTCTAATTCCGCCGCATTAGACGGACTAACAATTCTATAAGAATCCATTTCCTTTACTACATCCTATCTATAAAATTTAATTACATTATTATCTGCAGACACGTCTTCAATAGCTCTATCCATCACCGCCCGAAAATACTTCTGCCTTGACTTAATCTGTTCTCTACTAGGAATTAAGCTATCGACAAAATCGCTGTTTTTGAATCCCGACCAAATTGCAACGTAATCTCCCCGATCACTATACCAGCGAGCCCGCCTATTCGCTTCTTCAGCATTTTGCTGGCTTGATTTTATATCAATTCCTAACGTCACGCCGCGATATGTCACGATAATATCCTTACCATCAAACTCCTCCTCAGCGCTAGCCCCGTCAATTCCATGGACTTCAGGCAAAGAACTCAACACGCTCTCGGCAGCAATTTCATGGCGCATACCATTAATAGCAATTCCCGCAGTATTCTCTGCATAAGCAATCTCCTCCTTACTATATCCAGCATATAGTAAAGTTCCGCTGACAAAGCGCTTTATTTGAGAAATGGTAGTATATTGCTCAGTGTCAATCATTTCACGTACTATCTTATTAAACGCCACCACTGGTTCAAGGGTTTTTATTCTTTCCCTTCGCGTCATCTTATCCCTATGCTTATCTAGTTTCTGCTGAGCTTTTAGCCAATCGGGCAGAATTGCCATCAGCTCTAGTTGGCGCATTTCATCACTTTTCGTTGCTTCATATCGAGCACCTTTCTGTTCTTTAAATCTATCGACAATCTTCGGCGCAGCGCTCAATGCAGCTCCCACCAATGCCACCCTTCCAGCTTTCCGCCTATCTAGGGTTGACGCTTCTTTCAAAAATTCATTTGTCCGAGTGATCGCTTTAATGATTTCACCTGGCGATCTCTGTGTTCTCAGTCTATCATGAGTCATAACTGCTATAATACCATAAAATCATTAAAAAAGCAACCCCACGCCCTTCTCCCTACTATTCCTCAATCTGTTATAATAACTCCATGCAATTATTCAAACATCTCTTAGAAACAATTCTTGGTTCTTATGTAAAAAAATATCTTAAATCTCATCCTGACACCAAACTAATTGCTGTAGTCGGCAGCGTTGGTAAAACTAGCGTAAAATCAGCAACCACCACTGTTCTATCAGAAAAATTCACCGTGCGCCATAGTCGTGGCAATTTGAACACAACCTTAAGTGCGCCGCTGGAAATCTTAGGCGTAGACGGGCCAAAAAACGCCAAATCTCCCCTAGCCTGGCTAAAAGTCTTCTCCGCAGCACACGCCAGCATAAAAAACCCCGAATCTCCAGATGTAATTATTCAAGAATGCGGTATTGATTGCCCTGGTGAAATGGCTACTTTTATGCGCTACATTCAACCCGACATTGCCATAATTACCTCTGTTGCTCCTGAGCATATGGAGTTTTTCAAAAATATGGATACGGTAGCTCATGAGGAATTGTCCATTAGCCAAGTCGCTAAAAAGACCATCTTCAACCTTCACGATATCGATAAAAAATATCATAATCTCATAGTTGGAAATCGCGTGAGTTACGGCGATGAATCCGCCGATGTTTTCCTGGAAATTAAAAAAACTACAGACACTGGTTGTATTGTCAATCTAAAACATTCCGAAGAAACTTCTCAGGACATAAATATTTCTGTATTGGGCAAACATAATATTCGCTCAATCACTGGCGCGGCGGCGACAGGATTAGCTTGCGGAATGAATATTGAAGAAGTTGCGGAGGCTTTAACAAAAATCAGACCAGTTTCAGGCAGAATGAATATTTTACGTGGCATACGCGGTTGCACATTACTGGACGACACTTACAACGCCAGTCCTATTGCCATGGAAAATTCACTAAAAACGCTCTATTCCATCTCTGCCAATCATAAGATTGCCGTATTGGGAGATATGAATGAATTAGGTGAAACATCCGAATCGGAGCATAAAAAAATCGGTGAAATTTGCGACCCTAGCCAGTTAGAGTTGCTTATTACTGTTGGCAAAATGTCAAAAAAATACCTCGCACCAATTGCTGAGAAAAATGGCTGTAAAGTAATCTCTTTTGACACGGCGCTTGAGGCTGGAAATTTCCTGAAAAATAGCGACATTAAAGATACGACAATTCTGTTCAAAGGCTCGCAGGGCGGCATTTACCTTGAAGACGCCGTGAAAGAATTACTACTCGACCCAAGCGATGCAGAAAAATTAGTTCGTCAATCACAAAGCTGGAAACAGATTAAAGCGAAATTTTACGATTCTTTTTCTCAATCTCAGAAATAATCTCCTGAACAACCTTTTTGTCATTCCACGGAATTCGCTTGCCATTCACAATTCGGTACTGCTCATGACCCATACCCGTAATCAGAACCGTATCGCCACGAACAGCCGACCTTAGAGCTTGATAAATTGCCTGTTTTCGATCAGCAATTTCCGTCATTTTATGAGCCTTTTTCGTTCGCTCAATTCCCTGACGAATCATTGCCCGAATTTCATCTGGATTTTCGTTATAGCTTTCCTCGTCAGTCAGAAAAATCCTATCCGCCAAATTAGCCGCCAGCTCGCCCATAATCGGACGCTTCGTCTTATCTCTATCGCCGCACGCACCAAACACCAAAGTTAATCGCCCCTTAGTAATTTTATGAGTAGTTTTTAGCAATTTTTCCAGCGCGTCTGGTGTGTGAGCATAATCCACAATAATATCAATTCCAAGCTTATTCTCTACTCGCTCGAATCGTCCAGGAATCGCCTCCAAATTCGCCACGCCCTCTTGGATATCTTCCAATTTTATTCCCAACAAATATGCCAACGACACCGCAGCCGACATATTCATCACGTTAAATTCGCCAGGCAAATTAGTCGCCAACTCCAAATGAGTTTGATGATCAATCAATAAACTCGCCTCTGTTCCCTTTTTATACAACTTAACGTGCGTTAAGTGAGCTTCAGCATCCGGATTCGTCCCGTAAGTCATTTTCTCGCCAGAAGCCGTAAACTTATCAAAATATTCAAACCACTCGTCATCACGATTCAGGACAATATATTTCGGCTTCTTCTCAAACAATTTAGCCTTAGCTGCCGCGTAAGCTTCCATCGTTTTGTGATAGTCCAAATGGTCTTGAGTCAAATTAGTCATCACCGCCGCCTCAATTGGCACGCCGTCAAACTTATGCTGCGACAGAGCATGGCTAGTCGCCTCCAGAATCACATATTCCACGCCTTCACGCTGAGCTGTCTGGAAAAAGCTGAATAACCTCGCCACAGTCGGCACCGTTGCGTTCAAATCGTTTATTTTCTCTTTACCGTCAATTTCAATCACCGCAGTCGTAAACAACGCCGTCTTAAAGCCAGCTTCCTTTAAAATTTCATTAATGTAACAAGCAGTCGTAGTTTTCCCGTTCGTCCCTGTTACTGCAATAATTCTCAAGCCACGAGCTGGATTGCCGTATCTCAGGCTAATCATCTTCGTGCGCGCAACTCTATAGGCGTTTTCGGTTTTTTCCAAAGCTCCTTGAGGTAGCGTTTTTCTAGCAATTTTTACCAACTCGTTTTTCATAATACCCATTTTACCACTTATATTTGCTATAATAAAAGCAAATGAGGATTTTGGGAATCGAATCCAGTTGCGATGAAACAGCGGCGTCAATAGTTGAAGATGGCGAACGCTTGCTTTCAAATGTCGTCAATTCACAAATCGATATTCATGCAGAATACGGCGGAGTTATTCCAGAAATTGCCGCTCGTAGTCACTTGGAAGTCGTAAATCCCGTCATTAAAAAAGCGTTGTCTGACGCAAATTGCACTTGGGATGATATCGACGCCATCGCCGTTACTTACGCGCCAGGGCTTATTGGCTCGCTATTAATCGGCACTCTCGCCGCTAGAACTCTCGCTATTATCCATAGCAAGCCGCTCTTTAAGATTCATCATGTAGAAGCTCACGTGTACGCCAATTTTATCAATAAGCAATCTGGCAATTTATCTCTAACGTTGCCGAAACAGCAGCCGTCATTCCCTATGCTTTCGTTGATCGTTTCAGGCGGGCATTCGCAACTTGTCCTCTTTAAAAATCACGGCGATTATCAGCTTATTGGACAAACTCAAGACGACGCGGTTGGCGAAGCGTTTGATAAAGTTGCTAAAATCATCGGTTTGCCGTATCCTGGCGGCCCAGCTATCGCTAAAGCCGCCGAACTCGGCGATCCGCACGCGTTCCACTTACCTATCGCTAAATTATCCGGCGAATACGATTTTTCCTTCTCTGGGCTTAAGACAGCCGTTTTGAGAGCCGTTCAGCACGAAGTCGGTAAAGACTTCACTTTTCCCTCTCATGAGCTTCCAGCGCTTGTAGATGACGAATTACGACGTAATATGGCAGCGAGTTTCCAGTATACAGCCATAAAAACTCTCGTAAATAAAACCAAAAAGGCATTTGACAATTTCCAGCCAGCCTCCGTTGTAATCGCTGGCGGAGTCGCAGCTAACCAAGAGTTGCGCCGTCAATTACGCGAAGCTTTGCCAATTGACATCGAATACGCCCCTATCCAACTCTGTACAGATAATGCCGCGATGATTGCCACTCTCGGCTATTTCAGATCTCAAATTGACGAACCGACAGATCCATACGATCTGGAAGTTCAGCCAAGTTTATCAATGACAGCAATATAACGTTGTGAGGATTACAACATGAATCAACACTTTTTACAATCAGAAGCTTGGGAAAAATTCCAAAAATCACTCGGTCGAAAAGTCTTTCACAACAGAGGTGAAGGATGGGAATATTTCGCAATATTAGAACACGGCACAGGCAATTCTCGCCTGTATTGCCCTTTTGGACCAACCGCCACTAATGAGAAAAATTTGCAGTTGGCATTAAAAGATCTTGCTGACCTAGGTAAAAAACTTGGCGTGACTTTCCTTAGAGTCGGACCAATTAAACCCACCTTTTCTAAGGTATTATCTGATGAGCATTGGAAGAAAGCCACTTACGTACATTTGCAGCCAGAACATACACACATTATCAATCTCCAGCAACCAGAGGAAGAGATTGTAGCAAGTATGGCGCAACCCGTAAGAAATTGCTATAGGAATTATCACAAAAAAGGCGTAACTATTTATCAATCTCAAAACCCAGAAGATATCAAGTATTTTCTTGAACTAATCCATGAAGTCGCCAAACGAACAGGCATGTCGCCACACCCAGATTCATATTTTCATAAGCAAGCTGGTTCCCTACTGCCATCAAAAGACGCTTCTTTTTGGTACGCAACATACGATAATAAAGTAATTGCTACTGCCCTATTTTTCGACTCAAAAATAACTCGAATTTATGCACATGCAGCAGCAAATTCTACACCAGAATATCGCAAGCTTAACGCTGGAACTGCCCTGCTCACCGAAGCGATAATCGATGCAAAGCATCGTCAAATGGAGAAAGTCGATTTATACGGAATTGCTCCTGAAAACGCACCAAAAAATCACCCGTGGGCTGGCTTTACAAAGTTCAAGCGATCGTTCGGCGGCGAAGATGTCTACTCTGGGTCAACCTGGGAGCTTCCCCTAAAGCCACTTCAATATTGGCTATATCGAGCGTATCAAACGATCAGAAAATAACCTTAATTTCATCCATCGCACCACATAAATTTGTGGTATAATTAAGATGTAATATAAACATGTGGAGAAATTAGAGGATTACATGTTTAAGGGCTTTTGCACGTGAAAAGCTACTTTGTTTCCTTTTGTCTTTTTTCACATGAAAAAACCATGGAATAACTTATGCAGCTAGCTAAACAATACATACCAAACGATTACGAGCCAAACATTTACGCCCTCTGGGAAACCAGCGGAGCATTAGAACCAACAGGGGTAGGTAAGCCATATTCGATCATCATGCCGCCACCTAACGCTAACGGCAATTTGCATATCGGACATGCTCTTGATATGAATCTGAAGGACATTTTGATTCGCTATCACCGAATGAAGGGCGACGACGCCGTATTTATTCCAGGCGCCGATCACGCTGGATTTGAAACGTGGGTTGTGTATGAAAGAGAATTGACGAAGCAGGGAAAAAGCCGTTTTGATTTTTCACGTGACCAATTGTATAGTCAAGTTTGGAATTTTGTACAAGAAAAACGCGGCAATATGGAGCTGCAATTGCGCGCGTTAGGTGTTAGTGCGTCATGGAAGCATTTGACATTCACTCTGGACGACAAAGTTATCAACACCGTATACGACACATTTAAGAAAATGTGGGATGACAATTTGGTTTACAGAGGTGAGCGAATTGTCAATTATTGCACCAAACACCAAACCAGCTTTGCTGACATCGAGGTAGAACATAAGAACGAGAAAGGGAAGTTGTGGAAAATAGCTTACCCGACATTAGATAAAATTGGCGAGATTATCATTGCTACTACGCGCCCAGAAACTATGCTCGGCGACGTTGCTGTTGCGGTTCATCCAGACGATGAGCGATATAAAAAATTGATTGGAACTCGCATTTTACTGCCGATTGTCAATAAAGAAATTCCTATCATCGCGGACGAATACGTCGACATGAGCTACGGTACTGGTGCAGTCAAGATTACACCAGCACACGACCCGAACGACTTTGAAATTGCAAAACGTCATGATTTACCTATAGAGTCAATTATTAGCCCAGAAGGGAAGATGATAAACGTGCCAGCGCAGTTTTTAGGACTCACTCCAGCAGAAGCACGCGTTCGAGTCTTGGAAGCTCTGGAGGCATTAGAATTGCGTCGTGGAGAAACTGAAATTGAACACGCGGTCGGTCACTGCTATAAGTGCGGAAGTGTAATTGAGCCAATGATTAAAGAACAGTGGTTTATTAAGACACAATCACTCGCACGACCAGCAATCGACGCGCTTGAAAAGGAAGAGATAACTTTTTATCCAGCATCCAAACGCAAAGAACTTATCGCATATCTTGAGCAATTGAAAGACTGGAACATTTCACGACAAATTCCATGGGGAATACCGATTCCTGCATTTGTAAATGAAAATGACCCTAAGGATTGGATATTCGACACTCGTACTAACGAGCAAAGTATTGTTGTAAATGGCACAACATATATTAGGGAAGAAGACACCTTTGATACTTGGTTCTCATCTGGTCAATGGCCATATATCGTAACGGATTACTTAACTGGCGGCGAATTAGCCAATTATTTCCCAACCGACATGATGGAAACTGGTATGGATATTATGCGCGCATGGGTTTCACGAATGATCATGCTTAGTCTATACCGAACAGGGAAGTTGCCATTCAAAGAAGTTTATCTGCACGGAATGGTTAACGATGAACACAATCAAAAAATGTCCAAGTCTAAGGGTAATGTTATAAATCCTATGGAGTTGGTCGCAGAATTTGGATCTGATGCAACGCGCATGGGAGTTATTTCTGGGCGAGCGCCCGCTCAAAGCCAAGCCTTCAACAAGGGATCAGTCATTGCGGCGCGTAATTTCTGTAATAAATTATGGAATATTGCCAGGTTTGTCGAAGCGCAAATTGGCGATAATCATCAAATTGTCGACTTAGAGCCACAAACTCCGGCCGATCACTGGATTATTCGCCAATTGAACGACGCCGCCAACAACATCGCCGTTCGATTAGAGCAATATCGCTTCTCAGAGGCATCAGAAACTGTTTACCACACCATTTGGGACGATGTGGCTGACTGGTACATTGAATCGTCTAAAACCGCGATCAATCGTCCATTATTATCTTGGGTTTTGGCAACTTCTTTGAAAATCGCTCATCCATTTGCGCCATTTGTTACGGAAACCATTTGGCAGACACTCAATTACACTGACGGCATTTTAATGCGCGAAACTTGGCCAACTCCAGAAAAATTTGATCCAATTGCCGCCGAGCAATTCGAACAACTTAAGCTTCTGGTTGCCGAAGGTCGCTGGGTGATTGCTGAACTGCCAGGAAATAAGAAATATCGATTGTTATACGGCAACGACAGTCTTATCGCTGACAATCAAGACACGATTAAGCATCTGATGCGGCTTGAGGCAATTGAACATACCGACCAACCACGCGGACTGAGATTAGCGGCGGCAAACAGGGAAGCGTGGCTAGATATTGATAGCGAAACTCTGTATCAACATCAGGAAAATCTGGAAATGCGCCTAGCCGAAGCACGTCAGAAATTGGCGGGATTAAAGAAGCGCCTGGAAAATCCGACTTACGTTGAGAAGGCGCCAGCCCACCTTGTCGAGGAAACTCGCGAGCAATTAGCCGAGCAAGAAAAAATCATTACTCGACTTGTTTCGGAACTGGAAGTGATTAGCTTGAAATAACCTAGCTCACATCTTCAAAATCAAGGTGATATCCGTCAAAAGTATGCTGTCCACGAGCGGCATATTTTTGGCGTAATCGCTTCTTATCGTTGTTACGCGGCGTAGTTCGCGGTCGCGCTGAACCTTCTTTCAACACATTTGACAATTGAGCATGTTCTGGATGAGTATGAGGCTTTGTTTCTGGCATTTTTATTTCATCCTCAACGTTACTTTGAACGCTATATGTTTTCCAAGATGACAAAAACGCTTTATCGACGTTGGTATCGTGCAGCAGCACACCAAACGCTACATTCAGACTAACAAGCATAGTCATAGCGGTGAAAAACTGTTGTACTAAATTCATTTTTATTCTTTCTTTTTGTATCTATTTTTAGAATACTGATTACAATGTTAGCATAAGCTTTGTTTTTTGTCAAGTATATTTCCCAACATAGAAATAGTCATTCTGAATTTTACAGAGAAAATGTTTAGTATAATGGAGTTTATGGGATATCTAATTTCTATTAAGATCGCGCTAATCCTTTTTCCAATTTTGGCTTTCCTTATCATGTTACCGTATATGATTGCGAACTATCGAAAATACGGCTCCGTCAATAAGCTGCGGACTTTGATTTTCTATTCCTTTATTCTGTATTTATTAACTGTATATTTCTTAGTTATTTTACCGTTACCAAATCCAGAATCCGTTCACACAACTTACGCAGAAAATCTGAATTTAATCCCGTTTTCATTCGTCACAGATTTTATAAAGAACAATCCACTTGTATTAACAGATAGTTCAACTTGGATTACGGCGATAAAACATCCCACTTTTTACGTTCCTGCTTTCAACGTTTTAATGCTCATTCCGTTCGGAATTTACCTGCGCTACTATTTCAAATGTAGCCTTAAAAAGACGTTGTTATTGACAACTATTCTAAGTTTATTCTTTGAGATAACTCAATTATCTGGACTTTATTTCATCTATTCAGGACCTTACCGATTAGCCGACGTCGACGATATCATCCAGAACACGATAGGCGGATGCATCGGTTACTTTCTGGGATGGTTTGCTACGTGGCTACTTCCGTCCAGAGATGAGATAGATGAAAAATCCCTCGAGGCTGGCTCACGAGTTTCTGGAATTCGTGTTAGTTTATCTCTAATAATCGACGCTGTTATCGTCCGTATTCCTTACACCTTATCAAAAACCCAACTTCCGTTTTCGCTATTTTTAGCTCTCTATTTTAGCCTAATTCCTCTACTGAACGGTAAAACTTTTGGTAGCGCGTTATTAAAGTTTGGGCTAACATTTAAAAATAAAAAATGGATTCGCACAATTTTCAGAGGAATCTTACTCACGATATATTTTCGCATCATTCCCACAGTCTTGTTTTACCTCGCGAACGAATTTAATAAGGAAGCGGATTCGCTATTGTTTCTCTGTCTGTTCGCAATTATATTCTTAGCATTCATATTATTCGTATTAATTACAATTGTCGTAGCGTTATTTAACCGACGTTTTATGTTTGATCGTCTGTCTGGCGCAAGTTACGAAAGTACGATTCAAATCAATCAAGAGAAATAAAAATCTCCATCGTAACCAACAAAAATAGGAGACCCGCATGAATCTCCTGTTTTTCGACTTCAATAGCATTATTTTGGCGGAAGGGGAGGGATTCGAACCCTCGGTACGTTTTACCGCACGCCGGTTTTCAAGACCGGTACCTTCAACCACTCGGTCACCCTTCCGTACTATCTCTGAATTTTGGCGGAGGAGGGGGGATTCGAACCCCCGCTACAGATCTCTCCATACTAACGATTTAGCAAACCGTCCCCTTCAGCCACTTGGGTACTCCTCCAAATTCACTATTTAGTGTATCATAGAAGTGTAATTATTAATAGCTTTATCACAAATAGGGTATAATAGAATTATGATAAAAGAATACGTCTCTAAAATTATAACAGGATTACTTACAATCGGATTCGGCGTAGCTTTAGTAACTGCTCCAGTTTCTGCATTAGGCGAAGGCGGTGCGCCAGCTGGAATTAACGCAGCACGCGGTGATAATACACCATCCAACTTAGCTAATGGCGATTCATCAATCGTAAGGCGAGCCATCAACATTATGCTGTTCGGTGTCGGCGTCTTAAGTGTCGTTATGCTAATCTTCGGCGGTTTCCGCTATGTAATATCTGGCGGTAAAAAAGAATCTGTCACAAACGCCAAAAACACAATTTTATACGCGATTATTGGTCTATTAGTCGCGGTCTTTGCTTACGCCATAATCAACTTCATCCTTGGCGCAGCTTTAAGCGGCGGATCAACCACTAACGTTTAATTGTTCACTAATTCTCATCGTGATATACTAACGTCATGAACGATAGTCCAGAAAACCAAGACTTTGAAGCGCCATCACCCGACAGGATTGATTTAACCGAGCCGATAGCTTGGAACGCACCAGAAGGCGTACAGGTTCAACGCGGTAAATTGTGGTACGTGTTTTTTGTCATTGTGCTGATAGGATTAATGGCTTTAGCGATTTTGGTATTTAAGAACTGGACTTTCGCAGTTTTACTACCAATTATGGCTGTAGCCTTGTTTGTATTATCAAACAAAACTCCTCAAATAATAAACTACGCGATTAGCCCCAAAGGCATTTACATCGCCGATGTTTTACACGATTTTAGCGAATTTCGTGCATTTGGATTAATTCACGAAAACAACCAACATTCGATTCTATTATTACCAGTAAAACGATTTTCGCCAGGCTTGACTATTTATTTTTCCGAAGCAGAAGGCGAGAGAATCGTCGATATGCTCGGAGCGCGCCTACCAATGCAAGAAATTAAACCAGATGCCTTAGAGAAGTTTATTCGGCTGATAAAGCTATAGCTTGATTGGCTATATTTTATGTGGTAGAATACAAAAGTTCAGTGCTTTATAGCAATGAAGGTACCTTATATTTTATGTTATGGCCAATCGATTTTCGAAAGGCTGTATGCACCCGTAGCTCAGCTGGATAGAGCGCTGGCTTGCGGAGCCAGAGGTCGTAAGTTCGAATCTTGCCGGGTGTACCATTTAACCTAAGGAGGGGTATGAATTTTATTAAGTACGTAAAATATGCACTTTTAACAATTGCCACGATTCTCGTAACCGCCATTTCAGTCTTGTTAGCAGCAGTAATTATTGAAATGATAACTTGGAATGAAGCTGGTAAATGGATTATTGCATTCTTTGAACTGGCAGGCATTAGTTTACTATTGAGTATTATTTGGATCGCTATCGGCACCACAATCGCCAAAGATTCAAAGAAAACTGATAAAAAATAATTTCCCAAATTAGTTAGATACGGAGAGGTGCAGGAGTGGTTGAACTGGCCGCTCTCGAAAAGCGGTATGGGGCAACTCATCGAGGGTTCGAATCCCTCTCTCTCCGCCATAGATATTATGAAGATCACCATTATAACGATCGGAAAAAAGCACGAAGCCTGGGTTCAACCAGGCATTTCTCGTTTTTTAGAGCGTCTACGAGCACCTTTTGCTGCGGAAATGATTATTCTACCGCATTCAAGCTTTGAAGGCGACAGAGCTCGCCAGGAAGAGTCTGAGCGTATTTTTTCACGCCTTAATTCAGATGACTTCGTTATTTTGCTCGATGAGCGCGGAAAAAACCTATCGTCGCCAGAATTATCTAACCTAATAACCGAACATATCGACAAGCATATTGTCTTCATCATCGGTGGCGCTTACGGAGTTACTGGCGACTTGCGCCAAAAATCCAACGTCGTCTGGTCGCTGTCAAACTTAGTGTTTCCACATCAATTAGTTCGTCTTATTTTAGCTGAGCAATTGTATCGCGCCCAAGAAATCCATCGCGGCAGTCATTATCATCACTCATAACTTCGGGCGACCGTGCCTGGCAATAACCGCAATTTCCACATGTCTGGCGCCATTTTTTCTCAAACATTCCGCCGCCGCCAACACAGTTGAGCCAGTTGTAAATATATCATCAATAATGATATACCGCTTATTTTTATCAATTTTACCCGCAATTTCAAAAAACTCCTTTGCTTGACGTTTTCTCTGGGCGGAAGACTTCGTAAAATGCTGAGTGACATTATTCCTACGCCGGAGCAGGGAACAGCACTCTATTTTTCTACGTCGAGATAGTTTAATAGCAATTTTTCGGATATGATCAAATCCACGACGCCGAATATTCTTAGAAATTGTAGGAATTGGTACGATTACTGTATCTGGCGGCAATTCAGGCAGGGATTCGTCTAAGAATTCGCTTAGTAAATCAGCCGTCGCCTGAACGCGATTAAATTTATAATCATCAATAATCCTTGAGACAACACCTGTGCGTCGCGAAAAACACCAGATCATATCACAGGGAAGCTTATGCTTTTTACACAAGTTGCCATTTTTCAGCAAATCGCCACATAAGACACATATATCATACTTCTGACTTGTGATGTATTTTTTACAATTTACACATAAAATATCACCCGTTTTACCACACTTATAACAGTGGTGAGGGGCGATAATTGATAATAGCGCGTCAAACATTGTAATTTTTACGTTTTAAGCCTTTCACTGTTGATTATAACGCATATTACAGTTATACTAATAAAGACTTTGTCAATGAGCCTATTATAAAAGTGGAGGAAATTATGGCCCGAAAGCAAGATGATACATTACTAACAGAACAGGAATTGGCTGCGGCGTTTATTGACGATGGTAACGACGATCTGCTACCTGGTTTTAACGACGACAATAGTAGAAGCAATAGCACACCAACAACACGATCCGATGACAACTGGGAAGATGAGGCTGATGATGCAATGGGTCAGCTGGCTGTTGATGTTTTTGAGACAGAAAACAACCTAGTTATCAAAGCTCGTACTGCCGGCGTAGACCGAAATGACCTAGATGTAAGCATTTCTGACGGCATCTTAACAATTAGCGGCACACTATCTAGTGGTGACGAAGCAGATGTTCGCCAATGGCACATCCAAGAATGCTACTGGGGCGAATTCAGTCGTACATTAGCATTGCCAACCGCTGTAAACGAAGAGGGCGTTAAGGCAGAATTAAAAGATGGCGTTTTGACAATTACTTTTGAAAAGATAAAGCAAGAAAAAGCAAAGAAGATTCAAGTTCTGTAAAAAACCATTTCACAGAAAATACCGCCACGAGTTGGCGGTATTTTTTTAGCCACAAAAAAAGAACCTCATCAGCGAGGCTCTTTTTTATTAATAGAAAAGATTATGATCCTGATGTAATCTTACCAATAACCATATTGACGATTGCGTATGCCAAAATTGCAACTACCAAACCGACAATTGCGTACAAAACTGTATTCTTAGCTGCAGTAACCTTATTGCTATCACCAGCTGAAGTAGTGTAACGAATACCACCCCAGATAAGCATAATGACGCTCAATGCACCAACAGCAAACAAGAATATGTTTACAAACTGCTTAACTAAAGATTCAGGGTCTGTAGATACCTGGTCAACTCCCGTTCCTTGCGCACTACCAACGCCACCCTTTAGAGTAAAGTCTCCTTCGGCGCTCGCTGCTGGAGCTACAGCTAAAGCAACAGTTGGTACTACCAATAGTCCCGCCAAGATTAATTTTAATTTATTCATTGTTATTTTCTCCTTGTTTAATGATATTACTATTATACATTTTATCTGTTATTTGTAAAACTAATTATGGATTTATTATAGTCGATTTATAACCATATTGACGATCGCCCACGCCATAATAGCCACAATTAGTCCAACTACTGAATAAATAAGCGTACTCTGAGCAGATTTCGTCTTTGAGGCATCACCAGATGAGGTAATGTAACGAAAACCGCTAAAGATAATCATAATAACAGATAAAATACCCACAGCCCAAAGTAAAACATTAACTACTGTTTTTATTAAACCGCTATCACCGTCAATACTTTTACCTTTCATTTCCGATGTTGTAGCCGTATCAATTCCTTTAGATACCTGAGCAGAAACACTGCCTGGCAGGGAAGCGGTAGATAAAACCGATGCTCCAAACACCGCACAGGTCATAATTGCTATTGATATTATTGATTTTTTCATATTTTCTCCTAATTAAACCTATTAAATACAAAATTAACAATTGCTGATGCAAATAACGATACAGCCAAACCGACTACCGCATATAAAACAGTATTTCTGGCTTTTGCGGCCTTCTGAGCATCACCACTGGAAAGTGCAAACATAATACCACCAATAACTATCATAATAATCGAAATAGCACCAACAGCCGTAAGTAGAACTTCAACGATAGTTTTTATAATACCGTTCACCTGGGTCTCGCCAGTATTTTTATTTTGGCAATAGACAGAGTTTTCATTTCCATTTGAGCAAATATTAATACCGTTAGTTGCAGATACCACTGGAGTAAACACCCCAAGGAGCCCAATCATTAGCATTCCAGCAGTCAGAATTTTCGTAAAAATCTTCATCTTAAACCTTTCCTATAATATACTTTGTTATAGCAATCGCACTAGCAGTAATAACCAGACCAATGACTGAATATAAAATAGCATTCTTTGCGCTGGCAGTTTTGGACGGGTCGCCAGAGGACAGGGAATAGTTTATTCCAGCAATAATCACCACAATAACAGCTATAATACCAGCCACCCAGAGCGCCAAATTAACAAACTTCATAATATCTACATCGTTATTCCGTGGCACACCAAGAGCATCTGCCTTTCCTAATAATCCAGCAAAAAATTCCATATATTTCATTTTATACCCCTATCTTTGATGATATAAAGTTGACTAGCGCAACAGAAGCTAGGGCGATAACCAAGCCAATCGCGGCACTCATAATAGTTTTTCGTCCACGAGCGGCCTTGTCTGGAGCTCCGTTACTGGTCATCATTAAGAAACCACCATACATGATATATCCAATAGTCGTGTAACCAATAAGCTGCAGCAAATCATCAACGATATTAAGTGCGATTTTCCAAATATAGTTAGCTTGAGAATTAGTATCTGCGCCTGGACTTTTAAGGGAGCAGTCATTATTAGTTAAGCCACTATACCATGGTTTTAACGTTAAAATCTTCCCCTTATTAGAGCATGCATCATCTTCCGCAAAAGAAATGCCCGGGAAAGTTACACTCGCCCCAAACGACCCCATAATCATTAAAGACATAGCTATTATAATCTTCTTCATTAATCGAAAACTCCTCCTGGAATAATAAAGTTGGTAATTGCCACCATAAACGCAAACATTATTATCCCAATAACAGTATTCGTCCAGACTTCACGCGCTTTTTTTATCTTATCTGGACTACCTTCAGAGGTAGTGTATAAAAACGCCCCGTATATAACAGCACCAACTGCCGCGATTCCAATTCCAGCAGTTAGGATTTTAATGACTTGCTTTATTATGTTGATAATTGCCGTACTGCCAGTTCCTTCACAGGAAATAACAGAAGTTTCCGCTCCACCACAGTTGGCAGCCAAAGCTATTCTAGGTATAAAAACGCTTCCTGCGATTACTGTTGCGATAAATATACTGATTACAATATTTCTTTTTGTCATAAAATTTTCTCTTATACCTAAATTGTAAAATAGTCAAGCGAAAAAAGCAAATATTTTCCTTGAAAAGGCGTGGATTATCTGGTAATATGAAAAGTATTGATATGCGCTCGTAGTGAAGTTGGCCTATCACGCCTCCCTGTCACGGAGGAGATCGCCGGTTCGAATCCGGTCGAGCGCGCCACAGATAATTCACCCCTCGACAGGGTGTTTTTTTATAGAAAAATATACCATTTTTATTGCATTTTTGTACAATTTGTGTTATGATATCGCCAATTGGACTGGAAGGTCTAAGGAGTTTTTATAATAAAATACCTGACAATGTCAGAGGAAGGATCCCAAGCGTTATGGTTTATGACCCTAATAAACTCAATAACCCAAGCGGTTCATCAGAATTAACACCTACTAGAAGAGGTTTCATGAAAGACCTTGGCGCGATTGCCGCAACGGTAGCACTTGCTATGGGCGGGTGCAGCGCGGAAAAAGTTCAAAGCATAGGACAAAATACTCCAGCTCCTACCGAATCATCATCAATAGAAACAGAGCCTGCAACAAAATCTCCAACTCCAGAAACTCAAGAAATAAAAATGGAATTTGTCGGACTGGAAGGTTTCGCTAGGAATCTAAGCGCGCTAAAAAAAGAATTCGAAAACACTACAGAAGAAGAGAAGCAAAAGGGCGAGTTTTACACTAAACGAATGGGTCTTCTGATAGGGTGGTCTCACGCGAACCATGGATTTAAGTCTGAGACTTTTGATTATGAAAAAGGCGTTTGGTTTGCAACTTCAGACAACTATAAGAAAGTTCAGAGTGAAATTGCAAGCTCTATTATGACATTGTTATACGACAGTGCCGTGCTTACAAATGCCTGCAATAACGATAAATCTTTGCTACCGCCAGAAACTGGCATAACCGCAGATGACGTAATGGCTGAAGCGATGGATGCCTTTACCGGTGGTTATGCCAAATCAGAGTTGAAGGGAAGACTTAATAATTTTAAAGAGTATCCTATAGCCATAAAGACATCCATCTATGGCGGTACTATAGAAAAAGGTAAGTTAATAGATCCTATTACAGAGTACTATGGAAAAAGAACTAGGAATAACTTTAATACTAAGGACGCCAAAGACTCAGATGCAGATCTGCTAGGTTCCGGAGGAATGAACGCAGGACAAACGCACGATACCTTAGATTTACTTGTCCCAAGCGACATGGGAGATGACATACCACGCCTATCAAAGGTCTCCGTGTTGGTTGTTAATACAGAGTCAGAAGACTTACAATATTCTAATAAGCCAGCAGAAAAGCCAGTTAATGGATATGGAGCCCCAGAAGAAGGTAGGAGTGTAGCAGTATTCGGAGTAGTAGTTGACCAGAGAATTATAGACGGCACCTGCACAGACGGTTATTACGTTGTTGATGGCGACGAGAAAAAACAAGTTTGCAAACTTCCTGAAGTAATAAAACACTGCGGGCCTCATCAATAAACTCTAATATCATCTTGCATAAACACCTTCATATATGATTAAATGAAGGTGTTTATGTTTATTAGTGGGCGTAATTATGGGAATACTTTAAAATATAAAGCTTTTTATGTGTGCATGAGCTTTATATTAATGGCATTATTTTCTACTATTTTTACAGCTAAACCTGCCTTTGCGGCAGATAATCCGCACTCCATAGATCATGGATCTGTTAAATGTTCTGGTGCACTTACACCGATGCAAGATGGTAATAGTGGTTGGTGGGGATGTGGATTTGGACTATCGTCCCTCAAAGAAGATGTAAGTCCAGAGATCACCTGCACTGCAGGCTGGAAAGCAGATTTTAAAACTAAAACTGAAAAACAAAGCCAAAAAGAAGGAACAGTTATGACTTATAAACTAGGTCGTTGTGTGGAGGAAATAAGCTCCACAAATAAAAGTACTGTTGAAAAAAATGCCGAAGCACTCGCTGATAAAGCAGGCCAGGGCGGACTAGTAACTCTAATCTCTCCTAAAATTGAGGCCAGTCCATGGTATTTGGGACTCTCAGACGCAGATAAGGTTGCTGCTGGATGTAAATGGGAGAAGGCGGATAAAGACGTTCCAGGATCACCGGATACAATATTGGTCTGCAATGACGCCGCCAAACAAAAACTCGCGAAAATGTTAATAGGTACGTGTATAGCTAGTGCGGTTAAAACTGTTGCTAAACGTACCAATGGAGATACCGGAAGCAGTGCGATGGATGCCGTGTTTACTAGTTGTCTGGCTGGAAATTCCGGGATAGACGAGAAAACTATAAAATCACAAAAAGGTGAAATCGCATGGGATGACATAAAAAAAGATGTAAACACTTCAGGATCAGCAGCGACCGAAGAAAGCAAAGCAGATGAAGCAAAAAACTCATGTGGCGTCGACGGAATAGGGTGGCTTATTTGTCCTCTAATGAACTTCGCTGGCAATATTAGCGACTCTGCTTACTCTGCAATATCTCAATTTTTATCTATTGATCCAAAAATTTTTAAGAATGATTCGACATCCGGAGGACTAAAACAAGCTTGGGACTTCTTCCGTGATATCGCAAACGCTATATTTGCCATAATATTCCTGTGGGTAATATTCTCCCAAATAAGCAATGTCGGTGTCAGCAATTATGGAATTAAGAAAATTCTGCCAAGGTTAATAATAGGAGCTTTGCTTGTAAACTTATCTTTTTACCTTTGTCAATTGGCAGTAGACTTGTCTAATATCCTCGGTTTTTCTCTTAAAGGAGTTCTGGAGGGGGCAGCATCAGGAGTCAGTACTCAATCAGCAGAAGTTGGCACTTTCAACACCTTAATCGTTGGCGGGCTAGCACTAGTTGGAGTAGGTCTGTTCATATTCCTTGCTGTAAGCATACCTACTATCATGGCTCTACTTTTGGCTTTACTCGTCGTGCTGGTTATATTAATCGTTCGACAGGCCGCTATTATATTACTAATAGCAATATCTCCCTTGGCATTTGCAGCATGGCTTCTACCTAATACCGAAAACTTATTCAAAAAATGGACATCAATGTTTAAGGGTTTATTGGTAGTATTTCCTGTAGTTTCTCTCCTGTATGGAGCCGGGAAACTCGCAGGGGCGGTATTGGCCGCATCAGCTACAGATGATCCAAATAATCCGAAGGAGACTATGCAATTTGCAGCCTTAGCAGTATCTATTTTACCATTAGGCGCTACACCCTTCGTATTACAGAGTTCCCTAAATTCATTGGGCAGTATTGGTGCAAAGATAGGAAAAATGAGCGCCAATGCACACGGTCGATTCGCTGGAAATGTAAAGGGTGTAGCGAAAAGACGTGTTGACAATTCTGTTATTGGTGATACAAAAAGAAAATACTCAGACTTCATGGATAGAAAACGCGCAAGCATGCGAACGGGTAAATTTGCGACGTGGAGAGACGACAGTCCAGTCGGTCGATTCATGGGCTGGGATAAAGGTGGAGCACGCGCCCGCGCAACTGTAGCTAAAGCGTTCGAAAGTGATGTTGAAAACGCATCCACAATGTTACAAGGTATGACATCTGATGAGATAGCCGACTTAGCTAACGGTAAAACCGCAGCTTCAAAAGCTCTACGTGCGGCTGCTGTTGACCATACTATGGCTAATGGTGGTTTTCAAGAACGCATGGATGTATTGAGTAGTCTAAAAGGTGCAGACACCTCTATAAAACAACGAGCAATTAAAGCTGCATACGCAAAGAAGGATAATAATATTATAGGAAATAAATTCGGAGATGCTATCCTCAAAGATGAAGTTGGAAGTATGACTGATCTAGAGAATATGGCCATAGATAACGCTGCAGATGGCAGTTTACAAGCAGAACACTTAGTGCAGAATGAAGCGGCAACCAAATGGTTATCTAAAGCCATTACTAACAGCGGGAATCAGCAAGCCGAGGATGCATTTATACAAGCAGGAGAAATTGCTATATCGAATCCAAATACTGCGAAAAATATGAATCAAACAATATTAGATGTATTAAGTGCTCACGGAGTGGTTGCCCATAATACGCCACAGAATACATCATCCTCTAATTCTCAGCAAAACAGCCAAGGTAGCGGCTCTCAACAATCATCACAGAATGGCCAACAGGGTAACAATTCTCAACAATCATCCCAAAATAGCCAGCAGAGCAATAGTAGTTCTGGTGGGGGAATAATTATTGCTACATCTCAAGGAGATGTAAGAAAGGCATTAGAGGATTTTAGACGACGAGGCAGCTAGCCGCATGTTTCATACGCTCTCTTGACTTTTTCCATCAAAAATGCTAATATAACCATGAATGGAGTGGTTAATTTCATATAAGCAACTTCTTAACAAGTGGTTGCAGTGGTTTATGTTGCTGATAGCAGGAATGCTGGTGGGTATTTTTCTTAATACCTTAACACATTCCACCTCCGTTTATGCCGCAGATGCAACATGGGATGGTCATGATTTAACCTATTCTAATAAAAAATATACCAGACTAACAGATAACAACAAAGTCAAGAAGTTTAATTTACCTGATAATTCACTTGTTTTTATAAACGAGGATAATAAAAAAGAAGTTAAAGTTATTTACTTCCCGTCAAGCGAAATATCTTCACTAAGTTCCGCAACCTATGCGGTTTATTCATTTACGCCGCCAGATACCTACGAGCAAACTGACACTTCAACTATTTCAATTGAATCGCCATCTGAAAATTCAACCAGCACTTCCTGTGATGTACAGGGAATAGGGTGGTTTATCTGTCCAGTTTCTAACTGGCTGGCTGACGGCATTGATTTCATGTACAGTGCACTTCAGGAATTCTTAAAAACTAAGCCGTTAGAAACAACCAACCAAAACAGCGGAATTTATCTGGCGTGGGTCATTATGCGCAACATTAGCAACGTGGCGTTTATTGTAGCGTTTTTGGTGATTATCTACTCACAATTGACCTCTGTAGGGATTAGTAATTACGGCGTCAAAAAGATGATCCCTAGGTTAGTGATTGCGGCAGTGCTGGTCAACTTGTCATTTACGATTTGTGCTATATTGCTTGATTTATCAAATATAACCGGCTATGCTTTCCAAGACGCCTTTATGGGAATTAAAAATACCATATCCACCGTAGGAGAAAATACGGGCGCAGGTTGGACGTGGTCAGAGGTTATCAGTACAGCACTGTCGAATGGAGCGTTGGCAGTAGGAGCACTAACATTTACTACTGAATTATTGCCAATGCTGGTACCTGCCGCGACATTAGCTGGCTTAACTTTGCTCCTCATACTCCTAGTTATGGCTGCTCGTCAAGCACTTATTATTATATTAATCATAATTTCACCACTAGCATTTGTTTGCTACTTGCTACCAGGAACAGAAAAGTGGTTTAAAAAATGGCGAGACTTATTCTTAACAATGCTAGTATTTTTCCCGGCATTCGCTGTAGTGTTCGGTGGAGCTCAACTGGCAGGAATACTAATTATACAAAATGCCTCTGGCCCAAATGGTGCAATAATGCACGTACTAGGCATGCTGGTTCAAATAATACCTTTGGCTATAACTCCTCTAATTATGAAGTTCAGTGGCGGAGTATTGGGTAAATTCGCTGGATTTGTTAATGATAAGAATAAGGGATTATACGACAGGTCTAAGAACTGGGCTAAAGATCGTCGTGAGATCACTAAAAACAAGAAGTTGGCTAATCCCAATATGGCGCGATTCAACCCAAATCGTTTACGCCGTTGGGCAGATCATAAAGGTAGAGCACTCAAAAAAGATCTGGAAACTTCACAGAAAAATGCCGAGAATTCATTTAGAAATACAGCCAGGTATAAGAAGTCAGACTTAGATGCCAGACAAGCTTCCAGGCGAGCAGACCTATTATCCGCACAAGATGACAATCGCTATCTTGAAGCGACTCAAGGTTATATGGCAGATGGTATATATAATAAACAGCCATTTTACGATCGCGCTTTAAGGGCTAAGTCAACTAAATATTCAAATTGGCGAGATGCTAAGTCCTACCAGCAACAAGCCCAATTTATGTCAGACATTAAAGACTTAGAAACTGAAATTGCAGTGTCTGGACTAATTAAGAATAACGCTCAACGCCAGCAGCATAGTGAATTTGCAGAGCAATTGATAAACAGCAAGGAACTTCAAGAGAAGGCTGGTGGTAATGTATTTACAGACGAGAATGGCAACCTAATTGGAGCAAATGCCGCTCTAGCTTCAGCCATAGCAACCAGCCGTAGCGAATATGCCAAGTCTGTTGATGAAGCTCATCAGATTATGAAGCATTATAAGCTGAGCGCTGGGCAAAGACAAAAGATATCTTTAGGCAATTCCGTGACGCTTTCAGATGGAACAGTACTGGATAGTAATAACATATTTGTACGTGAAGCCGCAATTGAAGAGCAGATTAAATACGGTACCGCAACAGAAGTCGCCGAGCTTCTTAGCGAATTGCCGCCAGAATTCTACTCTTCCGCAGCTTCAGCATTAGCAGAATCTGGTGTAAAGAATAAGGCGTCATTCTTGGGTGGTAAGCTTATTGACGATATGCTAAAGGGTGCTATTAATAACAGGGACGACCTCATGAATTACTTCGCTGACTGGCTACAAGGCGGTAAATATAAACCAGAGACTTTAGCAACTACGGATGCTGACGCTGTTAAGTTATTGATGGAAGCTGTAAATACTACATCTGTTCTTACTAATAAGAAACGTCAAGATCTTAAGGAAGCTATCGACACAATTCTTACTGACAAGAGACTATCAGCCAATGCAACTGACGCAACTAAAGAGCAATTTAAGATTTTCCGCAACATGTTATAATCTCCATATTTTGATATAATATAAGCAGTATGTCGGTGTATAAAGTCCCTCAAGATGTCGAGGCGGAGGACAAACTGCTCGGGCCGTTTAGTTTCCGACAGTTTGTGTTCTTAATTATAGCTGTTATCGGAATTGCTATTGCGTACGGTTTGAGTACAATTTTACTACCTTTGGCAATAATTCCTGTGCCGATAATTTTATTCTTTGGAGCGCTGGCTTTACCGCTTAAAAAAGATCAGCCAATGGAAGTTTATTTGGCAGCAGTCATTTCTTTTATGCTAAAACCAAAAAAGCGTCTATGGCAGCCTGATGGAATTGAAAGATTAGTCGAAGTTATCGCGCCAAAAGTTGAGGAAAAGACTTACGGTAATAATTATGACCAAGCCGAAGTCCAGCGAAGATTGTCATATTTGGCAAATTTAGTGGACAGTCAAGGTTGGTCAATTCGTGGTGTCAATAATCCGAATAGCTCGATGCGTGCTGACTTATTCAACGAAGGGCAAGCAGCTAACGACATATTGGACGAAAATAGCACCACAGCTCAGAATATTGACAGTTTAATGCGACAATCAGACGTTCGTAGACGAGAAGAAGTGATTCAAAGAATGCAAACAGGGCAATCTGCTACGCCGCCTCCCGCACAACCACCTCAATCATCTCAACCAGATATTTCTACGCCAGCTACATCGCTTCAAATGAATCCGTATCCAACAATGCGTCAATCCGTATTAAATCCAGTGTCCGGACGGCCTGCCGCGAACACTCCAGCTCAAACTCAGCCGACAACCACGCCGCAAACTAGCGTAAACGAGGTATCACCTGCTATAATAGAACTGGCAAATAACCGTGACCTCTCAATTGAAACGATTGCGCGTGAGGCAAATCGAATTCAGCAAGAAAATAAATTATCAGATGAGGAAGTGGTGATTTCACTACGTTAGGTGGGGTTTATGCAACCAGAGTTACAAAATCAACAATCTTATCAGCAGGTTCCGCAAACCAATGCGGCTCTTCCTAATGTCTCTCAGCAATCATCAGGGACAATTGGTTCGGGACCAAGTCCAACTACGCCGTCTCCAGATAAAACCCCTGAGAATAAAAAACAAAAAGGACCGATTAGCACTCAAAATACACTGCTTTTCTCTGAAATGCGCGAAAATATGATCATCATGAGCGATGGCAGTTTTCGAGCAGTAGTGGAGTGTGAATCAATTAACTTTGACCTGATGAGTTCACGCGAAAGAGAGGGAATTGAGTTCAGCTATCAAAACTTCATTAACTCTCTATATTTCCCAATTCAAGTCCTTATCCGTTCACGCCGCGTGGACATTGGTCCGTATCTGGACAGATTGGCTGAGATTCGCCGCAATCAAGACAATATGCTTCTCAACGTCTTAATGGACGATTATATGGATTTTATTGATATTCTGGCCCAAGAGGCAAATATTATGGATAAAAGTTTCTATGTTGTCGTTCCATATTATCCAGCCGGTGAAGAAAATGCGTTTAAGCAACAGACCAAGGGGTTATTCAACAGTTTCTTCAGCGGGAAAAAAGAGGCAACCGTAACAAAAATTGACCAAGTTACCTATACCAAAGCCAAAGATGAAATTAAAAACCGCATCGATTCGGTTATGAATGGCCTATTCCAAATGGGCGTAAAAAGCTGGCAATTAAATACTCGACAATTGGGTGAGCTGTTCTACACTTCATATAATCCCGACACGTCGTCACGTGAATCGCTAGAGGACATTGACCCGAGCGAGCTTACGACCGCTTACGTAACTAAGGGAACTGGTCCATCACCGAGAGGAGGAAGGTCATAATGGCAAAGAAGAAATTAGATGCCGTTGATATTGCTGCTCAGCAGCGAGCTCGCGAACAAGCCGAAGTCGAACAAGCCTTCTTAACTGGTGTTCGAACTCTGCGTGATTTTATTGCGCCAAGTAGCATTGAGCTTCATTCTGACCATTTTCGACTTGGCTCAAAATATGGTCGCACGATGTATGTTTATGGCTATCCCCGCCAAATCTACACCGGCTGGCTAAGTTCAATCATCAACATTGATGAAGTGTTGGATATCAGTATGTTTATTTATCCAGTAGATACGCAAATTGTCCTGAATAACCTGCGCAAAAAAGTTACTCAGCTGGAAGCAACCATGAATATCAACATGGAAAAAGGAAAGGTGCGCGACCCGGGTTTGGAAGCGGCTTTGCAAGACGCCGAGGAATTGCGCGATCAATTGCAGATTGGCGCCGAAAAGTTCTTCCGCTACGGCTTATATATTACGCTTTATGCCGACAGCCTGGACGAGTTAAACTTCATCCAGCATAAAATTGAAACTATTTTTGGCCAGCAATTGGTGTTCTCAAAAGTGGCTTCCAGTCAACAAGAACAGGGATTGAATAGCTCTATTCCGCAACTCACAGATGAACTTCAGATCCGCCGCAACATGAATACTGGCGCAATCTCGACCAGCTTTCCATTCACTTCAGCCGATTTGACGGATAATAAGGGCGTGCTTTACGGAATTAATATGCATAATAATGGCTTGGTGATTTTTGACAGATTCTCTCTGGAAAACGCCAATATGGTCGTGTTCGCTAAGTCTGGTGCCGGTAAATCATTTACCGTTAAGTTGGAAGCTTTGAGAAGTATGATGGTCGGGGCTGATATTGTGATTATTGACCCAGAAAACGAGTACCAGAAACTATGTGACGCAGTTGGTGGCAGTTATATTCGATTGAGTTTAAGCAGCGACACGAGAATCAATCCGTTTGATTTGCCGCGTGTTATTGATACTGATGAAGCAGATGACGCACTACGAGCTAACTTAGTTACGCTGCACGGACTACTCAGGCAAATGCTGGGCGGCGCAGGAGTAGGGGCCGGCGGGCAAGTCGTAGCAGGATTATCACCAGCGGAAGAAGCTGATATTGATCAAGCATTAATTGACACTTACGCACGCGTTGGTATTACTTCGGATCCACTGACGCACAATTCTACACCACCGACGATTTCCGACCTATACGACACCTTGCTTCACATGGGCGGAACTGGTCCAAGCCTGGCTCAGCGACTCCGCAAGTTTACCTCTGGAACGTTTGCTGGAATATTCTCGCAACAGAGTAATATTGATATTAATAATAATATGGTTGTCTTTAATATTCGCGACTTGGAAGATGAACTGCGACCAACGGCGATGTACATTGTTCTGAACCACATCTGGAATATTACGCGTACCGACCAGAGAAAACGTATGTTGATTGTTGACGAGGCATGGCAATTGATGAAATATGACGATTCCGCCAACTTCTTATTCTCATTAGCCAAGCGCGCCCGCAAATATCAATTAGGCTTAACGACTATCACACAGGATGTGGAAGACTTCGTTGGAAGTAAAATGGGGCGAGCAATCGTTTCCAACTCCTCAATGCAGCTACTTTTGAAACAGTCCGCCAGCGCCGTTGACGTTTTGGCGCAAGTGTTTAAATTGACAGATGAAGAACAGAATCGACTAGCCAATTTCCAAGTTGGGCCAGGGTTATTCTTTGCTGGACAAAATCACGTTCACATCCAAATTCAGGCTAGCGATACCGAATATAATTTGATCAATACAAATCCTGTATCACAACAAATAAAACCGTCAGATTCGCCAATCGGCGGCTACGGAGCGGTGTAGAAAAATAGCGAGAAAATATGGCACGAGTTGATTATACGACGGATTCCGAGACTGACAGCAGATTAAATCCTGCTGAGCAGGCTAAGTTTGATCAAATCTCGGCCGGTTCTGATAGCGGGTCAGAGTTAAGTGATCGCGAAAAAGATGCCATAAATGACCTTGAATCTCAGTTTGATAATAAAGATTCGGGCTTGAATCCTAATCAAAATGATTCCGCCAGCGCTGCCGTTAATAACCAAGAATCTTCCGTCCCTAATAATGGCTTTTATCAGCCATCTGTGGGAAAAAAGAAAAGTCCAGTAACGTTCAAGTCTTTACTGAAAAAACGTGGGCCAATTGCAGCTATTGCTGGAATATTGGGACTGGGCGGTGGAATTATGGGAATATTTCTTAGTCCAGCAACGATGTTGCAAAATATTATGGAAAACTTTACCCAAAAAAACGACTCCGCATCAATTGTTAAAGAAGTTCGCATGAAAAAGGTCATGAATAAAATGATTGACGCCGGCGATGATGCGGGAATTTGTGAAAGTAAAAAAATACGCTGCAGAACAGGACGACTTTCCAATAGAGCTCTTAAGAAATTCAAGAAATCTGGATTAATTCCAGTTGATGCTAATGGTAAAGAAATGGATGTGAAAGGAAGAGGATATCCAGAGAAAAATCCAACTCACTGGAAAATAGAAGGAGTAAACGATGGAAAGCCTATCGAAGCATCAAAATTAAAAGACGAGTTGCTCAAAAAAGAGAATCGTAAAATTGCCAATAAAGTCTATGGAAGAACGGGTCTATTTAATATGCGTTTTCGCTCCTGGACAGGAAAACATATAAGTAGGCTTTACAGTAAATTCAACCTTAGAAGAAATAGTGCCATTTCAAAAATTGATAAAAAACTTGGGATAAAAGAAAGAAGAGAGAAATTAAAAGAAAAGCTTCCAAAGTTCGAAGAAGGGCGTGCTACTGTAAATATTAGAGAAGGTGTCAATAAATTAGGAGGTAAATTAAAAAAAGGTGGCCTGGCTTATACTATTAGCGCAGGAGCTTGTGCTGCAGTAAAAATCCCAAACCTCATCGCGGCAGGCGTAGCAGCAATCCAGTTAGCTCCACTATTAGGTCTAGTTATGGATGTTGTCCTATCCCCTGGATCGCAAGCTAAGGCTTCTGGTCTAGGCAGTCAGCCTGTTGCAGCATTATTATTCGGGCAAAAAGCTCTAGCTGCCGAATCTACAGGCAGTGGATTCTCTCAAGAAACGATGGAGACAATTGGTACGATGTTAACCGAAAGAGGTAAAATGGAAGGATCTGAAAATACCGAAGGATCAGCCCTAGATTCTCCTTACCTCCTAGCAGCAATGGGAGTTAATAATAATAAGCCAGGCATTGCTAAAAATTATGTTCCAGGATATTCAGTAGCTACGAATCCTATAGTCCAAGGCTTCAATGAAGTTAAAAAGGCTACTGACGGTGTATGTGATTATATATTAAGTCCAGTTGCCATGTATGCCTCTATGGCAATAGAAGCAGCAGTTTCAGCTTCTACCGGTGGTATAAGTGCGATAATTAGCTGGGTTGGTAAGGCAGCGCTATCTGAAGTGATTAAAAAAGTACTCGAATATGCAGTTGGCGAGCAAGTAAAAAATATCCTCACAGAATTAGCAAAAAGCCTCCTTACACCAGACAAGGCTCAATATAAAGACCTGGGAGATGCACTCGGCGTTGGTGCCGCAGCATTCTTTTCAGCAGGATCTATGGGGCAGATGCTACCAGGGCTTAAAATGAGCCAATTAGCGGAGTTCAATGGAATCCAAATAGCAAACGAAGAATTCCAAAAAGAAATGGATATCGCCTCCTTAAGTCCATTTGATACATCCAGTAAATATACATTCTTAGGTAGCATATTCCATAATATGGGCAATATGATGATGGCTAATGGAACTTATAGCAAAACTCCTGTAGCAATGCTATCTAATATTCTCAGATTACCTTCTATGGCATTGTCTTATTCATCCACTGCAAAAGCGGCGAGTGGTATGTATTCTGATAAATATTGCGGATACGCAAAAGACTTTTCTATGGGTAGCGGATCATCGGAAGATCCAGCAATAAACTTAGCTGGTATGCCATGTAGTGGCATTACAAAGAGTCAAGCCAACATGTCAGTAGAAGAGGCTATTCAAATTGCCGAAGACGAAGGATGGATAAAGAAAGATACAGATATTCCAGATGGTGCAGATATATCCGATCTTATGACTAGCGGATATATAGTTAAGGATACGCCTCTTTACGATTTCATTGAAGATTGTAGTGCTGCAGAAAAAGGTGAATATTGGTTTAATAGCGGCGGCTGTACAGCACCAACAGATTCAACACAGACAACATCATCTACTGCACTAACATATAAAGATAATGAAAATAAAGATATTACTGACCAATCTTTCGGAGCTGAGAATTCCGCCAAACAATACGACGACAAGAAACTTTCCGCTATGTCAGTATTTCTAATTGACTTCCAGATTGCCCAATCAATCAATGGAGAGGATGATGAAGAAGACACTCCTTCAACAACAACTAAGGCCTCAAATAGCGGTGAGGCGGTTGGAGAACCAGAATTAGAAGAGGCTCAATCAGGGTGGGGTAATCATAGTAACGGAGAAATCCCAGATTCAGAATTGCAAGCTCTATCTTTCTCACCAGAAAATAAAATGCATAAAAAAGCAGCTACAGCCATGGAAGAAATGAACAAAGCATACAAAGCCGATAACGGATCCGACTTAATCATTAATGAAGCATATCGAGATTGTGCAACACAGGCTGCTTATGCAACTCCTGGAAACCCTCTATATCAAGGCGGCAACGCAGCAGACTACCCTCCATGTCAATCAAATCACGGTTGGGGGCTAGCCGTAGACATTAATGTTGGAGGATTTGATTCTTCTGTGTATAAATGGTTAAAGGCTAACGCTCATAAATATGGATATGTACATCCAGCTTGGGCTGAACCAGGGACTAAAAAATCAGAAGCTTGGCACTGGGAGTACGCGAGGAAGGTCTAATGGATAAAGAAAATAAAGTTATACTAATATCATTCGCATTATTTTTAATAAGTATTACGGCAACTTTCCTTATTGTTAAAAATCCTGATGGCAATCAATACACAACTATTCTGTCATCATCCCAAAACACTAACGAGAATCCAAGTAATCAAAATAATACTCACGAGCAATCGTCGGAGCAAAAAATTATTACTGAACTACTAAATTCTACTTCCAGTACCTACGGTAATCGTGAATTAAAAAAGTTTTCAATAGTAAGAGAACAGGATGGATTTAAGTTGGTTGCACTAGAAATTTATAGCGAGAAAATCAAATCTACTTATGACACGTATGCAGTTCTAAGAAATAATTCAGTCGTAACAGGTATTAATGATAGAAAATCCCCAGATGTCTTAAAAAGTATTGGTGTTCCTGCAGATATTATAAGCGAATATAAAAGGAACCAGTCTGATGTATAAAAAGTTATCTATCGCTCTTTGCTTTATTATATCTTTTGCTATTACTATGCAGCCAGTATCTTTGGCGGCAGGATATCCCGATTCATATGTAACAAACGATATTCTTTGGCATAAAGAAAATGATTCAACAACTTGTTCCGGATCATCTTCTAATGGAGTATCAGGATCTGATAACCAAGAAAAGATTTGGGGATATCTACGTAACGCAGGATTAAGTGCCGAACAAACAGCTGGCGTGATGGCTAATATTCAAGCAGAGTCCGGATTTAGCCCTACCAGACACGAAGTAGGCCAAGCATGGGAGTCTGGGGGATGGGGGCTCGCCCAGTGGACGTTCGAAAGGCGAACACAGATAGCTAATAAAATACCATCTGAATTAAAAAAATATTACAGCCAAGAATACGGTGGCGCACCTAACGACAAAGGTATGGTCGACTCAATTCCAGTAGAAGATAATGACAAACTATTAATCTTCGAATTAGAATATTTAGTGCAAGAGGGAAAAGAAAGACCGGTCACAGCTTCTGGATTTGGTACCGCTTCGAACTCATGGGAATTGTTAAAAACCCTGAAGACAGTTGATGACGCCACTGTTTTTTGGCATGACGATTTTGAGAAGTCGGCCATGACAAAAGAGCAGGTTAAAAATATACGCGGTACCGCTGCACAAAAAATTTATGAAAGATTTAACGGAACCGGTGGAAATGGAGGAGGATGCTCTTCATCAAATGGTGGCGACTTTATCGACTACGTCAAACGTTATGCCTGGCCAGAAAGAACTGTACGTACAGACAAAAAACCTGATTACGAAAAAGCTATAGAAAAGGCAAAAAGCGAAAATCGATTCATTGGAGATTCTTGTTTTGGAGGTGGTGTGGACTGTGGTGCGTTTGTGACTACGCTACTACACGACAGCGGATTTGATAAGAACTACAATTACGGAGGCGAAAACGGTAAGGCTGGTCCAACTAGCGTACAGAGAGCATGGGCAGAGGCTAATTGGCAAACTCTTGGTAATGGTAGCTCAATTAACGTAGCCGACCTTAAACCTGGAGACGTTGCTCATAGTCCAGGACATACATTTGTTTATGTTGGTAATATAGAAGGATTTGATTCAAATATAGCATCCGCCTCACAGTGTGAATACGCTCCAAAAGCAGGCAGTGAAAGTTTAACATCGCCAAGCGTAACTTGGTTTAGGAAAAAGTAATGAACAAAAAAGTGATCAGCGTCATATTAATATTATTATCAGCCAGTACATTAGTATATGGCATCATAACCTACGTAAATAGACATGACACCACTCCAGTTTACCTGCTAACCTCACCCGATAAGGCTGAAATTACTACTGGCAATCAAAAATTTATCGGCTCGCAAGTCGTATATTTAAAGCCGGGAACATACAATTTTAAAGCATCAAGAAGTGGCTTTAAAGATGAGAATATTAATGTCGAAGTAAAGAAGGGCAATCCGTTAAGGATAATTTTTGCACTCACGCCCACAACAGAGGCAGCTATTAAAGAATTACAGTCTTCGTCTAAAACATCAGAAATAGACAGAGCTACAACAGACAGACTTGCTAGTGAACAAAAAAAGTTAGAAGACGCCAATCCTATAATTAAAAAATTACCAATAAAAAACTTAATTTACTCAATTGGATATAAGGCAGACCCTAACCATGAGAATGGAGTTATCGTAGAAATCGATACTATAGAAGGATATAGAAATGCTGCCATTAATAAGATTAAAGAGCAGGGATTTGATCCATCAAAACTAAATATCACATTTAGAAACTACGCTAATACATTTACGGAGTAATTATGAATCGAAGAAATATAATCATCGGCGGCATTACATTAGCAATATTAATGTTAATATTACTAGCGATCATGTTCATCCAGCCAACACATACTATATCTATAACTTTCGATAAGGAAAATCTGTCAGCGAAAATATATCACAACACAGACAAAAGCACTTCCGAAATTACGTCGATAAATGGTAATTCTAAGATACAGTTGTCAGACGGTAAGTATATAATCAAAACATCATCTAAATCTGGTTCTATTAATGAAAGCTCCACGGAATTTACTGTAAAAGGATCGGATGAAAATATATCTATAAAAACTGAATATAGCCAAAAATTCATGTCTAGTAAAATAAATGAATATAGAAGTGATATTTCAGAGGTATTATTTGCCAAATATCCAGAGTTAAAATCATCTTTTATACTTCAAAAAGAAATTGTTCTAGGAAAGAATGCAGACTGGTATGCTGCTAGTTATCAAAGAGGAGTTATAGACAGAAACTCTGGTGATATCTACACTGTTATTCTGAAGAAAGAAAATAACAAATGGGTGATTAAAACTAAGCCACAAATAATCAATACTATATACAACACTAAAGATATACCAGAAGATATTTTATCAGAAACAGCCTCTAGATTATCTCCGTTTTCTACTAGCTCTTAAGCGGCATAATAATGTGCGTATAATCAGGATTTTTTACTTGCTCGCGAATTACACACGGCGACAATTTACCATTAAATGAGAATACGATTTCATCCGCGTCAATAATATTCAAAACCTCCGTTAGGTAGCGTGAGTTAAGCGTTACTTGACCGTCTGCGGATATCTTAGCTGTTGCCTCTGAGGTGTTCTCGCCAAGTTCAGACGCAATCGAATGAATAGAGAGCAGAGAATTTTCCTCTGATGCGGTAATTGTAATTCCACCACCAGATTCACGTGCAAATAACGCCGCAATCTTCGTAACTCGACTGAAATCAGATTTTTTAATAACAATCTCAGTTTCCGCGGTCGCTGGAATTAATTGGCGATAATCAGGGAACTTTCCATCAATTAATCGACTGACAATTTCCATATCTCCTGTCTTAAAACAAACTTGAGAGTCGTCAAATAGAACTGTAATTTTCTTTTCTTCACCAACACTTTTGCTAACTTCCGCTAACGTAGACGCAGGAATTATTGCAGAAACCTCATTATCCGACTTTATCAGACGCTTTTCTGCCAGCCTGTAGCCATCAGTAGCAGCCAAATATAACGATCCTTCATAATTATGCCAATAAACTCCCGTAAGAACTGCTCGCGTGACATCAGAACTAACAGCCAACTTCGTTTGGACTATGGCTTTCTTAAGATCATCAACATCAATTTCATATTGCATAGCGGTCTTTTCGTCAATTGTAGGCAGCTCAGGATATTCATCAGCCACCACACCATTAATAACTGATGAAAACTTACCCGAAGTTATGTGAAGATGCTCATTTTTAGTTTCAAGCTCCACTGGACCGCTTGGTAGGTTTGTGATGAACTCTGACACCAATCGGGCAGGAATAGTAATGGATCCATGATCTTCAATTTTCGCGCCAATGTATTGAGTGGAAGCAATTTCCAAATTTGTTCCAGCAATCAACAACCTTCCTCCGTCAGTGCGAAGTAAAATATTATTCAATATTGGCAGTTCATTACGACTCGATGCTATATCTTTGATTAGATTAAGTGCTTTTGCAAGTTTTTCTTGGGTGACTGATACTTTCATTATACTTTCCTTAATTTTTAATTAGTCTTAATAGTAATAGGTGCTGTGGAAACTGAGTAAAAAATGTATTCAAACAGAGGTAGCTGGTGGATAAAATAGGTGGAAAACTCTGTGGTTTGTCTGTGGGTTTTATAGTGGATATTTGTGTATTATTCCACCGCCTGCTGACTTGTCGTTTTCTTTCCACAGATCTGTGTGTTGGTAAGTCACCGCAAAAACACAACATCTGCACAGCTTTTCCACAATTAATGAACATATAATTTATCCTTAATATCGTTAATTTGTTCGCGAATACTGACGTTAGTAAGGCTTTCCTTGGTGATTTTTTCAATTGAATGCATAGCGGTTGTGTGGTCTTTTCGTCCAAGCTCTTGGGCAATTTTCGGAAAACTCATTTTCAGTTCACTACGTAGAAGGAACATCGCAATTTGCCTTGGCATGGCGATAAATTTATCGCGTCTGGATGAGCACATATCTTTTACATCAATATTATAATAGCGCGCCGTCTTATCAATTATTTGTTTGGCGGTTATATGTTGCGGTCTATTGCGTTTAATATCTCCCAAAATTCCTTCAGCCGCTGCTAAATCAGGAGTGAAATTTTGCATTTCCGCATAAGCAAGCAGTCGATTCAAAGCTCCTTCCAACTCGCGAATATTCGTCTTAAAGTTGGTCGCTAGATATTCTACGACATCGGAATCTAGTTCAGTGTAACGATAGCACAACGAGTTTCATAATCAGGCATCTGGATATCAATTGCCATGCCCCATTCAAATCGACTACGCAAACGATCGGTTAGAGTAGGAATACTTTTTGGCGGTTTATCTGAGCTAATAATGATTTGCTTATTGTTTTGGTGAAGATCGTTAAATGTATGGAAAAATTCGTCCTGAGTTTTTTCTTTTCCAGCGATAAATTGCATGTCATCAACAATCAAGACATCGACATTGCGATATTTATCAGAAAAACCTTTTTTCTTAAATCGAATAGAATCTAGAAACTCATTAACGAACGTTTCCGTAGTAATATAAAGCACGCGTGCCGAAGGTTGTTTTTTAATTATCTCATTTCCGACTGCCTGCATTAAGTGAGTTTTACCAAGTCCAGACCCTCCATATAAATAAAGTGGATTATATTTATCTCCTGGATGTGAGGCGACCGCTTGGCAGGCAGCGTAGGCTAAATCGTTACTTGAGCCAACGATGAAGTTGTCAAAGGTGTACCTGGGATTAAGATTACTTGAATGAGATTTCCTCGATGGTAAAATCAGCGGCTTCGCTGGTTCTTGTTGTCCACTTTTATCAACTTCACGATTAACGCGAGGTTTTTTATTACTAGATTCGACGTTATAGGAAATAGACGGGGCATTAATGCCGTTGTGAGCCAAGGCTTCTAATATTTGCGGGTGAAATCGCTTTTCAAGTTGAGTCCTAGCGAAAATATTCGGCGCAATTATAAGAACTTCTTTGTCGGAGATTATTTCTAATTTGGTATTTTTGAACCACGCAGTAAACGACGAAGATGATACAGTTACTTCAATCTCACCTAAAACACCCTGCCAAACCGCATGACTATCCACGAAAATTACTCCCTCAAATTCTGTTTAACTGTCTTTATTGTAGCAAATAAGGGGAGTTTTCCACAAGTATAAACGGAGTAGAAATATTACTATTCAAAACAGGGGTGGAGTTTTCCACAAGTAAAATTCTCATCTGTTAAAATTGTGGAAAAATATACGTCGATAGTGGAAAAGTCATTGTCGACTTGCAAAAAGTACTGAAAGAATATATACTATTTGTTGATATGCCAAAGCGAACATTTCAACCACACACCCGACACCGTGCAAAGACACACGGTTTTAGGGCACGAGTTTCTACCAAGGCTGGTAGACTGGTTTTGAAGCGCCGCCGCCTAAAGGGTCGCGCTAAAATTGCTATCTAAATATTAGCAACAAAAAGTTCCCGTCGATGAAGGCGGGATTTTTTGATATAATTGTAAAATATGTTACAACAATGTAATCGGTTTCATGGTCATGGCAGTCTTAAATTTGTCTATAAAAACGGACAAGCGGTTCGTTCGTCTATAGCCACGATAAAATATGTGAAGAACCCATATCGAAATCACAGCAGATTTGCGGTTGTTGTTAGTAAAAAAGTTCTAAAATCAGCGGTGCGTCGGAATCGTATACGTCGACGTGTTTATGAAATTATTCGCCTGGAACTGCCTAATATGAAAAATGACCAAGATGTGGCTGTTATTATATTTTCGGCGGAAGTTTTATCGATGCCACATAAAGACCTAAAACAGACAATAAAGAATCTTTTCTCTCAAGCTCAACTGTATAAATAGGCACTTTTTTGCTATAATTAAGACATGAGTTTTTTTGATGAGTTTATTGTTCGACCGATTTTAAATTTGCTAATGGCTATTTATAGTCTGATTCCGGATTTTGGTGTTAGTGTCATTATCTTTACGATTATTGTAAGACTTTTACTTTGGCCGCTAATTAAGAAGCAGCTTCATCAAGCAAAGGCCATGCGTAAAATGCAGCCAGAGCTAGTGAAGATCAAAAAACAGTACGCAAAAAATCCACAAATGCGTAACCTAGCGATGGTGGAACTTTATAAAAAACACAACGTCAGTGCCTTTGGTTCAATTGGCGTTATGATTATTCAGTTACCAATTTTGATTGCGATGTATCGAGTGGTGCAGATTTTCGTTTCTAGCCGCGCTGATTTAGGAAAATATGTTTATGATTTTATGAAAAATCTGCCGGTTGCTAATAATCTAATAAATAATCCAGATCAATTTAATCAGAACTTTCTTGGCATTATGGATTTGACGCAACACGCTATATCAAAGAATGGAGTTGTTGTTGGCTTGGTTATTTTGGCGGCAGTCGCGGCGTATTTGCAATATTTAACTTCAAAACAATTGTCGCCTCAATCTGACAGCAATCGTAAGTTGCGTGACATTTTAGCTGAGGCTGGCGATGGAAAAGAGGCAGACCAGGCGGAAGTAAATGCCATTATGACGCGAAAAATGATGAAATTTATGCCAGTAATGATGTTCTTCGTGATTGTATATTTACCGGCAGCTTTGGCGCTTTATTTGACGACAGCTAGCACCGTGGGATATCTTCAGAACTATATTATTTTCAAACAAGACTCTAAAGAAATGCAAGAAATTGCAGATAAAAAATCATCTCAAAAATCTAAAGCATCGACAAAAATCGATAAACGTGTTAAAAAGGCTACAGAGGCCAGGGTAACTCGGATCAAGGCTAAGGATTAAGGAGGATTTATGGACCAAATTGAAACAGTTGAATTTGTAAAAAAATATTTAGAGGATTTGCTAACATTCTTTGACTTGAATCTGGAAGTTTCAGTAAAAATCGAAGATGGAATTGTTGTAGCTTCAATTCCACATAGTGAGCGAAGTAGCATTTTAATTGGTAGAAATGCGGAAACATTGCGTAGTATTCAGAACCTTTTGTCGACAGCTCTTCATCATAAAGAAGCGTCAACTGTTCGGGTGAATTTGGACATTGCGGACTATAAAAAGCAGCACGCTGAAAAAATTGCCGAAAAGGCGCGCGGTTGGATTGAGGAAGTTCGACGAACTGGCGAGTCAAAGATAGTGGATTTGAATGCTGCTGATCGCTGGACAGTGCATCACTTGGCTGGTGAATATAGCGATATTGATACGCATTCTGAAGGTGAAGGTCGCGAACGACGTCTAATTATTAGTCAGAAGAGTTCTTAGTATCTTTAAAGACGATTTTGGAATATAGAATATAGTTCCAGACGAGGCTGGCTACTGTGGCAGCTAGTTTGCTAATTAATAGAGCAAGTGATTTATTTAATCCGAAGTTTATAAATATCGGTGTAATAATAGCGATAATAATTGTCTGAATTACCCATAAACCAAATAGTGTAACTGCGGCGAATAAAAGAAATTGTTTTTTCAAGTTTTGAGATGTTGACTTGAAAGTGTATTTTTTATTTGCAAAAAATGAGAACAAAAAGGCAACGAATGTTGATATGAAATTAGCAAGCTCCTTTGGGGTATTTAAAAAGATTGTTAGGCTAAAAAGTATGCCGAAATCTAGCACTGTATTAGTACTGCCAACGATAAGAAATCTTAATTTATCGGCGTGTTTTTTTAATATTTCCTGCATGATATTCCTCTATTAAGTATAATGGTCTGTTTTTTGTCTCGATAAATATCCGTCCTACGTATTCGCCAATTATACCCAGGGATAATAACTGAACTCCTCCGAGGAATAAGATAACTGCCATTAGCGAGGAATACCCAGCACCAGTGGAAATTCCGAACAAAGGGCGAACTAAAAGATATATAATCCAAACAAAAGCAACAAGCGAAATAATGAAGCCGAAAATAGTTGCCATGCGTAGCGGTGCAGTAGTGAAGCTGGTAATTCCGTCAATTGCTAAATTAAGTAATTTCCGGTAATTCCACTTAGTTTGACCAGCTAATCTGGGGTCACGATCATAAAATATTTCTTTTTTCTTATATCCAATCCAGCTAAAAATTGCTTTTGTGTTGCGCTGAGATTCGCGGAATTTTTGTAAAGCTTCGATGCATCGGCGGTCTAGTAAACGAAAATCACCAGTGTCGATCTGAATAGGAATGTTGGTCGATTTTTGCAATATCCTGTAATACCATTGGCTGGTTTTTTTCTTCAACCAGGTTTCGCCCTGTCTGTTGTTGCGGCGAGCATAAACATCATCATATCCATCCTCCCAATATGAAATCATTTCCTGGATGAGCTCTGGCGGGTCTTGTAAATCTGCATCAATAATCACCAGAGCGTCACTTTTTACATGATCAATCCCAGCTATCATGGCAATTTCCTTGCCGAAGTTTCGCGATAAATTTATATAGCTAATTCGAGAATCTTTTTTCGATTGCTCGGCTATGATTGAAAAAGATTTATCGATGCTGCCGTCATTTATGAAGAGAAATTCGAATTGATAATTGGGCGTGTTTTTTGTAAACTTATCCAAGTGCTTAAATAATTGCGGTAAAACGGATTCTTCGTTGTAGACGGGGATGAGGAGAGTGATGGTTTTCATAGCATTAAGTATATTATTTTATTCTGAAAAACTGCTTAAATTTTAATAATCCAGTTTGATTTGGCAGTGGTCCATCGTGGATAATATTACGAATATAGTCGACAGAAACCTTGCGATTTTTTTGGATATAAAAACGTTTTTTATAAGCGGCGGGCTTGCGGATAATTGAGGCGAAGACACCTTTTAATGCTGGCAAACCATTTCCATGACGAATCGCACTAGCAAAAATCAACCAATATGTCAGTAAAAATCGTATGCCAATATACCAAAATAGTTTACCTGGAACATTTTTAATGAAGACTAATGGCAAGTTTTTGAAAGTATTATAGACAGCTAATCCGGGGACTTTTTTACTACTAGCGCCAACTTTATGATAAGCAATAGCCTTAGGTGTAAAGCGAACTTTCCAGCCAGCTAATTGCGCTCGGAAGCTTAAATCGACATCTTCATAGTACATGAAAAAATCTTCATCGAACATATCTATATCATCAAATATCTTTGATCGATAAATAGCCCCGCCGCCAGTCGCTCCAAATATTTCTCCAGGCTTAGTTGGTGCATTTTTTATGGGATCATCACGATTTCTTGGTCCGGGTAGTCCCCAGGTTGTATAAAAATCGCCAGTTGTATCGAGAGTCTTGCCATCTCGCCTTTGTAAAATTCCGGTCGCAATTCCGCATTGTGGGTATTTTGATAATTGATAAACGAGAGCTTCGCACCAGTTCCTATCAGCTATCGCATCCGGATTAAGTACTCCAATATATTCAAAGTTGTTTTTTAGAGCATAGATTAATCCTGTATTAATTCCTCCCGCAAATCCTAGATTGTCTGAGTTTTTGAGCAAAATAATCTTTTCTTTTTTATGCGACGATATATATTCTTCAAATACGGCAACAGAATTGTCGCTACTATTATTATCTACTATAACAACAGTAGGCTTTAAGGTTTGTTTTATTAATGAATCAACGCACTCTATAGCGTCGTCGGATCCGTTCCAGTTAAGAACTATAATTGCAAGTCTATTCATAATGTTCTTTTTGTATTGTATAATAGGTGATGTATATTATGAAGTGGCTAGAGGTTTTTAATAGAAAAAATAGGATTCTCTTAAGGGAATTAGTTATTACGGATTTTAAATTGAGATATCAGGGTTCTGCTCTCGGATATGTATGGAGTGTTCTTAAGCCGCTTTTTCTATTTTCGATATTGTATGTAGTTTTTGATAAATTTTTAGGAGTAGGAAGGAATATAGAACATTTTCCAGTGTATTTATTGCTGGGGATAATTTTATGGAACTTCTTCGTAGAAGCAACTAATCAAGGACTGAACTCTATAGTAGGTCGAGGTGACCTACTTAGAAAGATCAATTTTCCTAAATATATTGTTGTAATTTCTGGAACTGTATCCTCATTGATAAATTTGCTATTTAACATGATAGTGGTGCTCTTATTTGTGTTAGTAAATGGAGTCCACTTATCATGGATGTCACTATTAATCGTACCACTAATAATTGAACTGTATATATTTGCTTTAGGGGTGGCTTTTTTCTTGTCTGCTCTTAATGTTAAGTCGCGAGATACTGGATATCTATGGGAGGTATTTACTCAGGCTGCATTTTACGCCACCCCTGTTATTTATCCAATGCAGATGGTTTCACAGAAGAGCAATTTTGCTGTTGATCTGTTGTTTCTTAATCCTGTTGCACAAATTATTCAAGATAGTAGATATGTGCTTATAACTAAAGATACGATGATTATGTGGAATAGATTAAGCCCGCTAATGATGTCTGTACCGTTTTTAATTATAGCTATAGTAGTTCTGTTTGCGGTTTGGTATTTTAAGAAGCAGTCAAGGACATTCGCGGAGGAGATTTAGGATATATGAAGGATGTAGTTATAGAAGTTAACTCTCTTACTAAGACTTTTAAGATACCAACAGAGTCTAGTAACGGGATTAAACAGAAGACTATTAATTATATTAAAGGCAAAAAAGGCTACAGGGAATTTACGCCATTAAAAAATATATCTTTTGATATTAAAAAAGGTGAATTTTTTGGAATAGTGGGTAAAAATGGTTCAGGTAAGAGTACTCTATTGAAGTCTATAGCTCAAATCTATTCTCCGACGGAGGGTTCAGTACGAGTAAATGGATCTCTTGTACCGTTTATCGAGCTTGGCGTTGGTTTTAATCCAGAATTAACAGGTAGAGAAAATGTATTTTTAAATGGAGCTTTACTGGGATTTAGCCATAAAGAGATGGAGCTGATGTATGATGATATTGTTGAATTCTCTGAGTTGGCAGATTTTATGGAAGAGAAGCTTAAGAATTACTCATCAGGGATGCAGGTTAGGTTAGCTTTCTCTGTAGCCATTAAGGCTCGTGGCGATATTTTAATGCTTGATGAAGTGTTGGCTGTCGGGGACGCAGCTTTTCAGCAGAAGTGTTTTGACTATTTTGAAAAAGTTAAACGTAGTGATCAGACTGTGGTTTTTGTGACGCATGATATGAATGCCGTGCGCAGATTTTGCTCGAGAGCTATGTATATAGAAAATGGAACGATAAAACATATTGGATTACCTCAGGAAATTGCCGATATATATACGGAGGTTAATATGGATGCGGTTACTAGTGTAGAAGAAGAATCTCATGACGATTCAGTTAGCATGTCTGTTGATATACCTAGTAAAAAAAATTTTACGCAAGAAGACTCGATTGATATTGGTGTGACTGTAGACGGTATTGCTGAAGATGTTTTTGTGAATATATCCTTTGTATACGGAGGTTTTGTATTTGCTGATCGCAACTGTAGAGATACTCCTAGTAACTTCATACAAAACAATAGGAGGATTAATTTCAATCAGAGTTTGGATGGCTTTAATCCTGGCAAATATGATATTCATATGTCATTACACCGTAGGGCTGATGATGGCATAATTAAACATTTGCCACGAGCATTTTCGTTTATTATTACAGGTAAGGATGATTTTCGTGATGGTCCAATGAGAATAATGGGAAAGTGGAGTGTAAAGAAGAGGGGATAAAATCAGATGAAAAATAAGATTATAAAGAGTGCTAAATTTGTTGTTAGAGCAACATTGCATCCGTCATACGGTGGTGAACAAGTAAGGTTGTTTCGCGACCGTAGATTTATTAATAAGAAACGATATGAAGATTATATTAAATGGTTTGATAAGCATAAAGTCACCGATGAGCAACTTAAGTTACAAAGAAAATATTCCAAGGAATTTAAGCAACGTCCATTGATTAGTATTTTATTACCGACATATAATACAAATCCAGTATATCTGCGTAGCTGTATTGACTCTGTTTTATCTCAGAGTTATGACAACTGGGAGTTATGTATTTCTGATGATAATTCTACTAGCGACCAAACAAAGAGTGTTATAAATGAATATGTAGAAAAGTACAATAATATTAAGGCTACATTTCGTAAAGAAAATGGTCATATATCAAAGTCATCTAATACAGCTCTTTCGATGGCTAAGGGTGATTATATATCATTACTCGATCATGATGACATTTTACCTCCCAATGCCTTGTTTGAAGTGGTTGATGTTATAAATAAAAATCCTGACGTAGATCTTATTTATACGGATGAAGACAAGATCGATAGTGACGGCATTCATATAGAACCATTTTTTAAACCTGACTGGAGTCCTGATTTTATGAATTCATGCAACATGGTAACGCATTTTGCTACCATAAAAGCAGGTATAATTAGAAGCGTTAATGGATTCACCGTCGGAACACATGGCGCGCAAGATTGGGATTTATTTTTGAAGATTTCTACTAAAACTAATAATATTTATCATATTCCGAAAATTTTATATCATTGGCGTAAATCTGAGACGTCTACTGCTATGAATGCCGATAGTAAACCATATGCTTATATAAATCAAAAAAATGTCCTTCGTAGTAGTGTGAGGCAAAGAGGAGAAAATGCTTATATAGATTCTCATGTTGCATTAGGATTTTGGCGTAAAAAATATGTAATCCCGACAAATCCGTTGGTGTCAATTATCATACCAACCAAGGATAATTTTAGATATATAAAAAAATGCATAGATTCAATTATTGAAAATACCTCGTATCCATATTTTGAAATAATAATTGTAGATACGGGATCTACAGACTCTCGAGTAAATGATTTTTATGAAAAAATAATAGATAATAATGACAATGTGCATGTTATTAAATACAAGAAGAAATTCAATTTTTCAGATGCATGTAACTATGGTGCAAATAATTCTAGTGGAGAATATCTGCTATTCCTTAATAATGACACGGAGGTTATTACTCACGACTGGATCCAGTCATTGCTTGAGCATGCTCAGCGTCCAGAAATAGGAATGGTTGGACCTAAGCTTATATTTGAGGATAAGACAATACAGCATGCTGGAATAGTCTTATCTGAAAGAGATATCGCATTCCATCCGTTTTATGGTCAGGATGAGCGTACGGATATATTTACGTATATTTATACCGCCAATATTCGTAATGTATCGGCAGTAACTGGTGCTTGTTGTATGATTAGTCGTGATAAGTTCAATAAGGTGGGTGGGTTTGATAATAAACTTCGTATAACGTATAACGATGTAGATCTTAACCTTAAATTACGCAAAGAAGGCTATTATAATGTCTACACTCCATACGCGGAGTTATTCCATTATGAGTCTAAGAGTGTTGGTCGCATAAACACTAGCGAGAGAGATACTAGCGAACTAGAGAGTGCCCAAAAAGAGATGCGTAAGAGATGGGGTGAATACTTGAAGAGGGATCCATTCTATAATGATAATTTTGAGCAATTTGGTCCGGGCTATAGGTTGCCCGAATGACGTTAACTATTAATTATAAATAACCGCGATAGTAAGTTGTACTGCCGCGGTTATTTATATTATTTACGATGTAAAGATGTATGAGTTATTATACTTAGTATATTCCTGATGATGTAGATATGTGGCTAGCCCATGATTGTTGACCGTCGCCCCATCCATGTACTTCGACAGTATTATTGGTTGTACCTCTGTATTTGACATAATAGATAGTGTCTTTTCCTCTTCCTTGTAAATCGGCTACTACTATGTCATTTGACCCTATTACATAGCCAGACTCTGGGTAATTACTTGCGGTGTGACGTACCCAGTTTTTTAATGAAGAATCCCACACGTGAAATTCGATAAGACCGCTCGTAGTATTGTCGTATTTAACATATATGAATTCATCTTTTTTATCTCCATCAAGATCTGCCGCAATAACTCTTCCTGTGTTCATGCTAGCTGAAGGGTGGCTTGTTGCTGTGTGTCTAAACCAACTAGTTCCATTATTATTCCAACCATGCACTTCAATCATGCCGGAATTAGTCTGCTCATAATTAATCAGATAATATTCGTCATTACCATCGCCATCAGTATCTGCTGTTATAACTTCAGAAAATAGCGGATCAATAGGTCCGGCAGATGTTGCAGTGTGAGCTAGCCAACGCAATCCATCTTGAGTCCACGTATGAAATTCTACTCTACCACTTGCAGTTCCATTATAGTCGACCTTTGTTAATACGGTATTTTTGCTATTAACCTTCCTTGATATAACCTTGCTGTACTGCTGATTAAAGGTGTATGAGTTTGTCGCTGTATGTTGAGACCATGTCTGTAAGTTACTATTGGCCCATGTATGTATTTCGGCACATTTACTGCCGGTATTATTAGGGACGGATATGGTTAATGTGTCATTATTCCCATTTATTCTAGTCGGTATAATTCTAGCACCAGTTTCTACATTAGGTATATTCTGTCCGTTTTTGCAAGAGAACGAACTGCTTGATCTGGTATCTCCAAACCAGTCCGTAAAGTAATTATAAAAGTTACGATTACCATAGGCGCTACACCCATCACCTACGCCATACCCAGATGACATAGCGGCGGCATTTGGTTGATATGGTGTATAGCTATAAAGAGCGGCGGTTGTCCAATTCTGAATATTTATATTAGATCCTCCGCAAGCAACATTCGGACTCCATCGAACGAAATTTACGCCCGTTGTATATGGTGAATACCAATTAGGATTGCGTGTTATTATGTAGTGAAAGTGTTTCGCTGCCCATTCTAGCTGGTTTTCTAGGCCAAAATATTTACTATCACACTCGGCGGTGTCTGGACATCCATAGCCAGTTGCGCTTTTGAATTGCCCACGAGTTGGCCACGTGTCAGTAACTAGGGCTTGCTCTTTTTGGAGTAAAACTATTAAAAGCTGTGGGTTTATATGATATTTTTGAGAGATATCAAAGATTAATTGAGCGGCGCTTCTCCCGTCTTTTGTTTTATAATCACGGAGGCATGTGTATGGAGGACTATGCCATCCTTTCGATGCGGCATACTGAGCGCGAGTTATATCAGATCTTCCAAACTCACTGGCTGGCTTGGCACCGTTTGTATCACATTGGGGAACTTTACTATTTAAAAATGACTGAATTTGGTCTGCACTCATGGATCCGTAATTTGTTGCTACGGCATCATCCATAATATTGCTTGGGTCAAAATCATTTAATACTGCAGATGCTGGCGTAGAAGATAATATCGCTCCTAAGCATATTGACGTAAGTATGCCTAATTTTAATATTAATTTCTTCATATAGTTATTTCTCCTTCAGTATCTCCAGTCACGTTGTTGTCTTCGTAATGAATGTTTATTGTCCATTTTCCAGGTGATAATTGAGACAATGGAATGTTAAATCCTTTACAACTAGACGTACTTGGCCCAGCTTGTAGTTCTACGCTATTGGAGTATGTTTGTCCGCTAGTATTGTGCATTGATAACGTACATCTTCCGTTTGACGATATAGTTTGAACTAGACTACGAATGTAAAGAGTATTTGATTCTTTATCGACCGTTGTAGCTGTTATACTTACTCCAACTGTTGGTTTTTTGCCGTTGGATGACGGAGTCGGTTCTGGTGAAGGATCACTTCCTTGTAATGTTTTAGATTTTTGATCTGATGGCTCTTCTCTTGATTTATTAGACGCCTCATCTAATGATCTTTTTTTTATGTCTTGACCAGCGTTTTTTTGCTCCTCGGTGGCTGCGCTAAATTGGCTTTGAGTAAAAGGCCAGAGCTTAAACTTATAAGAAACCAAACCGTAACCTGTTAAAGACAGCAGTATGACAGCTATTAAAATCAACACTTTTATTTTTTTATTTTGTTTTTTCTGTATTTTCATAATTGTTACCTAATTAATACTACTATAGCAGATATAGATAAAACGGTAAAGCTCTAATAAGTTCTTTTATAGAATAAAATATCTCCATTATGTACAGTGACTTTATCGATTAGTTCATAGCAAGGTAGCTGTAGTGGCGTCGTAGATAACACACGAGTAACAGATTTTCCTATATGATTGCTACAACTCAATTTTGCAATAAATACATCCGGCTGACTAAGTACGAGATCTTTGTCTATGGTGTCAGATAGAAGTATATGTGCATACCTGTTATAAATTGTCCTATCTTTTGACACCTTTGACCAGAAATCTTTATCAGGGTAAGTATTGACTCCCGTAATTGATTTCCTATTTGCCATTTGAGGGAAATTTTCTAGTACGCTTGTGCCGGACAATCCCCATGTGTCGTCACTAGACGAGGTAGAGATAATCTTTTTGGTTATAATATTATCGTTATATCCGCTTCCTAGGCCTCTATATAACGGCTGTATAGTTATTGTCGACATAATACATAAAGAAGAGAGCACTAACAGTCCGAGTTTTTCCTTTTTTATAAATATAAGGGCTAGTCCACCAGAAAGGCTTATTGCGGCTAGTAATAATACGCGAAGATCCCCGGCAAAGTTACGATTGAACTTTACGACATACACGATGGTGCAGACATAAATGATAATCACTATTGTTGAATACAGATATGGTAAATAGCGATATTGTGATGAAAATTTTATAGTATTGGCAAGCGTGTATATTAATGAAAAGATTCCTATAAAACCTAATCCAAGCTGCAATCTTGTTATCGGTACAAGATGCATCATGAAAGGTTTTGCTATTGAAGAGAATCCTGGAATAAATAAATGAGACATGAATATTAAGCAGGAGATAAAAATAGCAACTCCAACCCAATCTATAGTTTTATTTTTACGCCATTTGCTATATAAAATAAACAGTATAGGAATAATAAATGCAAAAGGTGTGATAATGAATGCAGACATTTCACTTTGATTAATGGATCCTTTACTTGGATCTATCGATGAAATGGATGTGTCATCCATAAGTCGGTATTGACTATAGCCAGTGAGACCGATTAGATCAGCCTGTGATGGAACTCCCGAATGTACGAATCGTGCCCCGGGATAATCTGTACCAGAAATGGCTTGTACGGCATCTATTCTGGTGATTAAAAATATACCAATTATGCCGATCGCTGCTAGAGCAGATCCTACTATGAAAGCTGTATTTACATATAGTATTTTTCGCACTTTTTTGGGTGTTTTTTTCCAAGTATTTATATAATAGCCAATCGCCACTAGAAATACAGTAATGACAACAGGTATCTGAAAGGCTGGGTATAGCAGTAGGGCGAAGCTTACCATTGAATAGGTTAATAAAAGTGATAGTGTGAGATTCGATATTATATCACCATGTTTATATCTCTTTAAAAAAGACAAAGATTTATTTTCTATTAATTTCATTATTAATAGCAGTATGACAATTCCCCAGACGATACTCATTATAGTAATGGTTTGATACCACCAGAATATAAAAGGGGTAAAAGAGCCTATGATAGCGATAGACCCCGCCAGTACGTATTTATTGGGAAGAAATTTTAACGATAGAAAGTATATACTTAATAGCAATGATGCTAATAATAGCCACCACTTAAAGGCGAAAGCAAACTCGAAAGGAATTATTAAAAAGGCAAGATTTTGAGGTCGGAATACTGTTGACCATTCTTTATATGGCGCATCAGATACAAGGCTCATATTCTTGCCAGAATTTCCAAAGTTCTTGTTTATTAGTGGATATCCAGCTTCTTTTTGTGCAATTGTGAATTGTGTAACGACCAGCCACTCGTCGCTGCGAATAGGTCGAGCTTCGCCTGATATGAGATTAGATGATTTGCCATTAAGGAAAGAGTCATAATATAAGCCAAATGAAGATCCAGATATCTTAAATCCTGTCGCAAAAATTAGACAAAAGATAATAGTAGACGGGAAAATCCATTTTTTATACGAATCGTCTTTTAATTTTGTAAAAATAGAACGTAGAGCTTGCATAGCATTTATTAGTATACAGTAAAAATAGCAAGTATAAAAATTGTGTTTTTTTGAGAACAAGTCTAAAAAACGAAAAATAAAAAACGAGTGATGTGCTATAATTGTTAAAGATAGTAAGAATGTAAGGAGGCTACGTAATGATAAACATCGCATCACCCGTTATAGAGGAAGAGGAGCGTCGGGCGGTAAATGAAGTTATAGAGTCAGGTATGTTGGCTCAGGGTCCGAAAGTCGCTGAGCTTGAAGAAAATTGGGCTAAATATTGTGGAGTGAAACATGCTTTAGCTGTGAATAGCGGTACAGCTGCTATTCACTGTGCTTTATATGCTGCAGGAGTTGGTGAAGGCGATGAAGTTATCACTACGCCATATAGCTTTATTGCTACGATCAATCCTATACTAATGTTGGGTGCTCGACCAGTTCTTGTAGACATAGATGAGGAAACATTTAATATCGATGTTTCAAAAATAGAAGCAGCTATTACAGACAAAACTAAGGCTATAATTCCAGTTGATTTGTATGGTCAACCTTGCGACTGGAAGGAGTTGCGAGAAATTGCAGATAAGCACGAACTCAAAATTATTGAAGATGCATGTCAGGCAATTGGCGCAGAATATGACGGCGTGAAAACTGGTGCCTTGGGTGATTTTGGATGTTTTTCACTGTATGCTACAAAGAATATTATGTGTGGTGAAGGTGGCGTTGTTACCACTAATAGTGATGATGCTGCGGCTGCTATTCGCTCATTCAGGCAGCACGGAATGACTTCATCTTACGAGTACGCTGATTTAGGATATAACTATCGTATGTCAGACTTGCATGGTGCTATCGCCGTTGAGCAATTAAAGAAAGTAGAAGACTTTACGAATAGGCGACAACATAACGCCAATATGTTAAATGAAGCGTTGGCTGGAATTGAAGAGATAGTCTTACCGAAGATTGCAAACAACAGAAATCACGTATATCACCAATATACTATTTTACTAGATAAGAGTATACGAAGAGATGATTTTATAGCTAAATTAAGAGAAAAAGGAGTTGGTGCTGGAGTTTATTATCCAAAACCGTTGCACGTATATCCACATATTTCAAAACTTGGATATAAAGTGGGAGATTTTCCTGTTGCCGAAGATCTGGCTGCAAGAGTTGTGTCTTTGCCTGTTCATCCAAAAGTTACAGATGTTGATATTGAAGTAATTGCTAGCGCAATTAAGGAAGCCGTAAATGACTAATAATAAAGAAGGTAAAATAAGGGTTGCTGTCATTGGTACTGGAAATATGGGGCGCAATCATGTGCGTAATTATTTCATGCTTCCAGAATCTGAACTAGTGGCAATAGCAGACGTTAATCCAGCCGCAAAATCGTTGGCTGACGAATACAAGACAAAATTCTTTACTGATTACAAGGAAATGCTTGAGAAAGTTCATCCAGATGCCGTGTCTGTGGTTGTGCCTACTCCATTTCATCTTGAAGTTGCAACTGAGGTGATGTCTCGAGGTATTAATTGTATGCTTGAAAAACCAATTGCATCTTCGGTGGAAGAGGCTGATAAACTAATTGCTTGTGCTGAGAAAAATAAAGTTACGTTTACAGTTGGTCATATAGAGAGGTTTAATCCAGTCATTAAGAAGCTGAAGCAGATGATCGATGATAATGCTATAGGTGATATAACCTCGGTAGTATGTAAGCGTGTTGGTGGTTTTCCTGCTGTTGAGCCAAAAACGGATGTAATTATTGACCTTGCAGTTCATGACGTTGATATAGTTAATTATCTATTAGGACAAAAACCTAAAGCTATTCATAGCCACGGATCGCGTACTCGTCATAGTAAAAAAATTGATTCAGCAGAAATATTAATGGATTATGGTAGAGCATCAGGATTTATTCAGGCTAATTGGCTGACTCCAGTAAAAATTCGTACCATTGCACTGACTGGATCGTTAGGTTATCTAGAGGCTAATTATATAACACAGGAACTTTCATATTATAAACATAATATGAAAGAGATTCAGAAAGATGGATTTACTGAATTTGTTTTGCAGGTTGGTGATCCAGAAAAGCGTGTAATAAAAGTTGATTTTGAAGAGCCTTTAGCTGCTGAATTGAAAGCTTTTATGGCTAAATCTATGGGCAGGACGGCATCAATTGTTGATCCGATAGATGCGCGTGAAGCGTTAAAAATATCATTAGAGGCTGTTGCGCCTTTTGACGTTAAATAGGAGGATAATATGAAAAGAATTTTAGTAACAGGTGCTGGTGGATCACCTTCTGCAAACTTTATTCGATCTCTTAGGGCTGCAGATGAAGAATATTACATTGTTGGCACAGATGCTGATAAATATTATTTACAGCGTGCTGAAGTTGATGCTAAATATCTAGCACCGTTGGCAAACGACCCAAAGTACATTGATTTTTTGAATTACATTATAGAGAAGGAAAATATTGAGTTTGTACACGCTCAAAACGATGTTGAGGTTGGGTTTTTGAGTGAGAATCGAGAGAAAATTAAAGCCAAAACATTCTTTCCAGCCAAAGAAACCGTTAAGATTCTTCAAGATAAGTTTGAGTCGTTTAAACTATGGGAGAAGGCCGGTATTAAAGTTCCTAAGACTAAACTAATTGAACGTAGCGATACTGATTTAGGTGCTCTATTAGAGGCAATGGGTGGGTGTATGTGGATTCGCGCAATATACGGAGCTGGTGGTCGTGGATCTCTTCCAGTTCACGATGTTAAGACTGCTAAGAACTGGTTAGATTTCCAAGAGAAAAATGGCTCGTGGTCTGGTAATTTTACAGTATCAGAATTACTTGAACCAGAGACGGTTACTTGGATGTCGTTATGGAAAGATGGTGAGTTAGTTGTTGCCCAGGGACGCAAGCGCTTATATTGGGAGCTGTCAAAAATTTCTCCATCAGGCGTCACCGGCGCTACTGGAACGGGATTAACTTATTCGGATGCTGAACTTGATGATATTGCCCGTAGGGCTGTGTTGGCCGTTGATAGTAGACCAGATGGTCTATTTGGTGTGGATATGGCTTACGACAAAAATGGTGTACCAAATCCAACAGAAATTAATATTGGCCGATTCTTTACGACTCACGAATTCTTTACACAAGCAGGTCTTAATATGCCTGAAATGTTTGTTAAGCTTGGCTATGGTGAAGAGATTCCCGCGATTGATAACAACACCAATCCTCTACCAGATGGTCTAGTATGGATTCGAGGAATGGATTTCCGACCAGTTTTGTCGGATATGGAAGTTGTAGAAGAGAGTGTTGCTCAGCGTGATCGTATCCTTAAGGAGATATCATAGGTGAAAATTCTCGTTACTGGTGCATCTGGTTTTGTTGGCGGGCGTTTTTTGGAAATGGCGCCTGCCAGCTGGGAGATAGTTTGTTTAGGCAGATCTAATATTGATTATGATGATGTTAAGTGGGTTGAATGCGACTTGTCTAGTAAGGAGAGCTCAAAGATAGCTGCTGATGTATTGGCTGATAAAGAGTTTGACGTTATAGTCCATTTGGCGGCTTTTGTACCAAAAAAAACTATCGAAGACAGTTTAGAGAAGTGTAAAGAAGGCAATATAGATGGGACTATTAATCTTCTAACGTATTTCGGCAAAAAGGCAAAAAAAATTATTATCGGCAGCACTGTAGAAGCTTATGATAAAACAAAAATTAGTGGTCCAATTACGGAAGATAATGTCGTGTCTGGTAGTTCATATTACAGTTCCACTAAGATAGCTAGCGAAGTAATTGCTCAATCATTTGCGCAAAAAAATAACAAAGAGCTTACCATTCTGCGATTTTCAATAATGTATGGCGGATATGACCCAATTGCTAGAGCTATCCCTAATTTCATTAGAGCGGCTAAGTCTGGAGATAATCTGACCATTAATGGTCCACTAGTTCTTCGCGACTATGTGCATATTGACGATGTAGCTAGTAGTATTATATGTGCAGTTAATTCGGCGGGTGCTGGAGTGATCAATATTGGGACGGGTAGGGGAGTCTCTATTAAAGAAACAGCGGAGTCAATTATTAAAAGTATGCGATCGAGTAGCTGTATAAATATTATATCCGATAGCGGTGGTTGCGATATAGTGATTGATATATCAAAGGCAGAGAGTCTACTTGATTATCATCCTAAAGTATTCTTTCCGGATAAAATTAAGGAGATGGGTGATCTCTATGAAAATTGTAAATAGAAATATATTTATAGATTTTGATGGTACTTTGGTCGATATTGCTCCTCGTCATTATAGAGTATATAAGAAGTGTGTCGAAAAAATGGGCGGCACACCTCTTGATCGGAAGAAATATTGGGAATTGAAACGTGATAATATTTCCTGGAATGAATTATTGTTGATAAGTGGGCTTGAGGTAAATGATAGGGATGATTATCTCGAATTATTTATTGATCGCATAGAATCGTTGGAGGAATTGTATAGAGATGAGCTTTTTGTAGATAGCTTGTCTGCGCTAAAAAAGCTATCTTCAAATGACAATAAGCTATATCTACTTAGTTTAAGGCGAAACTCAGACGCTCTAGATAAACAGATTGAAAAGTTGGGAATTGGGTGCTTTTTTGAGGAAATTTTATCAGGGCATAGTGACACAAAAGAAGGCACATTATTAAAGAAGGCAGATATAATTAAGCAAACAATAGATAATCCCGAAGACTCTATTATTGTTGGAGATACTGAAGCTGATGTTGCTGCGGCTCAACAGCTCAACGCGACCAGTATTGCTCTTTTGAGTGGAATTCGTAGCAAGAAGTTCTTGAAATCAATGGAGCCAGACTATTTAGTTGACGGTATTGGTGACGTGGCTAATATTAATCTTTAATCTGGTAGCCTATTTTTTAAAATTATTATTTTCATTGGATACGTCGATTGTAAGAGCCGTCAACGTTAGCTGTATTCCTAGTATAAACGGTAGTACAGATAACATTACGCTGCCTGCGGTCGGTGATTGGTGGGCGAATAACTTAACATATAACAAAAATATAGCCAATAATAGCGATATTATTAAGAAGAACATACCCGTGAATAGGAATAGTGCTACGGGATGAAAACCGTATAATACGTATTTGTAATAAATCCTGCGCCAGAATCCTTTCCATACAGCCTTTAGATTTCTCCATGCTGTCGGGATTAGTTTGATGGTTGATTTTTCGTCGCCGTAATGTGCTGGTACAGCATGGTCAATGACTTTAGCATTAGCTATCGACAGAGCGGTCAGCATACTAGTTTCGTAATCATAACGTTTTTCTACTATAGAAAAATCGACTTTTTCGATTATCTCACGACGCAGCCAACCGCACCCGTTAGTGATGTCTGTAATAGAATAATACCCAGTAGAAAATTTGGTGAGTAGAGATATGAATATGTTTCCAAATTGGCGATATTTTGGCATAGTTTTGAAGGCTTCTCGATGGAAAAACCTGCTTGCTTTTACGTAGTCTGCTGATTGATCTATGAAGTCATCTAACATTGCCTTTAGATATGATGAATCAAACTGATCATCTCCTGCGACTATACCGATAGCTGTTGCTTTAGTATTTTTTATTGCATGATTATACCCAGCGATAAGAGCTCCTCCAACACCTTGATTTACCTTATTGTCAACAACAATAAGCTTACTGTATTGTTTTTTTAGTTTATTCAAAACTCCAATAGTGTTGTCAGTGCTAGCATCATTAACGGCTATAATATGATCTATGTATTCTGGTATTTTCTTTATTGTTTGAGTAATCATTTTCTCTTCGTTATAACAAGGTATAACGACTGCGGTCTCTAGTTTTCTGTACATATAACCAATTATACTACAATCGTATATGTATTATGAACGAATATGATATTCTTAATAAAGATAATATGAAAAATGGTATATTTTTAAAAATCTTTTTATTTCTTGTCGTAGGCGGTATTACGCTACTAATAGACACGTCAATATCGTATATTTTATACCACAATATACATTTGCCAGCTTTTTTAGCTAGTGGTATCGGCTTTTTGTCAGGATTTGTTTTTAACTTTCCTGTGAATCGTAAGAAAGTTTTTAATCATAGTCAATATGATAGATTCTCTTTAAAGATACAAATTACTCTTTACACATTACTTAGTTTATTTAACCTAGTAGCAACCTCGTCGATTATTGCCACTTTAGTAAACTCTAACGTACTGGATATCCAATGGGCGAAAGTTGTAGTTACTGCAGTATTTGCAATTTGGAACTTTCTGGTTTTTAATTTATTTATTTTCTCAAAGAACAACGACAAAAATGTGGAAATAAAAAATGGCTTATTCTAACTAGGGATGATTTAACTAAGAATACTATATATAATACCCTAGGCTATGACAGAGCTGTGGTTGTGAATGTGGATATATTATCTACGAACGATGTCGTCAGTGTTCGTAGAAGTTTATAGATATTTGCCGTATCCAGATTTTTTTAATGGTTCGGCAAGTATTTCTAACTGCTCCTTGGAAATCCAACCGTTTTGAAAGGCGGTTACCTCGGGTGATCCGACTATTTGTCCAGTCCTTGTTTGGATTACACGTACAAAATCTTCGGCATCGGTTAAGCTATTTATTGTGCCAGTATCAAGCCATACATCACCGTTGTCTAAAGTCTGCACTTTGAGTTTTTTGCGATGTAGATATTCAGCGTTTACGGATGTTATCTCCAGTTCTCCGCGATCGGATGGCTTTACATTTTTAGCAATATCTATTACATCGTTATCATAAAAATATAGACCTACCACTGCAAAATTGGATTTTGGATGCACTGGTTTTTCCTCGATGGAAACAGCTTGATTATTCTCGTTAAATTCAACCACTCCATAGCGTTCAGGATCAAGCACTTTATATGCAAATACAATGCCGCCGTCGGGGTCTGTGCACTCTTGTAGTGAATTATCAAGGGCGGCTCCGTAGAATATGTTGTCGCCAAGTATTAGCGCCACTTTATCATTGCCGATAAAGTTTTCACCAATAATAAAAGCTTGCGCTAGACCGTCTGGTGTAGGTTGAACAGCGTATTCTAAATTTATGCCCCACTGCGAGCCATTACCAAGAAGTTTCTTGAAGCCGTTTTGATCGTCTGGAGTAGTGATTATCAAAATATCACGAATTCCTGCTTGCATTAACGTGGTTAGCGGATAGTAAATCATTGGCTTGTCGTAAATAGGCATCAACTGTTTACTTATGGCTTTTGTAATTGGCCATAGACGCGTACCCGATCCACCCGCTAAAATTATTCCTTTCATCATATTCTCCTTTATGTTGTATGATTATATATCTATGATTCGACAGTATCAAGGTTAAACGGTTTTGAGATTAACGGATGTTATATTTTTAGACGTTGTTCGAGATATATTGCCTTAAGTCTTCTTCCCAGTTACGGCTTTGAAATCCTGTAGAGTGTAGTTTATCTAGACTCATATCGCTATTGAGTGGTCGTGGCGCAACCCCCGGCTTGTTGGCGAAATATTCTGCGGTAGTTGTATTAGAAACGATTAAGTCTTTATGATTAGATAATTCAAATATTTTTCTAGTAATGTCCGCCCAAGAAGCGAGCGGTCCGTCATTTGTTGCATTGTAAGTTCCGAATGGAGCTTTAGTTGACAATAAATGATCTATAATGCGCACTAGCTCACTGGTAAATGTTAAACGGCCTATTTGATCATTAACAACGGTTGGTGAGATATTTTTTTCCGCTAATCCTAGCATGGTGCGGACAAAATTTTTGCCTTCACCAATTACCCATGTGGATCGGAGTAGATAGAAGCGGTCTAATTGTTCAACCAATAGGTCTCCTGCGGCCTTACTCTGACCATAGACACTAAGAGGGCTAAGCGGCTCGTCCTCTGTGTGAGGTTTTTTGGTTCCATCGAATACGTAATCGCTGGAAATGTGAACCATTGTCATATCATATTTTCGGCATACTCGAGTAAGGTTAGACACTGCAGATGCATTAACTTTCCAAGACGCTACGCGGCCTTCTTCGGTTTCTGCTCCATCGACATTAGTGAAGGCAGCAGCGTTAAGTATGACATCAATGTTGGACCAGTCAAAAGATTCAACTGATTCTAAGTCCGTGATATCAAGAGTGTCAATGTCAGCAGATTTGGCATTAGGGTATTGTCTTTGTAGGGCTAATCCTAGTTGTCCGTTAGCGCCAATAATGAAAATTTTATTATCGTCCATAGTTTTATACCTCCATAGGAATTACATTATTTAATAGTGGATGTGCGGCATCTTTTTCGGAAATAATTGCTTGATTCTTATTGATTGGCCAGTTGATTTTTAGTTCTGGATCAAATAAATTAACAAAAGTATATTTAGCATCCGGGAACCAATGAGCATCAACTAGATACGTGTAGGCTACATTATCATCAAGTGTTTGATAGCCGTTAGCTACGCCTTTAGGAACGAAAATTGCCGTACCCGGATTAATCTCGTGGGTGAAAACTCGGCCGAAGCTATCTCCTTTACGGAGGTCACACCAGGCGCCGAAAACGCGACCATTAGCAGTTGATATAAATTTATTCCAAGGCTCAGCATGAAGTCCACGAGTGGCGCCAGTTTTGTCATTGAAACTGATATTGTTTTGTACGATATCGAACGACGGTAAGCCTAAGGCTTCCATTTTTTCTTTTTGATAATTCTCTTTGAACCAGCCACGGTTATCTCCGTGAACGGGCAATTTTACGACAAATAATCCCGGAATTGGTGATTCAGTTACTGTAAGTTCATTGTAGTTAGTTGGGTCAAACATAATTATTGTCCTTGTTTTGCATAAGCTGCTTCAACGGCGTCTTTTTGGGTGCGCCACCAGTCTTCGTGCTCGCGGTACCAGTTAATAGTTTGCATCAGTCCATCGCGCATACCGGTTTTATTATCTGTGTATTGCGGTTGCCATCCTAACTCGCGGCGTAACTTGCTGGAATCCATTGCGTAGCGCATATCATGACCTGGACGATCGTTGACATGTTCGTACCAATCTTTACCTTTACCCATTAGCTCACAAATCAATTCAATCACCATCTTATTATTAACATGATCATTATCTGCGCCAATGATGTAGGTTTCTCCTAGAGCACCTTTTTCTAGGATTAAATGAACTGCTGAGTTATGGTCATCGACATGAATCCAGTCGCGTACTTGTTCGCCGGTACCATAAAGTTTTGGCTTGATATCACTTAAAATATTGGTAATCTGACGCGGAATAAATTTTTCAATGTGTTGGTATGGTCCGTAATTGTTAGAGCAGTTTGAGATAGTTGCTTTAATACCGAAACTACGAATCCAGGCACGAACTAGCATGTCGCTTGAAGCTTTAGTACTAGAGTAGGGACTGGAAGGCTTGTATGGAGTGTCTTCTGTGAAGCGATTTGGATCATCAAGCTCTAGATCACCAAAAACCTCATCGGTTGAAATGTGGTGTAATCGTTTTTCATGTTTTCGAATAGCTTCTAGAATGGTATATGTGCCAATTATATTTGTCTCAACAAATGGCCACGGATTGCGCAGTGAATTGTCGTTATGACTTTCGGCAGCGAAGTGCACAACTATGTCATTTTCAGCGACTAATTTGTCTATTAATTCGGCGTCACAAATATCGCCCTCTACGAATGTAATTTGGTCAGTTACAGTTTCCAAATTAGCACGATTTCCGGCGTAGGTTAATTTGTCAATAACAGTGACTTCATATTCTGGCTTGTGTTTTACGGTATAATGCACAAAATTCGAGCCAATGAATCCCGCGCCTCCCGTGACTAGCATCTTTGTCATAAGTATAGTATATCAGGTATAATAGAGAAGTTATAGAGGAGGATATTATGAAAGTTGTAATTGTTAGCGGCTATTTTAATCCATTACACGGTGGGCATTTAGATATGATTGAGGCGGCTGCAAAAATGGGCGATTATTTGATTGTAGTAGTGAATAATGACAAGCAGCAATTGCTAAAAAAAGGAAAAATTATCCTTGATGAAGAAAATCGACTCCGCTTAATGCGAGCATTAAAAGGCGTGGATCAGGTGATGCTTTCTATTGATGAGAATCCTCCGGTTACAGAAACCTTAGAAATGATCGCTCGGCAATATCCGGGATGTCAATTGGTGTTTGCAAATGGTGGCGATAGATCGGCACCGGAAGTTGTTCCAGAGCGTGATGTTTGCGAAAAGTACAACATCAAAATGGTCTATGGAGTTGGCGGTTCAAATAAAGCAGACTCGTCTACTCGAATTAATCAAGCTACTGGGCAGGAAAGCTAATCTCAGCTTTTCCGACCATATTTTTCATACACAGCCAAAGTTTGCTCGGCCATGCGCCGCCATGAAAATGTCTTAACGTGTTTCTTGCCTTTTTTAACGAGTTCATTGCGTAATTTGTCGTCAGATAAGATGTCGTCAATTGATTTTGCTATATCTTCGACGCTGAAAGGATCAAAATAGTGAGCAGCATCACCGTGGGTTTCTGGTAGGCAAGTGGCTGTGCTTGATGCGACTGGCGCGCCGTGTAACATTGCCTCTAATCCTGGCAAGCCAAATCCTTCACTGAGCGAAGGGAAGCAATAAACTGCCGTATTTTCGTACATCCAGCGTAATTGCTCGTCTGATATAAAGCCGGTAAACACAACATTTTTAATTCCATGCTCGTTGACATATACTTCATGTCGGGCGTAATTGCTATCTTTTTTACCCGCCAAAGCTAGTGTTAAATCTGGATGTTTTTTCTGTAACAAAGCAAATGCATCAATTAATCGACGTAGGTTTTTATGCGGTGTTGGTCGGCCAATATACATGATAAATTTTTTACCGACCAATTCGTCGACCGGCTCATTGCCTTTTGGTAATTCATCGGCAGATTCCAAAGTTACAGTAATTTTCTCTGGGCTCACACCAGTGAATTTAATTAAGTCATTTTTTACGAAGTTAGAAATTGTAATAATATGCGAAGATTTTCTGGCAACTTTTTTATTGACCCATTTATAAATTTGCTGCTTAATCCAGAAAATGACAGGATTTTTATCTGGATTCTTAAACCTGACAGTGGTCAAATCTTGCATCGTAGTAACAACTGGGCTGGAATTATACCAAACAGGCTGCTGAACCATCGCAAAATGAACTAAGTCTGGATGGAGACTTTCAAGTTGTTTTTTAAAGCTGATTTGCTCGGCGAAAGTGTATTCTCTGTAGGGACAAATAACTTTTTGGAAGCGCGGATTGCTTGGCTGCCAACCGTCGAAATCTTTTGGCTTGAGTAAAATAACATAGTCGTTTTTATTGTCAATTTTCTGTAAATAATGAATCAATCTTTCGATGTAGCGACCTGTACTAGTTCTTAACGTTCGGGCGTCAATTACGATTTTCACGATAATGCTCCTTCCATGATTTATCAACTATCTTTTTCATTGCTTTATGGAAAATTGTGGCTGAAAATTCGTTAGCTGTGGCTGAAATCTTTGTTGGTGAAACTTTTTTTCCTGGCAGTTTCTCTAAAACTTCTATTAGCGAAGAATCTGTTTGTTCAGGGAAAAACCAACCGTTTTTTTCAGGTTTTATATAATCAAGAGCACCGCCGGCTTGATAGGCAACTACTGGAATGCCAGATGCCAACGCTTCAACTGGCGCAATCCCGAAATCTTCGTGTGAACAAAAAATAAACAAATCTGCTTTTTTAATATATTTTTCTCGCGTAGTATTATCAACGAATCCTAGGAAATTAGTGTGTTTATCGGCGATATTTTTTAGATTGTCAACGTCAGGCCCTTTTCCAATAATATCTAATTGCCAGCCAAGTTTCTGACAAGCTTTAATAGCAATATCAAGTCGTTTCATTGGCACGATTCGCCCCCAAATCAGACAGCGAGGTTTTTTGGGGATGGACGTTTGCTTGCGATTTTTAGCAAGCGGCGAAAAGCTCGATACGTCAATTGGTGGAAAAACGACTGTACTTTTTCGCTGGTAGAACTCTTCAATATCAGCCTGAATTCCTGTGGAGTTGGCAATGAAAACATCAACATTTTGAGCGGCATTGAAATCGCGCTTCTTTAGTGGCTTAACTAGTGTTTTTAGTCCCAAACGCGCCAGCCATTGCGGACGAAAGCTTGGTCGTTTGATATATTCCTCGTAATGTCGCCAGTAAAAATGAGTTGGCGTGTGGCAGTAGCAAATATGTAGTTGTTCGGGGCGGGATTTGCGGGCA
>CAUTQX010000002.1:0-48615 GCA_963540705.1 uncultured Candidatus Saccharibacteria bacterium
TACTAGAGTCTAGGCTTACTCTCAAAGCTGGTTCGAGCTTGGGTGTAAAATCGCACCATAAAGAATGTTTGGAATAGTTCGCTTATTGTGGCGAGTTTTTTCATTGTTGCTTTGTAGTTTCTTTGGCAGCGGACTCATCGTCAGTCTGAGACATCATTTCAGAATAGGCTTCAAGTATATCACTCTCCTTATATTTCGGTTTATGTGAGCGCTCGATTGCATACCATATTGTTACGGGTATCAGCAGGGCGGTGTTTATGCAATATATCGTAATTGCAGCTTCTATGGACCCAACGATATTTATAAATACTCCAGTATAGAATAAAAAGAAAATAATTACAGTAGTTGATCCGAAAATAAAGAACAGAATTTTTGAAATAATATATTTATCTATTTCTGGCATAATATTTTATATTCTAGCATTAATAAAATGGGTAAGCTAGTTTTGATTAACGCAAATCTTGACATTAAATAAGTACTACAAGTCTCCTTGGCGCCATTTTTCATCACTGTTATTTCGTGATATAATTTTAAAAATGAGTGATAATATATTTAAACGAACAAAAATATTAGCAACAATTGGGCCAGCAACGTTCAGCCAAGAAAAGGTTTACCAATTGTTGGAGGCCGGCGTTAATGGCATCCGTATGAATTTTAGCCACGGCGCTAACGAGGAGCGAATTGAGCAGATCGATTGGGTGCGCACAGCTAGTAAGCAGTTAGGCAAGCCTGTCGCAATCCTACAAGATTTGCAAGGTCCGAAGATTCGCCTGGGCGTTTTGAAAGATAACATGCTGAATGTTAAGGTTGGCGATATGTTGGTCTTGGACTCAGAAATTACTGAGCACGACGGCAGTTTCAACTTGCCAGTGCAGTACAATTTGGCGGAGAAGATGAAAGTTGGCGAGCCGCTTTACATGTTTGATGGCAAGATTAGGACGGTTGTGCGAGAAATTGTTAGTCCAACTGCAATTCGTGTAGAAGTCCAAAACGACGGCTTTTTGATGAGCCGCAAGGGTTTGAATTTGCCAGATACGGATTTTGGCGGCGACATTCTTACTCAGAAAGATATTAACGATTTGGAGTGGGGCGCAAGCCAAGATTTTGATTATGTTGCATTGAGCTTTATTCAAAAAGCTGATGACATTATTGATTTGCGTCGTCGATTGACAGACCTGGGCTCGACGGCTAGTATTATTGCTAAGATAGAGACTAAGTCTGCCGTCGATCCAGAGAATTTGGAAGAAATCGTTAAGGCTAGTGACGGTATTATGGTCGCTCGTGGTGACTTGGCGGTGGAAGCTGGCGCGGAAATTGTCCCAGTTGTACAACGTCGAATTATTGCTTTGTGTCGTAAATATTGCAAGTTGGTAATCGTTGCGACACAAATGATGGGCAGTATGGTTGATAATCCAGAACCGAGTCGCGCCGAAGTAAGTGACGTTGCGAATGCCGTAATTCAAGGTGCTGACGTGGTTATGTTGTCTGATGAAACCGCCAATGGTAAATATCCTGTTGAAACTGTTCGTGCAATGCGCAAGACTATTATCTACACTCAAGAGCACAGTGAGGTAATGTTGGTAGAAAGAGCTGAGATGCGTGAAAAAACTGACGCGATTTTAAGCTACACGGCAGCTCAATTAGCAAGGAGAATTAAGGCTCGAGCCATCATTGCAGAGACGCACACTGGCGCCACTGCAATTAATGTTGCCGCATATCGTCCAAATCTGCCAATTGTTTGCGTGACAGAAAATGTGAAGACTGCGCAAAAGTTAGCGCTAAGATACGACTCTAGTCCATATGTCCGACCAAACGTTCCAAATGCAGCAGCTAAGCTAGCTGATGAGTTGAAGCAAGAAGGGTATTTCGGTACAGACCCAGTTACGGTTGTGCTTGTTAGCGGTCATAATCCAGAGCCAGGCAAGACTGACAATATTCAGGTCAAGACATTGTCGTAAGGAGAATTTGGGTGGGCAGAAAATTTCCGAAGCAAACAATTCGCGATGTTGATCTACGTGGAAAAACTATTCTTCTGCGAGCAGATTATAATGTGCCGCTAACAAAGCGCGGTCAAATTTCTGATGATTTAAGAATTCGCGCTTCTCTGCCCACACTCCGATATTTACTGGAGCAGAATTGCAAGATTGTTATTATGTCTCATCTGGGGCGACCAAAAGGTAAGGATCTTAAGTTTAGCCTGAAAGTCGTTGCAGATCACCTATCCAAGTTGCTGAGCCGTCCGGTAGAATTGCTGGATGATTGCGTAGGCGAAGCTGTTCATCAAGCTGTTCGCCGCGCGCCACGAGGCAGTATTCTTATGTTGGAGAATTTACGCTTTTATGATGAGGAGGAGGCCGATGATTTAACATTCGCCAAGTCAATCCAACGCGCTGTCCGAGCAGATTATTTTGTGCAGGACGGATTTGCTGTGGCACACAGGGCGCATGCCAGCACTCATGCGATTACATTGTGTGTTCCAGGGCTAGCGGGATTACTATTAGAAAAAGAATATGTAACTATCACCGAGGCGATGAATAAGCCAAAACGTCCGTTGATTGCGGTTATTGGTGGCGCAAAGGTTAGCGATAAAATATTACTGATTAAGCGTCTGATTAAAAAAGCGGATCGGATTTTAATTGGCGGCGCTATGTCAAACACGTTTTTACATTGTCGTGGATTTAATGTCGGTAAGAGTGTGTTTGAGTCGGATATGGAAAAGGTTGTCGCGGAAATTTATGATTTGGCAGCGGCTAAGGTTGGCGTAGAGAATGTTGACGATTTTTTGGTATTGCCGATCGATGTGGCGGTTGCGCCAGAGATTTCTAAAGATTTTCCTCGTCAAGAAGTTAATATTGATAAAATAAAGAACTCGGATATGGTGCTGGATATTGGAAGTCAGACAATTGAGAAATTCACGAAAATATTAGCCGGCGCGAAGATGGTTATTTGGAATGGTCCGCTGGGCTATGCTGAAATTGATAATTTTGCAATCGGTTCGGCACGAGTAGCGCTAGCGATTGCTCAAAATAAAGGAGTCGTTTAAATAGTTGGCGGCGGAGATACGGCTGATTTTATATTGAAATGGGACGGGCATGACGGCGCCAATTTTACTCATGTTTCCACTGGTGGCGGAGCTAGTATGGCCTTGATGGCTGGTAAAAAATTGCCAGGAATTGAAAGTTTACTAGACGCATACGGTTTGAGGTGATAAACTAAGCATAAGGATTATCTCATGAGAAAAAAGTTAATCATTGGTAACTGGAAAATGAACTTCAATATGCAGGAGGCTAGCTTATATTTGCATAAGCTGATGAACACGCTGTCATCGCATAGAGATGTTGAAGTGGTACTGGCGCCTACTATTTTGACGCTGCAGAGTTTGAGTTTGCAAATTAATCGTCGAATCGCTAAGTTGGCGGCTCAGAATTGCTATTGGCGGGATTCGGGGGCGTATACGGGAGAAATTCCAGCGGCACATCTTCGTGGAATTGCTGACTATGTGATAATTGGACATTCGGAGCGTCGCTATATTTTTATTGAAAGTGAGAAAGATATTCGACTTAAAGTCCAAGCGGCAATTCGAAATCGTATTCATCCGATTCTGTGTGTTGGCGAGACGATCCAAGAGAGAACTCTTGGCGAAACGAAGGATGTTCTGGCCGATCAATTAACCAGTGGTCTGGCTAACGTGACGGCGGATGAGCTGGGCGAAGTAGTCATTGCTTACGAGCCAGTTTGGGCGATCGGTACTGGCGACAGCGCTAAAGCGTCTGATGTAAAAAAAGCTACACAGATGATTCGACGACATATTTCTCATTTGTACGGTAAAAAAGCGGCGGAATCAGTTCGAGTTGTCTATGGTGGAAGTATTACATCAATAAACGCCGCAGATTATTTAGCAATTGATGAACTTGATGGTTTATTGGTTGGGGCAGCCAGTTTGGATGTATATCAATTTAAGGAGATAATCTCGAAAGCACATAAAGGTTAAAAAATAGGGGGCATATGACAGATATTGATTTTGATGAGTTGGATAGAGCGGTAAGCTCTCTTATGGATAAGCAGCGAGAAAAGGAAGCTCCAGTGGTGGCTAATGAAAATAATAGCGAGGTTTCTACGTCTGCGCCCGTAGAGGAAAAGTCTGTGCCAGAGAATTCTATTGGTACTAGCTTTGCTCCTCCGGTAACTCCATTTACACCTTCGTCTGCTGCTTCTACTCCTTTATCATCGATCTCTCAGCCTGAAGTAAAAAAAGACTCTTCTAGTGACGATACGATTCCTAAAGAGGTTGATAATCCTACGAGCGAGAAAGCTACTAACGACTCAATAGATAACAGAGCTCCTGGCATTGCTGCTAACGAAGTCAAGGCTACGCCGGTAGTCGCAAGACGCTCGACTGGTCGTTTCATGGATGTTGTTAGACCTTCGTCTGTCAGCACTATCCAAAAACCTGCTACTCCCGCTCCATCCCGAACTGGCACAACAATCCAACCTTCGCCTGATTTGGTGGACGTGATTAGTACAAGCAATAGGCATTCTGCGGCAAGGAAAGAAATGTCTGATATAGTTGCTCAATCAGATAATCTTAGTGACACCCCTGATCTTAAAGACGTACATAATGAATCTACTTTTGCGGAGATTGAAGATGCGCCCGCTGAGGAGTTGTCATTGACTGATAAGATAGCGCAATCATTAGCCGTAAGTAATAGCGAAGCTCCTGCTACACCGATGACTACGCCGCTGGAGTCTCCGTTTATTGCTAATGTTGAAGTAGAGAAGCGACCGCTTGGTTCTGTTAACCAAACTATGACTAGTTCTGAGGTGAATAGTGATGAAGATACGTCTATGCCTGCCGATTCTGAGGATGTAAAATTGGAACATCAATATAATACTAATTTATCTAATTACAGCATGAGCGAAAATTCTTTGGGCGATGCACCCGACTCACCAATGGATTTGAGTCCAGAAATTATAGCAATTGAGGAGGCTGGCGTTCCTGAAGATTCAGACGATAAAACATCCACTGATATTGACAGTTCTTTGATTGAGTCTTCCGAATTGTCTGAAAAGGAAGTTATGGATTCTGAGCCGGCACCAATGTTTGCCGCCGTATCTACAGAGGTCAAACCTTCAGCCAACAAAGAAAAGAAAAAATCTGGATTATTAATAGCGTTGCTTATTGTTCTATTTTTGGCAATTGGTATGGCTGGCGGCGCTGTTTCGTACTTTTTGTTGATAAAATAGATATATGTCTAATTTTACTGACGGATTAAATAGCGAGCAGGCTCGAGCGGTGACGCACGCTGATGGGCCACTGTTGATTTTGGCTGGAGCTGGATCTGGAAAGACTAAAACTCTAACCCATAGAATCGCTTATTTGATTGGCGAGTTGAAGATATTTCCTAGTCGAATATTGGCGGTTACATTTACTAACAAAGCCGCGAAGGAAATGCGTCAGCGATTGGCGCAAATATTGGGTGAAGATTCTGAAAATCGGCAATTTATGCCGTGGATGGGAACTTTTCACAGTATTTGCGTGCGAATGTTGCGGATGGATGGTGAAAATATTGGCCTGAACAAGCGATTCTTAATTTACGATACCGATGATCAAATAAGCTTGATGAAGCAAATTATGAAGGCTCGCGGCTTGACTGATAAAGATATTAAACCTCGAGCTGTACTTTCGGTTATTTCGAACGCTAAAAATGAGATGAGAAGTGCTGAGGATTTTTCTGCTTCGACTCGCGGTCCAAGAGAGCAAAAAATAGCTGAATTGTTTTTTGCTTATGAAAAAGCTTTGAAAGATGCTTCGGCGTTGGATTTTGACGATTTATTGATAAAAACCGTGGAATTATTGAGAAGTAAGCCGGATATCCGCCATAAATGGCAGCAGCAATTTGAATATATTCTGATTGACGAGTATCAGGATACAAATGCGGTGCAATATGCGCTAATTAAACTGTTGGTTAATTCACGTCGCAATTTGTGCGTGGTTGGTGATGATGCTCAGTCGATTTATAGTTTTCGCGGGGCTGATTATACCAATATTCTCAATTTTGAGCGTGATTTTCCAGGTACGACGGTGGTCAAGTTGGAACAGAATTATCGTTCGACTGGCGCGATTTTGAATATGGCAAATGCGCTGATTAGTCATAATATTCATAGAACTGATAAAAATTTATGGACGGCGAATGGCGACGGTGTTGAGCCGAAATTATGGCAATTATACAATGAGTCTGAGGAGGCTTTGGCGATTGCGAATGAGATTCAGGCGCAAATTGCGAACGGTCGTCAATATGGTGACGTAGCGGTGTTGTACCGAACGAATGCACAGAGTTACGCAATTGAGCGAGCCCTGCGTCAGAGCTATATTCCGTATAAAATCGTCGGCGGTTTGCGATTTTTGGATCGAGCGGTCGTTAAGGATCTATTGGCATATCTTCGATTGTTGTATCAGCCAAGTGATCGAGTTAGTTTTTTGCGAATTGTGAATACGCCAAAACGTGGCGTTGGCGCAGTGAGTATCTCTAAGTTTTTGGACTGGAATGACGCATCAGGGAAAGATATAATTAGCGGGTTGTTGGCGGTTGAGGAGGCGGATACTTTGACGGCGCGCGCAAAACGCCCGTTGCTAGAGTTTGGCCAAAAATTGCACGATTTGCAGCAGGAAATTGACGGATCTCCAGCCGAACTGATTGAAAAAATTATGAAAAGTACTGGCTATGAAGATTTTATAAACGACGGAACGCCGCAAGCTGAGGAGCGAATGGAAAATATCGGCGTGCTTTTGTCGGAGGCGAAGGCTTACGTTGATGTGGCGACGTTTTTGGAAGAGATGGCTTTGATGTCTTCGACTGACACAACTGCCGATCAGCAAGTGACGCTCATGACGCTTCATGCGGCTAAAGGCTTGGAGTTTCCGGTGGTTTTTTTGGCGGGACTGGAAGAGGGGATTTTGCCGCACGCAAGAGTGTTTGATAGCGGCAATGCTGATGACGTCGAAGAAGAGCGCAGGTTGTGCTATGTTGGTGTAACTCGGGCGAGGGAAGAATTGTTCGTTAGTTGTGCTAGTTCTCGGACGCAATTTGGTCAGATTGGCTATAATATGCCATCGAGGTTTTTGGATGAGATGGGTTTGATGGCTGGTGGTGTTGATAGACCAGCTCAGCCGATGGTAGAGTCTGATTTTTATTCAGAAGATATTGGCTTGGAAGTTGGCGATCGAGTTCGCAGCCCGAGTTTTGGTTCGGGGGAAATTATTGATAGCGAAGGACTGAGTGTTACGGTTCAGTTTGACAATGGAAATATTAAGAAATTGAATGTCGAGTTCGCACGCTTGGAAAAAATTTGATATAATAAGGGTACCTACGTTGTGGGTGTGAACTTATGGGTATAAGATTACAAGCAAAACACTATTCTAAGAAAATTACGTTTGTTTCTGGCGTGATATTGATGCTGGTCGGCGGTTTATTTTTTGTTAATCAAGCATTGGCTGACGCTACTAAGCCAGCGGCTAAGGCTGGCGAAAAGTTGGTGACGATTTACGACAGGGGTGCAGAAAAGACGATTGTTACAAAAGCGAGGACGATTCGCGAGGCTTTGAAATTGGCTAAGTTTTCTATTGACGAACGCCAAGACGTAGTCGAGCCGAGTCTTGATTCGGAGATGGTGGCAGAAAAGTACAATATTAATATTTTCCGTGCTCGTCCAATAACAATCGTCGATGGAAATAAACGCCTGAAAATAACCACTGCCGAACAAACACCAGCTTTGATTGCGAAGGCTGCTGGAAGTGAAGTTTTTGAAGAAGATAAAACTACTTTATCCAATTCCGATAATATGGCGGTTGATGGCGCAAACATGGTGATGAAAATTGACAGAGCCTCGATGGTTAATTTTGTACTTTACGGCAAAGAATCTGTCATTCGTACACATGCTAAGACGGTTGGCGAGCTATTGAAAGAGAAGAATATTGATCCAAAGAAAGATGATACTCTATCTGTGGATCGTTCGGCAAAAATTATTCCCGGAATGAAAATTGAGCTTTGGCGTAACGGCAAGCAAACTATAACCGCAGAAGAGGATGTGAAATTTGAGACTGAAAAAGTTCAGGATGCGAATCGAGATTCGGGATATCGCGAAGTAAAACAGACGGGCGAGAACGGTAAGAAAAATGTTACTTATGAAATCGAGATGAAGAACGGCGTGGAGGTGAGCCGTAAGGAAATCGCTAGCGTTATAACGAAAGAACCAAAGAAGCAGATTGAAATTGTGGGAACGAAAAGCTCTACGTCATTTTCTGGTAGTTTTTCTGAAGCACTTGCTAGATTGAGAAGTTGCGAGGGTAGTTATACATCGAATACTGGAAATGGATATTACGGTGCATATCAGTTTGACAAACGAACCTGGGGAAATTATGGCGGATACGAACTGGCTTCTGACGCTCCAGCTGCTGTGCAGGACGAAAAGGCGTGGCAAACTTACAAGGCTCGTGGCTGGCAGCCGTGGCCGACTTGTAAGGTTAAAATGGGACTTCAGGATATCTATAGATAATAGTTTCAAAATCTGATATAATTTTTCTAATACATTGTGTGAATTGTCAAATTATTATGCGCGCAAAAGTTTTATTTTTTGGAAAAATTATTGGATTAGCCGTGTTGGTTGCGATTGCGACTCCGATGATTTCGTTTGCTGATGGAAAGGCTTCTGGCGAGCATTTGGTCCGTATTTATGATCGCGGCGAAGAAAAGACTATTATCACAAGCGCATTGACTGTTCGACAGGCCTTGCGTGCGGCTAAGATTACGATTGACGAAAAGATTGACGCGGTTGAACCGAATATTGATATGGAATTGACCGGCGCAAAATATCAGGTCAATATTTTCCGTGCTCGTCCGATAACAATCGTTGACGGCAACAAACGCCTGAAAATAACTACCGCCGAGCAGACACCAGCTTTGATTGCGAAGGCTGCTGGGTTGACTTTATATCGCGAAGATAAGACGCATTTTACGAATTCTGAGGATCTTTTGGTGAACGGCGTGGGTCTGGTGATGAAGATTGAGCGATCAAAACAACGAACGATAACCGAAGAAGTTGATATTAATTTTGATATTGAGCAGATTAAGGACGATTCTCAGCCGATTGGATTTAAGAGTGTTAAGCAGCTCGGGGAAAAAGGTGTGCGGAAGGTGACCTATCGGGTTGAGGTAGAGAATGAGCGCGAGATTAGTCGTAAGGAAGTTGCTAGCGAAATCACAAAGCAACCAAAGAAACAGATTGAAATAATTGGCACGAAGCCTAAAAATCCATTGACGAAAAGTAAGGGCGCGCAAATATTTACAGATTCTAAAGGTGTGGCGCATCGCGAGACTTATTATGATTTGCCGATGAATATTGTGATAAAATCCTGCGGTAGCGGCGGTACTTATACGGTGCGGGCAGACGGCGCGAAGGTTGATAAGGATGGTTATATTTTGGTGGCGGCTAATTATGGTAATTATCCACGATGTTCGGTGGTTGAGACCAGCATGGGTCCGGGCAAGGTTTACGATACCGGTGGATTTGCAGCCAAGCATCCGCACGGATTCGACTTGGCTACCGACTGGACGAATGGAGATGGGCGCTAATGGTTTCTTCTCATGGACCAAAAAAATCGCTTGGACAGCACTGGCTGAAGGATCCAGAGGTTTTAGCGGATATTGCTGAAGCGGCCGAATTGACGGGTGATGATGTCGTATTGGAGATCGGCCCGGGGCTAGGCACCTTGACTAGTCGTTTATTGGCTCGGGCTAATTCGGTGACCGCTGTGGAATTTGACGCAGATTTGGCGCGAAAATTACCAGGGCAATTTCCGGGTAAGAAATTAAATGTCGTGAATCAAGATATATTGCAATTTGACCTGAATCAATTGCCAAAAAATTACAAAGTCGTAGCTAATGTCCCATATTACATTACCAGCAAAATTGTTGAAAAATTGATGACCGCGGAAAATAAGCCGAGCATTGCGGCGCTATTGGTGCAAAAAGAAGTCGCCGAACGAATTGCGGCAGAGGCTGGTGATATGAGCATTTTGGCTGTGAGTGTTCAGGTTTTTGCTGAGGCGGAGCTGGATATTGAAGTTCCTAGGCAGTTTTTTACGCCACCGCCAAAAGTTGACTCGCAGGTTGTGGTTTTGAGAACTCGTAATAATCCGTTGATTGCTCCAGAGGATCAGAGGGATTTTTTCCGCATTGTTAAGGCTGGCTTTTCTGCTAAGCGAAAGAAGTTGCGTTCCAGCTTGAGCGGTGGGCTGGGTATTAATAAGGGTAGTGTTGAAGATTTGCTTAAAAACGCCAATATATCTCCCGATGCTCGTGCTGAGGATTTGGCGATTGAAGATTGGAAGAGGCTACTGAAAGAGTGGCGGGCGCGATGATTGTGGCAGATCAGCCGACGTGTTTTCCATCTGATCTATTGGTTGCAGTCTCGTCGAAAGATGACGGCACTATGCTCAATCGTATTCGCGGTCGCCACGTAGCTGAGGTGCTGGAAAATCGGCGGCGGTTTTGTGATCAAACTGGTGTTAAGTATGACGACGTTGTCTATCACGTGATTTCATACGACCAAGGACAAACGTTTGATAATATCGCCGAAGTTACTGAAGCTGACACGACCCGACATAACAACGAGGGGATTTTTGCTGATGCGCTATATACCGAAGCGGCTGGCATCGGTTTATTTTTACCAGTGGCGGACTGTATTGCCACCGTTATATATGATCCAAAGCGTCGGGCGCTGATGCTGGCGCATTTGGGTCGGCATTCGACAGTTGCGCAGTTGATGTCTCAGGCCGTTCAGTGTTTCGTCGAGCGCGGTAGCCAGGAAAAAGATTTACAAATTTGGATGTCACCAAGTATTACGCAGAAAAACTATCGTATGGATTATTTTAATTATGCGGATGATGATGACTGGCAAAATTTCTGTCATAAAAAGGCTGATGGATTCTATCTTGATATGCAGGGATTTAATCGTTCGCTGGCTGTCCAAGCGGACGTTCCTGCTGATAATATTTTCATTTCGCCAATTGATACTGCAGATAATCCAAATTATTTTTCACACTCGTCAGGTGATGTTGGTGGTAGATTTGCTGTAGTTGCATGTATGAAAAGCGACTCAGATGTTTTAAACTGAGTCGCTTTTGTGATTAAAGGTTGATTAATCAGTCAGATTTTCGTGCTTTAAATCCTTAACGGCGTTGGTAGCTTCTTCTTTAGTGAACCCCCATCCGTCGACAAGAGATTTTATTAAATCATTTCTGCTGTATTTTATATTTTTTAGAGTATCTATAGCACGCAGCTTTGCTCGCTCGGTGTAATTAATATTATATTCTTCTAATACTTCTCGGATGATGTGTGATTCTGAATCCTTCATCTCTTGATCACGAGCTATTGTGATTATTAGGGATTTTTTTGAAAGCATACCGTTATAGTAATTGCCTGTGGCGTAATTTTTTTCAATAAGATTACGTAGGTTGATCTTGAAGTCATAATTCAGACGCTGTAAACCTTCTTCTGCCTCTTCCTTAGTAAATTTATGGGTCTCTTGCAAGTGTCTTAGGATGAAATTTCTTGAGATGGTGGGTTTCTGTCCTGATAGTATATCACTGGCTTTTAGTTGGGCGTTATGTGCAAAGTCAATCTTTACTACATTAAGTGCATTTTTGATCTCTTCTTTAGTGAATCCTTGCAGAGTGAGGAGATTTTCATAGTTTACTTTTGATGTATGGTTGTAGGAGTCTAGAGTTTTTAGGGCCTTTATAGCCTGCATCTGGAACATTCCAGCAACGTCGATTTCATGGTTTAGCTCATCAAGCGCTTTTTCAACCTCTTCCTTTGAGAATCTAAAATCACCCTTGGGTCCTGTATTGGTAAATCTTTCCATTAATTGACTTCTGGAAACCCATGCGTGAGGGTCTTTATTGCTATCGGCTGATGGCATGAAAAATTTTATTGCTCTTTTTGCGTTATTGATGGGATTGTAATTTGGATATATTATCTCTAGTAATTGGAGTGCTGCAGTGTAGTCTAGTTTGTAGTAGGTTGAAATGTAGTGTGCAGCTCCAAACTTAGAGTATATGGCATTATCTAGGTTTTGATATTTAGCTTTCTCTGCTAATTCTCTTGAAAACCTCTTGTCCCATTTTCCGTCGCTTCCAACTACATAGTTATCTGGTGTGACGGTATTCTTTAACATATCGCCATCTTTACCGACGTAGTAGTCGCCAACCCATTGATTGGATAGCATGTGACCCTTAGTGTCAAAGTAGTACCATTTGTCACCAATCATTTTCCAGGTGTTTTCGGTCATATGTCCGCTAGTGTTGAAATAGTACCAATGTCCGTTTATATATTCCCATTTACTGTGAATGATATATCCGTGTCCGTCAAAGTAGTACCATTTGCCGTCTATCTGTTGCCAATCATTCTTTGGATAACTTCCATTGGAATTTTTATACCACCATCCAACTGAATCCCTCTGCCAACTTCCTCCGTTAGCGCTTGCTGTTGCTGGTGTATAGACGCCGATTATAGCAACGCTAATAGCTGCGGCTACGGTTAAGTTTTTTATGAGTTTGTTCATAACTCCCCTCCTAATAAATTGTGATTATAATTATATCACATCAATTAGCATCCTTCGTCATTAGTCATGATCTGATGAATTTGCTATAATTTATTTATGACTAAGAAACACGCTTACATAACCACTGCCATTCCTTACGTAAACGGCTTGCCGCACATTGGGCATGCTATGGATTATATGTTGGCAGACGTGTGGGCGCGTTATTCCAGGCAGAACGGGCGTGAAGTTCGTTTTCAAGCTGGCGTGGATGAGCATGGCAATAAAATTGCCGCCAAAGCTGCCAGCCAAAATCAAACTCCTCAAGAATACGTCGATCAAACGCACGTTAATTTTAAAAATATGATTAATGAGCTGAATATTTCAGTGACGGATTTTATTCGAACGACTGACACACATCACGTTGCTGCAGTTCAGTATATCTGGCGAAAGCTTGTTGAGGCTGGCTATATTTACAAAGGTTCATATGAAGGTTGGTATTGTCAGGGGTGCGAAGCTTTCGTTACGGATAAAGAAGCTGCCGATAATAATGGGGTTTGTCCAGATCATCAGACGCCGTATCAGCGTTTGAGTGAAGAAAATTACTATTTTAAAACTAGTGCTTTTTCGGACAATATTCGTCAGGCAATTGAATCGAACAAAATGAAAATTGTTCCTGAATTCCGTAAAAAAGAGTTTTTAGAACTGATGAAAGACGGCTTGAAAGACGTGTCAGTTTCTCGCCCGCGCAAAAATCTTAGCTGGGGTGTGCCGGTTCCTGGTGATGATAATCAAGTCATGTACGTTTGGCTAGACGCTCTGAGTAATTACATTACGGTTATCGGTTATCCTGATCATTCAGAAGAGTGGCAATCTTTTTGGCCGGCTGATGTACAAGTCATCGGCAAGGATATTCTTCGTTTTCACGCTGGTATTTGGCCGGCAATGCTCATGGCGTTAGATTTGCCGCTTCCGAAAGTATTGCTTGTTCATGGATTTATTAATTCTGGCGGAATGAAAATGGCAAAGAGTCTCGGAAATGGCGTTGGTCCATCTGATATTATTCCAGATTACGGCGCTGAGGCGTTTCGATATTATTTCTTGCGCCATGTGCCAACTCAAGACGATGGTGATTTTACTTGGGAAAAGTTTGAAGCTGCGTATAATGGTGAGCTTGGCAATGATTTGGGCAATTTGGTTCAGCGAGTCGCTAAAATGGTACAAAGTTATCAAGCGGGCGTTATTGGCGACGCTCCACAGGCAGAACACGACATGGGGCCGTATCGTCAGGCGATGGAGAGCTACATGTTCGATCAAGCAATGGACGAAATTTGGCTAATTGTTCGTTCTTTGAATCAATATATCGAGCGAGTTCAGCCTTGGCAAGTTGCTAAAAATCGTGATAAAGATCCAGAGGCAGAGTCACATTTGAGCGAGATCTTGGCGCACGCTTGTGGCACATTATTGCAAGTGTCTGACATGCTTCGTCCATTTATGCCGCAAACTGCCGAGAAAATTCATAATATGTTTGCTAGCGGCGTCGTGCCGTCAGAATTGACGCCTTTATTCCCGCGCAAATATATTCACACGCCAGATCCACGCGCTCCGAAAACAGAACCTCAGGTTAAATAGTCATGATTGAAGCTAGTAAGAAAAGTGCGACTGAGGGTTTACGTCTGATAGATTCACATTGTCATTTGCACGATACGGAATTTTTTACGGACAATCGCGAGCAATTTTACAAAGAAACGGTCGAGGCGAATATTGGCATGATTTGCGTCGGTACTGACCAGCGAAGTAGCCGCCAAGCTGTGGAATTTGCTGCGGATCATGAATTTACTTGGGTGGCAATTGGCGTTCATCCGCACGATACGAAAGATGGCTGGGGAGATATCAAAACTTTGCTGGAGAATAAGACGGAAAATTCTCCGATTGTGGCAATTGGTGAGATTGGGCTCGATTATTATTACAATAACAGTCCGCGGGAAACGCAAATTGAGGGCTTGGAGGCGCAACTTCAAATGGCGGTTGATTATAATTTGCCAGTAAGTTTTCATGTTCGTGATGGCGCCGCAGGTCAGCCGTCAGTTTGGGATGATTTTTGGCCAATTTTTGACAATTTTCCTGGGATGCGCGGCGTGTTGCATAGTTTTACTGATACGCGTGACAATTTGGAAAAAGGTTTTTCGCGAAATTTGTACGTTGGACTTAATGGAATTAGCACATTCACTAAAGATCAATTGCAGAAAGAATTGTTCGCTTCAATTCCGCTGGAGCGATTATTGCTAGAAACTGACGCGCCGTTCTTGACACCAGCGCCGTTTCGTGGTAATATAAATAAGCCAGAATATGTGAGATTGGTGGCTGAATATTGGGCAAAGCAGAGAAATATTGATTTTGATGTTTTAAGCCAAGTCGCTCTTCGCAACACAAAAGAACTTTTTGGCATTTGAAAGTGGAGAAAATGAATAGTACGCCGGAATGTGTTACAAAAACACCTGAGATTGAAGCTCGCGAAAAACTTGCCGCTATTTTTTCTGATGCCGAGCAGCGCGGTGACAATTCTAAAGTAAGCCCTGAATTGGGGAAGACTGCGTTTGACATAAATAATCTTAAAGCGAATATCCCTAATAACGAGGCGGTTGATTTATGCAATCAAACACTTGATAATTATGGAAAAAGGCTTGACTACATTAACAGCAGTCCGCTTGAAACCGTGCAGGCAATTGGCAATTCACTCCAACTTTTCCGTGAAGATAAAACCAAGGAGAGCTGTAAGTGACTAAGTTTTTGAAAAAAGTACGAAGTTTGGTTTTTGCTGACGATAGTGACGCAGTATCTTTGTTGAAATTTCGTAAAAAAGATCGCCCATTAAAGAAATTTACCGAGCGTGAGCTAATCCAATTGGAAAGTGAAATTGGCGCAACAATTTTTGGCGAGAAGCCGGCGTATGTTGCGCGACGAGAATTTTTTAATTTAGATAAAGATACTTGGATTTGGTATGAAGAAGTTGCCGACGGTAAGGGTGGTCGACAAGAATTGACTACGCGCTATGAGGTGCAACCAAAGGGAATCTTGAAGATTCAGCCGAATTATCGCTATAGTTACTTGGAGGGCGACGAGCTTCAGAATTTTGTCTTGGCAACTAAGGAATATTACGAGCGAGTTTCCCGACAATTGTATAAGAAAGATCCGCAAACCGGTCGGTCGCTTTGATATAATAAAAAAGTGAATAAAGACTATATCTATCTTGATCATGCTGCTGCCACGCCAATGGACCCGTTGGTGGTTGAGGCGATGTTGCCATATTTTTCTGAAAAGTTTTTCAATCCGTCTAGTCCGTACGCTCCGGCAATATTTACAAAGCGTGAATATCAAGACGCGAAGGCTCGGCTGGCGCGTTGCTTGGGCGTGATGGCTGATGAGCTGATAATGACAGCTGGAGCAACTGAGTCTGTTAATTTGGCGTTCAATGCGGCAAATGGCGTAAGTTTAATTTCGGCAATTGAGCATGACTCGGTGATTAATTCCGCAAAAGCGCGTTCGGAGGTGAAGTTAATTCCGCCAATGAAAAATGGACGAATAGACCCGAACACTGTTAAAAAAATGTTAACGCCAGACGTTGGATTTGTTAGTATTGCGCTAGTGAATCATGAGCTGGGCTACATTCAACCAATTGAAGAGATTGCGGAAATTGTAAAAGCTGAGCGGCTCAGGCGTCAAGAAAATGGTGAACCTTTACCGTTGATTTTTCACACAGATGCTTCGCAGGCGGCGGCTTTAATTGATGTGAAGATTAAAAGGCTGGGTGTTGATTTATTGACATTGTCTGCGGCAAAAGTTTACGGCCCAAAGCAAGTTGGTTTACTGTGGGTGCGACCTGGCGTTACATTGAAAGCGAATATTTTTGGTGGCGGTCAAGAGTTGGGGTTGCGCAGCGGAACTGAAAACGTTGCTGGCGTGGTTGGCTTTGCGACTGCTTTGGAGTTGGCACAAAAACGACGTTCTGCCGAAGTGAAGCGACTGCGAAAACTACGAGAAAATTTGGTAAAAGATTTGAGGCAGGCTTTTCCTGATATGCTGATATCGTCAGACATGAAAAAAAGTTTGGTGAGTTTTTTGAATATATCATTTTCTGGAATTGACGCTGAAAGATTGGTGTTTTTGTTAGAATCTAGCGGGGTTCTAGTGGCTACGGGCAGTGCTTGCGCGGCTAATTCTGGAACACGTTCTCATGTACTGGCGAGTATTGGTCTGAGTGAAGCAGAGATTGACGGAAGTCTAAGGCTTACCTTAGGCAAGTTGAACAATGATGAGAGTATAAAGCGAGCTGGCGAATTTATCATTGAGGCTGTGCGGGCGGAAATGAAGAGGACTCGTCGATGATCCGTAAACTAGTTGGCTTGATAATTTTTGCTGCTTTGGTGATTTTTGGGCTTAGTGCTTATTTGTCGCCGGATGATTTGGGAAAATGTCAAAGCGTGGGCGAAGGCGATTGCCGTAAGGCTGATGCAATAGTTGTTGTAAGTGGCGGCGATACGAATGCGCGAACTGATGAGGCTATTAAATTATATAAAGAAGGCTGGGCGCCGTTGATTGTTGTGTCGGGCGCAGCGGCCGATAAAACTGGTCCGTCCAACGCTAAGGCTATGTACCAGCGAGCGATTAACAGCGGTGTTCCTGAGAAAGCCATTATTATGGATGAATCCTCTGAAACAACCAGACAAAACGCTACTGAAGTGAAGAAAATTGTCGATTCGCGAAAAATTGAAGATGTGATTTTGGTGACAAGCGGATATCATATGCGTCGGGCGCAACTCGAATTTTCAGCGCAATTTAACGACGTGAAGATTCGAAGTCATCCTGTTGCTTCTGATAAAAACTGGAGCTCGTGGTGGTGGTTGACTCCGTGGGGCTGGTGGCTGGCAATGGGTGAATTAATGAGAATTGGGCTATTTGCTATGGGGTTATCTAGATGAGTAAAAAAGTTTTTGTTGGAATGTCGGGTGGTGTGGATTCCTCCGTTGCCGCAGCACTTTTGGTTGAGCAGGGTTACGATGTAACGGGTGTTTATATGAAAAACTGGTCTGAAGATCTTCCTGGAATGCATTGTCCGTGGGCGGAAGATGTTGCTGACGCCAAGCGTGTGGCGGTTGGCTTAGGTATTGATTTTCAGGTGTTTGATTTCCAGAAAGAATATAAGCAAAACGTTGTCGATTATATGATTCGCGAATATCAAGCGGGTCGCACGCCAAACCCAGATATTATGTGTAATCAAGAAGTGAAGTTTAAGATATTTTTGGAGGCTTCGCTGGCGGCCAGAGCGGATTATATCGCGACAGGGCATTATGCGCGTGTTGCTCATGAATCGTCTTCGTCAGCCAAATTATTACGCGCTCTTGACGACAATAAAGACCAAACGTATTTCTTATATCGAGTAACCTCTGAGGCTTTGTCAAAAACCATATTTCCGCTGGGCGATTTCACTAAGGCGGAAGTTCGCGAAATGGCGAAAGAGCGCGGTTTGTGGACGGCTAGTAAAAAGGAATCGATGGGGATTTGTTTTGTTGGGCAAGTTGGAATTCGTGAGTTTTTGTCGGAGTATATTAAAACTGTGCCAGGGAATATTATTGATCAGCAGACTGGATCTGTCGTTGGTAAGCATGACGGCGCAATTTTCTATACGCTTGGTCAGCGTCATGGTCTGAATGTTGGTGGCGGATTGCCATATTATGTTGTTGGTAAAGATATGGAGAAAAATGAGGTTTACGTGTCGCGCTCGATTGACAATGAAAGTTTGTGGCGAAAAGAGCTTAGATTGGCGGATGTTCATTGGATTAACCAAGCACCGCATAAAGATAAGAATGTACAAGTTCGGTTACGTCATCGAGGCGCTTTATTTGACGCGAAAATTGACGGAGATATTGTGCATCTTTCTGCTTCGGAGCGTGCCGTAGCCGAGGGTCAATCTGCGGTAATATATGACGGTGATGAATGTTTGGGCGGCGGAATCGTGAAAACAGATTGACGTTATGGGAAAAATAGTGTAAACTGTTCTAAAGTAAGGAATAATAAAACGTAGAGTTAAAGGAAGAATTAATTTTATGCTAGCAATTCGTTTGCAACGTTTGGGTCGCAAAGGTTATCCAGTATATCGCTTGGCGATACAAGAAGCACATCGTCATCCATCAAGCGGTCGTGTAGTCGCTTATGTCGGTAGCTACAATCCACACACTAAAGAATCAAATATCCAAGTTGAATTGGCTCAGAAATATTTGGACAATGGCGCACAGCCAACACCGCGCGTAGTTAAGCTATTGAAAGAAGCTGGCGTTAAGTTGCCAAAGTGGGTTAAGGAAGTCTCAGCTGACAAGCATAAAGCCATCCGCAATCCAGAAAAACTTCGCAAGAATCAACCGAAAGAAGAGCCAGCTGAAGAAGTAGCTGAATAATCTGTTGAGATTGGCGATTTGACCTATAAACCCCATCTGTAAGGTGGGGTTATTTTATGGTATAATAACACTCATGAATGCCCAAAAAATACGTAGCAAATATCTTGAATTTTATAAAAAACAAGGTCACGCCGTTGTTGAGCGTGCGCCGTTGATTTTAACTAATGACCCGACGACTTTATTTACGGGCGCCGGAATGCAGCCGATGATTCCGTACTTGCTTGGTGAGACGCATCCCGAAGGTAAGAGAATTGCCGATTCTCAAACGTGTTTGCGAGCGCAGGACATCGACGACATTGGCGATAATCGTCATACAACGTTTTTTGAGATGCTTGGAAACTGGAGTTTGGGCGATTATTTCAAGGAAGAGCAAATTGGCTGGATGTGGACGTTCTTGACTGAGGAAATTGGTCTTGATCCGCAGAGATTGTACGTAACGTGTTTTATTGGTGCGCCGGAATATAATATCGATAAAGATGTTGAAGCGGCTAAATTGTGGCAGGAAAAGTTTGCAGAAAAGGGCATCGATGCAAAAATGGCTGACATCGGCAGTGAAGAGCAGGGTGCGGCGCGTGGTGTAAATCCAGGTGAAAGAATTTTCTTTTATGATGGCAGTAAAAACTGGTGGAGTCGTAATGGTGGTCCAGAAACTACTCCCGTTGGCGATCCGTGTGGTCCGGATAGTGAGATGTTTTATGAGTTTGATTTCATTGAGCATGATCCAAAATTTGGTGAAAATTGTCATCCGAACTGTGATTGTGGTCGATTTATGGAGATTGGCAATAACGTATTTATGGCATATAAAAAAGTTGCCGAGGGGCAATTTGAGCCACTCGATAAGCCAAATATTGACCATGGATCTGGACTTGAGCGAATCGCAGCTGCAGCAAATAATGATCCTGATGTCTTTAAAATTAGCTTGCTCTGGCCGATTATTGAAAAGCTGCAAGATTTGAGTGGCAAGGATTACGCTTCACATACCGAAAGTATGCGAGTGATTGCTGACCATTTGAGGGCTGCGGCGTTTATGGCGGTTGATGGGTGTGTGCCAAGTAATAAAGAGCAGGGCTATGTGATGCGTCGTCTGCTCCGTCGGGCGATTCGTTATAGCTTTGATTTGGGAATCGAGCAGAATTTTCTGCAAGAAGTTGTGTCGACGATTGCTGATTTGTATGAAGCCGATTTTCCAGAGGTAAAGAATAATCGCGACAATATAATTGCCGTCCTCGTTAAGGAAGAAAAGGCTTTTCGCCAGACTCTAAGAAAAGGTTTGCGACAAATGCAGCGCTATATTGACGATGGCTTGACTGGTGAAGAATTGTTCACTTTGTACGATACTTTCGGTTTCCCGGTGGAACTCAGTACGGAAGAGGCGTATAAACAAGGAATTAAACTTTCGGACAATTGGCGCGAGGAATTTACCGCGAAAATGGATGAGCAACGACAGCGCTCTAAGACGGCTCGCAAGGGGCAATTTAGCGGTGGCTTGGAAGGTCACGACTCTATTCATCTGAAATATCACACGGCGACGCATTTGTTGGGCGCGGCGTTACGTAAGGTTTTGAATGCGCCAGATTTACAGCAGCACGGAAGCAATATTACCGCCGATCGATTGCGCTTTGATTTTAATCACGATAAATTGACGCCAGAAGAAAAACAGGCGGTTGAAGATCAGGTTAATGCTTGGATTGATGAAGATTTGCCAGTTAGTTTTGCTGTATATCTGACCGACGAGGCGCTAAATATGGGCGCAATTGGTGCATTCGGTGAGCGTTACGGTGATGAGGTTAAGGTCTATTCCATTGGCAAGGATGGCAACATTGTTAGCTTTGAAGTTTGCGGCGGTCCACACGTCGAACACACTGGAGTTCTATCTGAAGATGGCAAGCGATTCAAAATCACCAAAGAAGAATCTAGTTCGGCTGGAATTCGTCGAATCAAGGCTGTTTTAAGATAGATAATTAACTGTTGCTCTAAAATCACAAGCGTTATATAATATTTCTTATATGGCATTGAAAGACATGTTGAAGAAGTCTGATAAAGATAGTCGCGAACTATTGGTTAGCTTAGATATTGGTACGGAGGTGGTTAAGGCGTTAATCGCTGAAGTTAAAGACGATGAGCTGAAGATTATTGGTGTTGGTCGAAAGCAGCAGGAAATGGGCGATATGCACAGTGGTGCGATTGCTGATATTGCTGGGGTTGTGGCGAATTGCGAAGAGGCTCTGTCTGAGGCTGAAGATCAAGCTGGCGTTCAGGGCAAGCGAGTCGTTATTGGCATCGCGGGCGAGTTAGTTAAGGGTGTTACGAATACTATTCGCTATCGCAGACCTCAGCCGAATAAGCCATTAGACATTGCCGAGATGGAGTTTATCATTGAGAAAGTTCAGGAGCGCGCTCAGGGAAAAGCTCAGGCTCAAATTGCACTGGAAACTGGCAATGAGGATGTTGAAGTGAAGCTGGTCAACTCGGCGCTGGTGAGTATTCATATTGACGGCTATAAAGTCTCAAATCCAATTGGCTTTCAGGGACGAGATGTGGCTGTACAAATCTACACGGCATTTGCTCCGATGGTTCATATTGGCGCACTGGAAAAGGTTGCTGACGAGCTCGCGCTGGACTTAGTGGCTGTGGCAGCTGAGCCATTTGCGGTGAGTAGGAGCGTTTTGGGATCGGATACGGATAGTAATTTCACGGCGATTCTAGCGGACATTGGTGGTGGTACGACGGATATTGCGGTTGTCAATGACGGCGGAGTTGAAGGCACAAAGATGTTTGGCATTGGTGGACGAAGTTTCACTAGAACTATTGCGGCTGACCTGGATTTAAGCTTCAAAGATGCAGAAAAGCTGAAACTGAATATTGATAATGAGAATTTGAAGCCTAGCGTAAAGAAAAAAGTTGACGCGGCGATCGATAAGACTTTGGAAGTTTGGCTATCGGGTGTTGAATTGGCGCTGAGCGATTTTGATAATGTCGATTATTTGCCGAATAGGATTTTACTGTGTGGTGGCGGATCGAGCTTGCAGAAAATTACTGAAGCTCTGAAAACTCGACGCTGGCCAGAGGATTTGCCTTTTACGAATAAGCCAGTAGGTCAAAATATCAATACAAGTGATATTACAGGGATAGTCGATGAAACTGGAGATATTAGCGATCACACATTTGTAACAGCAATGGGCTTGTTGCGAGTTGGATATGATACAATTATCGGTAGCCAAGACGGTAATAGTTTAGTTGAAAAAGTAAATAGGTTGTTAAAGATTTAAAATGAATAAAGACGTTATTTATATCGATGTAGAAGACGACATTACGACGATAATTAGTAAGATTAAGGCGTCGAAAGAGCGAATTATTGCGTTGGTACCGCCCCGAAGAATTGGCGTTTTACAGAGTGCGGTCAATATTCGATTACTAGCTCGGGCGGCAACTTCGGCAGATAAGAGAATTGTATTAATCACGAACGATTCGGTTTTGGCTGGATTGGCAGCAACGGCGAAAATTCCGATTGCAAAAACACTTCAGAGCAAGCCAGAAATTGCGGAGATTCCAGTTCTGAAAGTTGATGACGACAATGATGTAATTGATGGTGGCAAGCTGGCGGTTGGAGATATGGCGGATTCTGCGAAAAGATCAAAGAAATCCGATGAAGATTCTGCCGTAGATAATGCTATAGCTGACGCAAATAAGAAGGAGTCTAAGGGGTTGGACTCTCTGAAAAAGATGGTTAAAAAACCAAAAGTCCCTGATTTTAATACATTTCGTAAGAAGTTCTTATTGATAGGCGGCAGTACCTTACTTTTGATTGTATTTTTGGTTTGGGCAATTTGGTTTGCTCCACATGCCACGGTTGTTATTTCAGCAAAGACTACTAGTATGACAGTCAGTGATACCGTCAGCTTGAATGAAACAGCCACTACAAGCGCAAAATCTAATGTCATTAAGTCTGTAAAGAAAGAATTAGCAAAGGAAGTTAGTGTTGAGTTTTCCGCTACGGGCAAGAAGAACGTCGGAGAAAAAGCTACTGGAGTGGTGGTTTTTAAGAATGTTTCTCCAGATAGTGTTACTATTGCAGCTGGTACAATTTTAAAGAATAGTGGGTTATCTTACACTTTAAATTCTTCTGTAACTGTTCCAGGTGGCTCTTATCAGCGTAATTGCCCTGGGTATATTTGTCCGGGATCTGCTTCTGGCGTAATTACCGCCAGTGAGGGTGGAGCTCAGTATAATGCGGCAACTGGTAGTATGAGTATTTCGGTTGATGATATTTCTGCGTCGCTACGGTCTGCTACTAGTGGCGGCACTGATAAAACTGCAACGGTTGTGACGGCTAGTGATATAGAATCGGCAAAAAGCAAGCTGAGCGAAAAGAAGATTGATGGATTAAAAGAGCAATTGTTGTCATCATTCGGCGATTCGGCAACGGTTATAACAGAAAGCTACGTTGAAAATCGATCAGATCCTAGCTCGAGCGTGGCTGTGGATGGCGAGGCGACTGGAGCTGTAACTCTGAAATCTACAATTACCGCCAGCGCGTTGGCTATTGATAAGAATGAGCTAAAAAACTTTGTGGAAGCAAAACTTAAAGAGGAGATTTCTGGTAAGAAGTCGCAGAGAATTTATGACAATGGAATAAGCAAGGTTGCGTTCTCGCAATTTTCTAGGGCTCATAATACACAGACTGTGCGCTTAACTACGAATGGCAAGGTTGGTCCAGATATTAAAGAAGCGAACGTAAAGGATCAAGCCAAAGGCAAGAGTTACGGAGAGGTTCAGTCTGCTATTGAATCTATCGAAGGTGTTGAAGATGTCGATGTTAAATTCTCGCCATTCTGGGTTAAATCTGTTCCAAAAGATATCAATAAGATTAATGTCGAATTTAAGATAAAAGATGTCAAGTAAAAACTTTTTAGCGCTAGATATTGGATCGCGGCGAATTGGTTTGGCTATGGCGGATTCGCAAGTGAAAATTGCCGTGCCGTTTGGTTGGTTAGAGAATAATGAAAATATTGTCCAGGAAATAACAGAGCTAGTATTGAGGCACGATATCGATACAATTGTAGTGGGCTATCCACGAAATCAATCCGGTGAACCAACAAAGCAGACGGAATTTGTGAAAGAATTTGTTAAGCAATTTGAAGACATTGAGCTTGATACGGAGATTGTTTTTCAAGACGAATCCTTAACGAGCGTGCAGGCTGAGCAGAGATTGGGGAATAAAATTAAAGATAAGGGCGAGATTGATGCGGAGGCTGCTAGCATAATTTTGCAGGATTTTTTGGAGGAGAATTATGAAAATTCGTAAACGACGTATTTGGCTATTAGTGTTGTCGATAATCGTGGCTGTCGTTGGAGTTGGTGCTCTTGGAGCAACAGTGTGGTATAAGCAGATGCTTTCTCCTGTCGACGTAAATAGTCAGCAAACCTTCAGAATTAATATTAAAGAAGGTATGGGATCTAGTGATATCGCCAAAACTTTAGAGGATAATAAAATTATCAAAAACTCTTTAGCATTTTCTATTTACACGAGGCTTCATAATTCGGCAAGTAAATTCAAGGCTGGCGTTTATTCTGTAAAATCTTCGCAATCTGTCGATGAGATAATTAATCATTTGACTAGCGGTAAAACTGATGAGATTGCTATAACATTTTATCCTGGATCGACTTTGAATAAAAAAATAAAGAATTCTGACGGCAGAGAGGTTGAATCCGTGTTGCTTAAGGCAGGATTTTCAGATGATCAGATAAAAAAGGCATTTGCTGCTAAGTATGATAGTCCAGTTTTTGCGGGTAGACCGGAAAATGCTGGGCTTGAGGGATATATTTACGGTGAAACATTCTATATTTCCCCAGACGAAACTGCAGAACAGGTTTTGCAGCGCTCAATTGATCATCTAGAGAAAATTGTTAAGAAATATAATCTTGAGGAGAAATTTAAAGCTCGTGGGCTGACCTTATATCAAGGTATAACACTAGCGTCGATTATTCAGCGTGAATCGATTGGCTGTGGGTCTGGTGCGGAAACTTGTGAAGATCAACGTAAGATTGCTAGCGTATTTTACAATCGCCTGAAAGCTAATATGCCGATTGGCTCTGATGTGACATATCAATATATTGCTGACAAAACAGGTGTAGAACGCTCGCCGAACCTTAAGTCGCCATATAATACACGCATCCAAAAAGGCCTAACCCCTGGACCAATCGCTTCGCCTAGTTTGAGCGCGTTGAATGCCGCTGCTGACCCGATAAACTCTGATTATCTATATTTTCTGAGTGGCGACGATGATATTACGTATTTTGCAAAAACCAACGAAGAGCACGAGGCTAATGTCAAGGCTCACTGTCAAAAGAAGTGCCAGATTTCTTGACAAAAACGCATTTTATAAAATTTATTGACTTTATTGTCAATGTTGTGTAAAATAGATGTTAGATCATTTGTCTAATTTATCAACAGGGGTGAATTACGATAAATGACCTGCCAAAATTGTCGCTACGGATATAGCAAAACTAATGTAGAATAATAATAATAATCAATTAGGTCGACAACATATCCTGTTCTATTGCGAGAAGAAAGACAATTTGGTAGAGGTGCTGATGGTAACATCAACGCAAGGAGAACGATTATTCGTAACCATTTTACATCTCTTCGGAGTAAAAAACGTAAACTGCAATCATTTGCAATCTACGGTGGAATATTTTTATTGACTATATCATTTTTGGTCTACGGTAATAGCGGTAGTAATGTATCCGCTGAAAGATCAAAAATTTTGGCATCATCTGAAACCACTGGTGTCTCATCGGTATCTAAGTCTGCTAAGTCTAAAACAGCTTCAGTAGATGAATTAACGGCAGCTAATGCTGTAACCAACTTGGCGGAAACGGCGGAATTACCTTCGGCCGGTGATTTACGCGAATCTGAAACTTCGCTGACAATTAAGAAGAATCTTTCTCAGAATGATACAGAAGTTATAACAAAACCTGACATTGTTAAGCCAGACACTTCGGCAGCGCGTGGTATTTCATCTTACGTGACCAAAGAGGGTGACACGATGGAGTCTATCGCTAAGAAATTTAAGATTTCATCTCAGACGCTTCGTTGGGCTAATAATACAACTTCGGACGCCGTAGAGCCAAATAAGACTCTAGTCGTGCCTCTTGTTGACGGTGTTGTCTATACTGTTAAAGACGGTGACACTGCTCAATCTCTGGCGGAAAAGTATAAGACGAGCGCTGAGCGTGTTGTACTATATAATGATATCGATGACGGTGCCAAGCTGTCTACTGGTTCTAGAATTGTGTTGCCTGGTGGTGAGCTTCCAGAAAATGAGCGACCTGGTTATGTTGCTTCACGAAGTAGGTCTTATGATAACCGATATTCTTCTTCGGCATCGTCTACTACTACGAGCGCGAGTCGAAGTTGGTTGACTGCTTCTGTCGGTAACCGCTATGCGGCTGGTAACTGTACTTGGTACGCGTATGAGCGTCGTATGCAGTTGGGTCGTCCGATTGGTAGTTTCTGGGGTAATGCTAACACTTGGGCTACAAGCGCTCGCGCCGCTGGATTCGTAGTTAATAATACGCCAGCACCTGGTGCAATATTCCAGACTACTGCTGGTTATTACGGTCACGTTGGTATTGTTGAGCGAGTTGAAAACGGTGTGGTTTACGTTAGCGACATGAACTACGCAGGTTATGGAATCATTACTCACCGGACACTCAACGGTGCAGGCGGCTATCTATATATCCACTAGAGCTAGTTAATATTAGCACCTCCGCTATTTATCGGGGGTGCTTTTTGGTATACTAAAGATATGTTTGTAGATATTGCAAAAGTTTTAGTGCGCGCCGGTAGAGGCGGAAATGGCGTAGTCAGTTTTCGTCATGAGAAATATGTCGATAAGGGCGGTCCCGATGGCGGTGATGGCGGTCGTGGTGGTGATATTGTCTTTTTGGCGACAAAAGACCTTAACACGCTTTTAAATTTTAGATATAAGCCGGAGCTTAAAGCTGAAAAGGGTGGTGATGGCGGAAAACGTAATAAGCGAGGGAAGAGCGGCGCTCCGCTAATTGTTAAGGTGCCGATGGGCACCCTAGTGAAGCGCGACGGTATGGTGATCGCGGATTTGACCGAAGATCAGCAGCAGGCAGTAGTGGCTCGCGGTGGAGATGGTGGATTTGGAAATGCACACTTTACGTCTAGTACGCGCCAAACACCTAAAATTGCTGAACTTGGTGAGGCTGGCGAGGAATTTGAGGCAGAGCTGGAACTTAAATTGCTGGCTGACGTTGGTTTGGTTGGCTTTCCGAACGCTGGTAAGTCGACGTTCCTAAGTGTGGTTTCTAATGCGCGTCCAGAAATTGCCAATTACGAATTTACGACTTTGACTCCAAATTTGGGAGTGGCCGATGTTGATGATGGGTCGATTTTGATCGCTGATATTCCGGGGTTGATTGAGGGCGCATCGGAAGGTAAAGGCTTGGGTGATCAGTTTTTGCGACATGTTGAGCGAACGGCCGTGTTGCTTCATATGATTGATGTGTATGGCGATGATCCGGCGGAGAAATATCAAGCAATTCGTCGCGAGCTGGAAAAATATTCTGAATCATTAGCGGAGCGTCCAGAGATAATAGCACTGACCAAGTGTGAAGGATTGGACGATGAGATTATTGCCATGCAGTCGACTGCCCTTCAAAAAGTAGCTAATGGTTCGCCAGTTGTGGCGATTTCTTCCCAGACGCACGACGGAGTGATTGAGCTTCTACGAATGTTGCGTGATGAAGTTGCTAAATATCGAGAGCGTGAAGCTGAGATCGTTGATGAAAAAGAGGAAGATCTACCGACAATTTCGTTGGACGATCAGGTCATTTCTGATGCTTGGTCTGTAAGGCGGGTTTCTGACGCTGAATCTAATGAGACTGATGATGAAGATGATAAGATTGAGTTTATTGTTACGGGCGCTAAGATTGAAAAGTTTGCTCGTCGGACTAACTTTGATCAGTTTGAATCCGTTAATCGCTTGCGAGATATTATGCGAAAAATGGGAATTACTCACGAATTGTTGCGTCAGGGGGCAATTGGCGAAAGCTTGATTCAGATTGGCGAATCTATGCCGTTTACGCTGGTCGAGCAATAGATTATGCTGGTGTAAATTAGCGTGAGCTTGATGCTATAATATAAATATGGCGCAAACATTTTTCTTCTACGATCTTGAAACTAGTGGTCTTAATCCCAGGCAAGATCGAATTATGCAATTTGCCGGTCAGCGAACCGATGTGGATTTGCAGCCGATCGGTGAACCGTACAATATTCTCGTGACACTAAATGACGATACGCTGCCGAGTCCTGATGCGTTGATGGTGACGGGGATAACGCCGCAAAAAACTGTCGAAGAGGGTTATACTGAGGCTCAATTTGCACGTATGTTAAGCGAGGAAATATTTACGCCTGATACGATTGCTGTTGGATTCAATAACATACGTTTTGACGATGAGTTTATTCGTCATTTGTTTTGGCGAAATTTTTACGATCCATATGAATGGACTTGGAAAGACGGTCGATCCAGATGGGATCTATTGGATGTAGTGCGCTTAACTAGGGCGCTTCGACCTGAGGGAATTGAGTGGCCAATTGACGATAAAGGTGAGCCGAGCAACCGCCTGGAGCTCATCACGAAAGCTAACGGTATAGAACATGAAAACGCCCATGATGCGCTAGCGGACGTGACGGCGTTGATTGCTGTGACTAAATTGATTAAGCAGAACCAGCCGCAAATGTACGACTATTTGCTGAAAATGCGCGATAAGAAATTGGTTCAGAAACTGGTGAATGTCGATGATAAAAAACCTTTTGTTTATGCGAGTGGTCGTTATGACAAGGAATTCGCCAAAACGACCGTGGCATTTCCGCTAACTACGAGCCGAAATGGCGGCGTGATTGTTTATGATTTGCGTTATGATCCGACGCCGTTTGTTGATCTGAGCATTGAGGAATTGTCGGCGAAGATATTTGCAACATGGGAAGAAAGGCAAGCTGAAGATTTCGTTAAATTGCCAGTTAAGGAATTGCAATATAATCGCTGCCCAGCAGTTTCGCCGCTTGGTGTGTTGACTCAGGGCGATGGCTGGAAGAAAATTTCTCTGGATGCGGAAACTGTGCAGAAGCATCAAGATATTTTACTTTCTCATCCAGATTTTGCCGAAAGGTTGCGTAGTATCTTTGAGAATAAGCCAGAGTTTAAGAAAATGACTGATCCAGAAGCGCAACTGTATGACGGTTTTTTGGATAATAGTGATCGAGTTCGCATTGAAGCTGTGCGTAATGCTGATGAGCGTGAGTTGGCTGACTTTCATCCAGAGTTTCAGGATGAGCGATTGTCGCCACTATTGTTGCATTATAAAGCACGAAGTTTTCCTAATTTGCTTAGTGAAGATGAGCTGCGACAATGGGAAAGATGGCGAACCGAGCATTTACAGGCGCAACTGCCGCAGTTTATGAAATCTCTGCAACGATTAGCGCCTAGTGCGACTGACGAACAGCAGTTTATTTTGCAAGAATTGCAATTATGGCTGGAGTCGGTTTTACCTTCTGTTGACTCCTGAAATGCGGTTATGTTAAAATTGAAGCAATCAATAAATTGGGGGAGGGACCAATGTCATGTAATATGCCAGAATAGGTATAAACTATTCGTATATAACAAAAACAAATTGGGAGGAAAAAATGTTATATAAAAACAAAATAAAAGTACAAAACATATTAAAGAGCGCAGTAGCTTTAATGCTTATGCTCACACTGTCTTTATCTACAGCTTTGTCGCCACTGGCTAAGGCAGAAGAAGCAAAGTACACGTGGAAGACTTTAACGCCACCGTCAAATTTTAGTTTTACTGATCTTAGAGGTTCATATGTCAGTCCAGACGGCTCAAAGCTTTTTATTTTGGAGGAAAGTATCCCTCATAACACAAACTTATGGATGTCCGCAGATGATGGGGCTACTTGGAGAAAAATATTTTCGAAGCAGGCAATAGTAGAGAACGTGTCGATTAGTACGGACGGGTCTAAGATAGTATTGGAATATGGAGATTCTTTCAGCATATCAACAGACGGCGGTCAGAGTTGGGTGGAGAGGGGACCAGACCCAGGACATTATACTGTACTTATTAGTCCAGACGGCTCCTTTTTAGTTAGCTGTTCTGGTAGCGGTGCTACTGGCTATACAGCCCATATTTCTACTGACGACGGTCAGACTTGGACTCAGAAAGGTACTAATAATATATCGTGCCCTAGGTATGTGTCTAACAACGGCACGCTGATCGCTCAAGATGGTGGTGATCTGGCGCGATCAACTGATTATGGTCAGACTTGGACGGAAATCCCTAATATTGTAAACATGTACGCCCATGTGTCATTCAGTAATAACGGAAATAACATATTTGAGGGAGATAGGATTTCGTTGGATGGTGGTAATCACTGGACTCCTACAAACGCTCCAATCCCAGCTGGTCACACAATCATACAGACGGGTATTAGTGATGATGGTAAGAAGTTATTTGTTGATACTAAGTCGACTACTGGCGCCAACCCCAGAGCAACAGCACTTCTTATATCAGTAGACGGAGGCAGGACTTGGCATTCGGAGAATGGTGCTAGCGATTATGATATGATGGCTATGTCGAGCAATGGATCTAAGCTGCTTTATGTGCGCAACGATGGTGTCTACCGTTTGGGAACTCTGCCGACATCTCAGCCTGTAACTCCTGGAGCGGGTGCAGGTGGAGCCGCTACTCCATCCACGGGCTCTACTCCTGCCACTCCTGGGCAAAAGACAGGAAAAGCGTCAGGACGTTTGGCTGAAACAGGAACTTCAACTTGGATGGTTGGTGGAGTAGCTGTTATAGCTGTAACAGCTGGTGTGTTGGTGCTGAGAAAACGGCTGTAAAAAATTAGGTCATAGACGGAGCGAGCTTTTGAGATTCAATCTCATCATAAGGCTCGCTTTTTTTCATACTGGAAAGTAGATAAATTGATAATAAAATAAGCTCGCTTTTTTGGTTTGGTGTAAAATAGCGGATTTTTCTGTTGACTCGTCGTTGCGCGATTTCACTGGCAATGTCAATGGACTTCCAAAACAGAACAGAAAGTGATTCCCTGAGGATGATTGCCAACGGTACGATAATTGCCCAGAAAATAACCATTAAAATTGCGGGTAGGCTGATGTTCGTGAAGGGGATTTTTCCTAAGAAAAAGAAGAAAAATAGCTGGTCAATCACAAAAGGCGCGAGTAGTATCGCTCCGATGATCATAATTAAGTAAATGCCCAGCTTTCTCATAGATCTAACTGTAGCAAATAAGATATTGACTTGCAATCATAAGCGTAATGTGTTGTAGTTCTAAATTTACGTTAGTGTTCATACTGGAAAAAATTGTCAAAAACCTGTATAATATAGCGGTTATGGCAGAGGTAATTCGTGTTAAAGGTGCTCGTGAGCATAATCTAAAAAATGTGGATATTGAGATTCCGCGAGATAAGCTGGTGGTGATTACTGGGCTTAGCGGATCTGGTAAATCCAGCCTGGCGTTTGACACGATTTATGCCGAAGGTCAGCGTCGTTATATGGAGAGCCTCAATTCTTATGCGCGTCAGTTTTTGGGGACAATGGATAAGCCTGATGTTGATTCGATTGAAGGGCTTAGTCCAGCGATTTCAATTGATCAGAAGTCGACCAGCCGCAATCCGCGTTCTACCGTGGCTACGGTGACAGAAATTTATGATTATCTGAGGCTTTTGTTTGCGCGAATTGGCGTGCCGCATTGTCCGATTTGTGGCAATGAAGTGACGCGTCGCACGACCGAGGTGATTATTGACGAGATTCTACGACAATTTGTTGATAAGCGAATTCTGTTATTGGCGCCAATTGTTAAGAATAAAAAAGGTGAGTTTGCGCATATTCCGGAGCAATATCAGCGACTTGGTTATGCCAGGGTTCGTGTGGACGGCGTGGTGTACGCGCTGGATGAATTTCCGGAGCTGCAAAAAAGCTACAAGCATAATATCGAATTGGTAGTTGACAGGTTGGCGTTGACGGCGGAAATGCGATCTCGACTAAGTCAGAGCGTTGAGCAGGCGCTGGATTTGGGTCAGGGAGTTATCGAGGTTTTGGATGCGGATAATGATGAAGTGAAGACATTTTCGCAGAGATACGCTTGTGTTGATCATCCTGATGTCGATATCCCAGAGCTGGAGCCGCGACTGTTTAGTTTTAACGCGCCGCAGGGGGCTTGTCCTGTGTGTACGGGTTTGGGATCGAGGCTGGAAGTTGATCCAGAATTGGTGTTTAATAATAACTTGACGATTTCCGAAGGCGCAATTCGACCGTATAATCGAATGAATTCTGACGCTTGGAATATGAAGCGATTGGCGTCTGTTGCTGAAGCTCACGGATTTAGCTTGAAAGTTCCCGTAGGCAAGCTTTCTGATGATGCTAAACATAAAATATTATACGGGACTGGTGATCAAAAATATCACGTTGATTTGGGTGGCGGTCGACATTACGATACGACTTATGAGGGTGTTATCCCTAATCTGGAGCGACGCTGGAAAGAAACTGACAGCGATTTTATGCGACGAGATATTGAGCGATTTATGCGTGAGAGGGATTGCTATGCCTGTAAAGGTGCGCGCCTGAAACCTGTGGTTTTGGCGGTGACGGTTCATGAACTGAATATCGTTGACGTGTGTGATTTGAGTGTTGATGATGCATTGGATTTGTTTGACAATAAGCTTCAATTGACTGAGCAAGAAATGACGATTGCTCGCTTGATTGTGAAGGAAATTAAATCTCGCTTGGCGTTTATGAGCAATGTTGGGTTGAACTATTTGGAGCTAAGCCGAGCGGCTAACACGCTTAGTGGTGGCGAGGCGCAGCGAATTCGCTTGGCGACGCAAATTGGTGCTGGACTTCAGGGTGTGCTTTATGTGCTGGACGAGCCGTCAATTGGACTTCATCAACGTGACAACGACAAGTTGATTGATATGTTGAAGCGCCTTCGTGATTTGGGCAATTCTGTGCTGGTGGTTGAGCACGACGAGGACACGATTCGCCAGAGTGATTTTCTGGTTGATATGGGACCGGGAGCTGGTGTGAACGGCGGTCAAGTAGTGGCAATGGGGACGCCTGAAATTGTTGCGAAAAATGAGAATAGTATAACAGGTCGCTATTTATCTGGGGCGGAAAAAATTGCCGTTCCGAAAAAGCGTCGCAAAGTCGTGAAAGATAGAAAGTTGATTGTTCGTGGCGCTCGCGAAAATAATCTTAAGAACATTGATGTGGAGTTTCCTTTGGGCTTGATGACTGTAGTGTCTGGTGTTTCTGGTAGCGGAAAGTCGACGCTCGTGAATGATATTGTGGCGCGGGAACTAGCGGCGGAACTTAATCGTGCAACGACAGCGCCAGGATTGCATGACTCTATAGAAGGTGTGAATTTGCTTGATAAGACGATTGTCATAGATCAGTCGCCAATTGGTCGAACGCCGCGCTCCAATCCAGCGACTTACACTGGTATTTTTACGCCAATTCGTGAGCTTTTTGCTAGCACGCCCGAGGCCAACGTTCGAGGCTATAAATCTGGACGCTTTAGCTTTAATGTTAAGGGCGGTCGCTGTGAAAAATGTCAGGGTGATGGTGTGATAAAAATTGAAATGCACTTTTTGCCAGACGTTTACGTTCAATGTGACGAATGTCACGGTAAGCGCTATAATCGCGAGGCACTAGAGATTAAGTACAAAGATAAGACTATTTCCGATATCCTAGACATGACGATTGATCAAGCGGCGGAATTTTTTGATAGCGTGCCGAATATTGCGCGTAAACTTCAGACATTGGTTGAGGTTGGGCTTGGCTATATTAAACTTGGTCAGCCAGCAACTACTTTTTCAGGCGGTGAGGCACAGCGAATTAAATTGGCAACGGAACTCTCCAAGCGCTCCACTGGAAAAACTATGTACATTCTGGACGAGCCTACGACTGGACTTCATTCTGCCGACGTGAAACGATTATTGGGCATTTTACAGCAATTAGTCGAGGGTGGCAATAGCATGATTATAATTGAGCACAATTTGGACGTCATAAAGTCGGCTGACTGGATAATTGATATGGGTCCAGAGGGTGGAATTGGTGGCGGTACCGTTGTGGCTTGCGGTACGCCTGAAGATATCGCCAAAGTGCCAAATTCGTTCACTGGCAAATATCTGAAAAAGATGCTTTAAGATTATTTTTTACGCTTGGTTTTTGAAAGAAGAACTAATAACTGCTTTCTTAATAAGGCGCGAGTATTTGGTTGTTTCAAAGCATGAATAACCATTGGTGAGACAGACAGGAAGATGATGAGGATTGCTGCAACTTCAATGTTTACTCCTGCTTTGGTTAGAAATTCTCCGGCATAGAAGCCTAGGTAGACGAATAGTGACGACCAAAGAAACCCGCCGATAAGGTTAAAAGTTAAGAATGTTTTATAATGCATTTTACTTGCGCCGGCGACAATTGGAGCAAAGGTTCTGACAATTGGCACAAACCTAGCCAAGACAATGGTCAGTGAGCCGTGTTTGTCATAAAATTTCTCAGTTTGTTTTAAGTATTTTTTCTTGAAGAAACGGGAATTTTCTTTTTCGAATAATTTTCTACCGACTTTATGACCAAAGCTATATCCAACGCTATCCCCTAGAACTGTCGCCGCACAAATTAGAAGTGCGAAAATATGGATATCTATGTGTAGAAAACTTTGCTGAACCATATATCCAGCGGTGAAAAGTAGGCTGTCGCCAGGTAGAAAGAAGCCGATTAACAGACCGGATTCTGCGAAAACTACTAATAAAATTGCGAATACGCCGAAGCTGGTTATCAAGTGAATAAAAGATTCCATATTCTAATTATATCACAATTAGCATGTGCGATTTTAATTATTCTTCGATGAATCCGCCAGATTGCCTTGCCCATAATTTTGCGTAAACACCGCGCTTTTTATTGATGAGTTCATCATGCGATCCGTCCTCGACGATTTTTCCATTTTTCAGGACAATTATTCGATCTAGTTTGGCAATTGTGGACAAGCGGTGCGCAATAACAATTGAGGTTCGATTTTCCATTAATGTTTCTAAAGATTTTTGAATCAACGCTTCAGATTCAGAATCTAATGCCGAAGTCGCTTCGTCGAGGATTAAAATTGGTGCGTCTTTTAGGATTGCTCTGGCGATGGCAATTCGCTGGCGTTGTCCGCCAGATAATTTAATTCCGCGCTCGCCAACCATCGTGTCCCAACCGTCTTTAAGCCCAACGATAAAATCGTAAGCGCCAGCTTTTTTGGCGGCTTCTTCAATTTCTGCGTCCGTTGCATCAGGTCGACCGTAAGCGATGTTTTCGCGTACGGAGCGGTGAAATAGTAATGGCTCTTGCGGTACGTAAGCGATTTGAGAGCGCAAACTTGCTTGGGTGACTTCGGAAATATCTTGTCCGTCGATGGTAATTTTTCCTGAGTCAATATCAGCAAAGCGTAATAGCAATTTAGTGAGTGTCGTTTTTCCGGAACCGCTCGCTCCGACTAAACCTAATTTTTCGCCTGGTTTAATATCCAGAGAGAAGTTGTGGAATAGAGTGTCGCCTTGGCCTTCGTCGTGCGTGAAAGTTATTTTATCCATGGAAATTTCGCCGTTTGAGACTTCCAGTTTTAAGTCACTTTTATCAATCAATGTTGTTGGTGTTCGTAAGATTTCTGCCATGTCATTTGCATTACCGATAATTCGGTTGTAATTGCGCATAATTCCGTTCATGTTCCACAACTCATGTGCGACACTTCCAGTGTAGGTGATAATAAGATAAACAGACGCCACTGACACCAAATCATTCTGGGCTGCGTACACTGCGAAGGCGATTGCTCCAATTTTAATAACCATGTTGATTGATGAATATATAGTGCTGACTTTCAAAAATCCGCGCATTACGTCGAGGCTCGAGTTTCGCCAAGAACCGACGGTTTTTGTGAAAAATTTCTGTTCTGTAGCTTCGGCGCCAGATGACTTGACCGCTAGAACGTTTGAAATTACGTCGGCTAATTGACCGTTTAATTTGTTGCTGACTTTGGCTTCTTTTTTTGTCAATTTCGTCATTGGTTTGGATCCGTAATAAACGACAAGGCTGAAAACAATTGAGAAAATAAGCAAGAATAACGCGTATTGCCAGAGAAGTGTTGACAGGATAATTATTGAACCGACCAGTGAAACAACTAGCGGTAAAATTGACCAGATTATCGTGTCCCAAAAACTTTCTACCGCGCCGATTAATTTATTTGTTTGACTAACAAGCGACCCACCGAATTTATTTGAGTGGAAGAATAATGTTTGGTTGGTTAGTTTGCTAAAGCACCGAGCGTACAAATCTCGCTGCATGGCGGTTTCAAATGTCCAGACAAGATATAAAACTAATCGCCAGCCGATGACGCTAGACCATAATCCACTGACGCCGTATAAAGCAATTAGTGTCCATAAATTTTTTGCGTCGTGCAGTTGATTGTGTTGGATGATACTAAGAAGTTGGGCAATTATGAGCGGCCCGACAAAAATGGTAACCACGAGAGTCAGCATTGCAAAAAATATTGCCAAGTTTCGGCGGTGTTTGTACTGCGCTGACGTTTTCCAGAATAGGCGAAATATTTCTTTGCTGTTCGGTTTGTTTTTCAAATCAATTCCTTTCTGTAATAAAATTAACATTCATAGATTGCGCAGAAAACTGAGCGTTCTTAATTATTCAAAAATGTATATTAGAGGAACTCGCCAGCGGGAGTTCATAGACTTTTATTATTATAGGGAATATATAGATATAAGTCAATTTGTGGAGCAAAAGCCTTGTTTATTTATTGTAAATACTTTACAATAGGAACATGACGCAAATTGTTAGGCGATCGACAAAACACACGAATGACGTGATGGCGATTTTAAAGAGCAAACATCACGCGACGAATGCGGAAATTGCTCAGGAATTGCGGAATACTCATCCTGAAGTCAGCGACACGACGGTGCATCGAATAACTCAGCGCCTGTGTGGCGACGGGATGATTGGTTTGGCGCCATCGACCAAAAAGGGCTGCTTGCGATATGATATTCGTAAGGATGATCACGATCATTTTGTGTGTAGTGACTGTGATGGCTTGATGGATATTAAAATTGCCGATGAGATGAGAAAGCAGATTGCGCATGAAATTAGCGATTGCTATATTGACGGCCCGTTGGTTGTGACGGGAGTTTGTAAAAAATGCCAGAAAAGGAGGAAATAATGGCTTTATATGAAATTACAACGAAGCAAGAATTCGAAGATAAGGTGCTAAAAAGCGACGGTCCTGTACTAGTTGATTTTTGGGCGCCGTGGTGTCCGCCATGCCGCGCAATGGCTCCGCTCTTGCACCAAATTGCTGAAGAAACAGAGTTTGATATTGTTAAGGTTGACACTGAAGCGAGTCAGGAAAATGCGCAATTGGCTATGGAATATCGCGTGCAGGGAATTCCAAACATGAAGATTTTTGTTGGCGGCGAGGAAGTTGCTGAAATGATTGGCATGAAGCCGAAGCAGACGTTGATTGACGCTTTGGAAAAAGCTGCGAAATAAAAAATAGAAGGGGGATTTATGAAGGGTTTTAGTGGAAATATCGAAGAGCTTACATTGGCAAATAATAATTTTCGTCAAGTTCTATATACTGCGAAGCATTGCCAATTGGTATTGATGAGTCTACCTGTTGGCGGGGAAATCGGTTCGGAAATTCACGAGGAAAATGATCAGTTTTTCAGATTTGAGTCTGGCGAAGGTAAGGTTTTGATTGATGGCAATGAGTATGCTGTTTCTGATGGCAGCGCGATTATTGTGCCGGCGGGCGCTGAGCATAATGTGATAAATACTGGCGAAGAGCCGCTTAAGCTTTACACGATTTATAGTCCAGCACATCATAAAGATAGAATTGTTCGGGCGACACGCGAAGAAGCGGAAGCCAACGAAGAAGATTTTGACGGCGTAACCACAGAATAAGTTATTGCTAAAATAAACAATTCTACCAAATTGGTGGATTTTATGGCTTGTAAAGAATCAGTTATTAGTAAAGTGTTTGGTATATTTGGGCGGGCAGTTTTTCGTGGAATTGCCCGCGTAATGTCTCTGGTGTTTAAGCTTGGATCGAAAAAAGATCGCGTGCGGGTGATTGTTTATCGGGATGACGGTGATATTTTGCTGGTTAGGGGTCGCTTTAGTCGCCAAAGGTGGGCTCTACCGGGAGGCGGGGTGAAGCATAATGAGAGTTATGAACAGGCTGCCGTTAGAGAAACCTTGGAAGAAATTGGATTAAAAATACATAATTTGCGGTATCTCGGAAAAGCTAATTCTCATGAATCGTACACCAAATTTTCAGTTCAAGTTTTTGCGGCGCACGCGTCTAATTGTGACATAAAATGCAATTTTGAAATAATGGAAGCTCGGTGGCTTAGCATGGATTATCTTCCTAAAGAATACACTTTACTAACTAACGCTTTATGACATAATTGTGGCATGGGGAATATGTATGATATTATTGAGAAAAGTAACCTCCATGGTCAACTAAATGATTTGGGCGGGCAATATGTTATCGTTGGTGGGCTGGGTCTACATGCAGTAACTAACGCTGAAAAAATCGATTGGGATGAACGAGTAGTGACAGTAGGTGGCGATACTGATTTTCCACGACTCCGTGAAAATGGTACTATCCGCGACCTAGATACGTTAGTGTGCAGTGTTAATGCTGAGGTTGTAGATGAATATAAGAAGACTATAGTCAGGGCCATTGGTAATGAAGTGGTTGCATCAGTGTTTGGACTACGTCAATATGAGAAAAATAGGCGTGGGTTGCTTGATTTTACGGGTAGTCGCTATTCTGATGACGAAGGCAACTTATTCTGGCTATTGAGTGGTATAGAGACACAGTTACCAAGAGAATCTATTGACCCGTGGCGAGTTGAGCGTGACGGCGAAGTCATTTGTAATATTCTAAATCCAGTGGCACAATTAGGTGCATATATGAATCGGTCAATTACCGGTATTAGGCCTAAGGATGAGGAAAAAGTTGCCCGTTTACGCCAAGTAATTACGCCGCACGATAAAATTGGAGATATTTCCAGTGATTATCTTGATCAATATTGTGCATTTTCGGAGCAATACATTAAGGTTGCCAGTAAGCGTTCAAAAATAGGGTTAATCGCCTTAAAATCGTATGTTTTATCTGCCCTTGAGTGCAATGATACTTTAGTGGGGCTGGCTCAAGGAAAAATGGACGGTATTTTGAGTGTATTTACCGGTAAGCGATGATCATATAATATGATCAGATAATGTCCGATCCGGCTAACGCTGATTTTACAGAAAAAGGATGGTCGCCCGTTAGCAACTGCACTTAATCATGAACTTGTCGCAAAGTTTGCTAAAGAGTTTATGGAATTATATAATGGGATTTATTTTTAAACAAAGACAAATTAGAATTTATGGAGGTGTATATAAATGAAAATATGTATTTTAGGCTTAGGTGTGATAGGTACAACTTATGGATATGTATTTCAAAAAGCAGGGCATCAGATTGAGCATTTAGTTAGGGAAAATAAAAAACAAAATGTTCCAGCAAAGCTGAATATAACTATATTAGACGGACGTTATGATAATAAGGGAGAAGAAAAAACAGATACATACACTGTAAATCTTGCAAAACCGGATACAAGTTATGACTTTATTCTTTTGAGTGTTTCAAGCGGAAAAATAAAAGATGCTATAGCAACACTTTCGCAAAACAACATTACGGGAAGTTTGATATTATTCTGTAACTTTTGGAACGGTCGCAAAGAGATTGAAGAAATAGTAGGTAATTTTAAATACATTATAGGATTTCCTACTGCTGGTGGAAGTATGATACAGCAAGAGTTGAACTGTGTTCTATTTGACCATATAATGCTTGAAAGCAAGGAAAAAGCAAGTATTCCAAACTATAGAGATTTGATAGAACTTCTTAAATCTACAGACCTAAAAACAGAAGTTCCTTATGATATGGTGGAATGGATATGGATTCACATGGCAATAAATGCAGGTGTTACTTCTACTGCTGCACGAGTAGGAAAAATTGATGACCCAAAACAGCTTGCGATTAATCTTATGAGAGATTCTCACGCATTATCTATAGCAGTGAAATCGGTAAGAGAAACTGTTAAAGTAGTAAAAGCTAGAGGGGTCAATTTGAAATTATATAAAAATGAACTTCTCCCTTACAAAATACCTTCTGCTGTCGCAGGCATGATAATGAAACGAATGTTTGCAGGAAATGAGCTCACGAGCAGAATTATGACGTTACATAATGATGTAGAAGATATTATGTATGGATGTAAAAGTATTTATGAGTCTGGGAAGCAAGAAAATCTGGATTTACCCTTATTTTATTCAAATATGGATAAAATCTTTGCTAGTGAAAGCGTAAAAACCTTGTAACGAAGCAATAATGAAAAGCCTTGATTGCAAGGCTTTTTTTGCGTTTTTGTGATAGAATATGGCTAGTTATAAATCGAGAGCAACTTAGAAGTGGTAAAAAATTTTATACATAAAATAATCAAGATAAGGAAGATAAAATGACAGAAATTGACAAAAAGAATTTAAAAAATTATCTTTGTTTTACATTTGGAATTACTTATATAGCTTGGGGGCTTCTTGCCATCTTTACGCAATCTCATATTTTGGGATTAGAAACTTTTATAGGAAGAATATTACAAATAATAGGTGCACTCGGACCAGCTATTGCAAGTGTGTTTTATTTGAAAAGCAATAATATAAAATTTAAACATTTTTTATTTTATAAGAAAGAAAATAGTAGTATCTATTTCATTATTCATATGTTAGCAATATTGATACTATTTTCTGTATCTTCCTTAGAATTAAACGGAGTATCAATTTATCTGATGCCACTATTCTTTATTCAATTAATTTTTTTTGGTGATGGACATGAAGAATTAGGATGGCGAGGTATATTACAACCGTTACTTGATAAAAAATATACTTATTGGCAATCTAATTTGATTGTAGGATCCATTTGGGGGATTTGGCATCTGCCTTTATGGTTTATAGTTGGAGAAAGTCATCAAGGATTTCCTTTTATTTTATTTTTTATATATACATTATTTTTAAGTTTTGTTTTAGGGCTTCTTTATCGTCAAACGAAATCTGTGGGGTACTGTATATTATTTCATGCGTTCGCAAATTTGTTAAATCTCTATTTTGTGTTAAAAATTAATAGTATTTTTATTATCATTTTTATTGCTTATTTAATTTATACTATATTGGCTAGTAATAGAATTAGTAAGGAAACAACATTTTAAAATTTAGATCAGCATATCTATAGTTAAGGGTATCATTAAAAAGTTCGTGGATATGTTCCTGCATACGAATGTAGCTACTTGACATACTTGGTGTTCACTCTGTTCTTGTGGACTTGCCGCCACGTCTGGACTTTGCTAGAAAATGGCATCCGCGTTTGCTAGCCCAAATGCCGAATGTGCGATTGATCATATTGGTTGGGTCTTATGCTCAGAAATACTATTTGAACCATCGCGTTGAACATAATTTAACGGCAACCGTATCTAATTTCGACGCATATTTACCAGATTATTTTCCGTTGGTTCATCCATCGCCACTTAACATTGGTTGGCGTAAGCGTAATCCGTGGTTTGAAATAGATGTTGTGCCGGTTTTGCAATCTATAGTTAGGAAATTGTTGTAATAACAATAATTTAAATATGGACTATCCTTTCAAAGAATATTACGCTTTGTATGCTAATAGGCGCTAGTAGGCGTCTCTGCTTTATGTATAATATAAGCATGAACGATCGACAAATTGCCCAGCTTGAAACAGTAAAGACCAAAGTTCGCCAATTACTTGGTGGCGATACTTCGGGGCATGCTGATGATCATGTCGAGCGAGTAGCGTTGTTGGCAGAGCGTTTTGCTAGCGAATGCAGCGAATCAGTGAACCTGCGAGAGGCTCTGTTGACGGCTTGGCTGCATGATGTTGATGATTATAAATTAGTCGGCAAAACACAGGCAGAAAAATTGACGAATGCAGTAGATATTATGGCGCAGGCAGAGGTTGATGATGATTTAAGTCAGGCTGTGTTAGAAAATATTGCGGCGATTGGTTATAGCAAACGGCTGAACGGCAAGCAGCCGCAGCGGCTGGCGGGAAAATTGGTGTCTGACGCTGATATGTGTGATGCTATTGGCGCGGTCGGCATTGAGCGAGCGTTGGTTTATGCTTGTCATCATGGTGGGCGGATTTTTGATCCTAAAGTTTGGCCGAATGTCAATCTGGCGGCGCACGAATATAACGCTGATGGCAATACGCATGATACTGACGGATTTATCAATCACTTCTTTGAGAAGCTGCTGAAATTGAAAGGTTTGATGTTGACCGAGCCAGGACGAGCAGAAGCAGAAAATCGTCATCAAATTATGGTTGATTTTCTTCGTGCCTATTTCCGCGAGAAGAATGCATCCGAGTGGAGTGAGTTTTTGGAGGAATATTTACGTAGTGTCTGTACCTAGAATATAGACTAAACTTAGTATATTGGATATTATAGTCTAGTATGGAAAAGATTTTGAAGATACTTAATACTCGTTTTTGCAAGTTAGCTAAAAATAGTGCCATCGAGAAGCGTGCACACCGATGCTATCAAAACTCGCTAAGACGAGGCGATGAAGCTGAAGGTGATAAATATCAAAGACTATTTGTAAAGAAATCATTACAATATTTACCGCATCATCTATTATTGGCGGTCTCTCATAGAATGCGATTGCGATGGGCTGAAAAAATATTAGACAAATTTGCCAGAAAATATATAATCAAGCCAAAATCAATACGCCAGTTTAAAGAGTCTGAAATAAAAGAATATCAAAAACTGACGAAAGGCACTCAGTTTTGGCATGGTACCGGCCGTTGGCAACATGGTGAGCACGGTATAACTGATGTCTTGAAAAGTTTTTGTGATGCTACTGGACTTAAGCCAGTACGTGATGTGTACGCAGTCTTTGGTGGTAGTAATCAACATATCATGCATTCAATTTCAGTATGTCGAAGTCGCATGGTAGCACGATCATACGCTGATACGCACGGCGTTGGCTGGAAAGAGAAAAATCGCCATGGTGACGCACTGACCTGGACAGCATATTACTACAGTTTGTTTTATGCGCGGTTATTTACGGTCAATGGTATCAAGATGCTGCGTCGCTGGAGAACTTGGCGCAGCTTGTCGCATGATGAGAATGGTGACAATACATGGGGCAAGAAAGTGAATACACAGGCGCGTAATGTGTGGGATATTTTTTGTTTAGGTAGTGATATCCCTGCTAACTATCCAATACTCATTGGTATTAAGCACCTTGCTTCACAAGTAGAGTTAGAAAAACCAATGCGCTGCTACGAAGCACGTGCGGACAAGCGAATAGCTATTACTGATATTTCGCACATAGAGGTGCCATATAACAAACAGAAAGAAGTACGCAGATTGTTGCTTGAATATAATATTACTTTGCCAGTTACGAGTATTGAGTTGGGCGAATATGTCAGTGCACAGAAATCATTTACCGAGCTACTAGGTTGGCATTAAACCCAATCGCGGCTATTATAAGGTAACTACCAGTTCCTGAAGGTTATCACAATATATATCAAAATCAGTATAAACCAGTGTACTGATGTCAAGAGCTTTTGCGTCAGTGAGCGCGGTTGGCTTATCGTTAGCGTATACTAACTTCGTGCGGTTGACCCGATCGGCGTTTTGTAGTTATATGAAATTATGACAAAGTATAAAATTGAACGGATTTATGAGTCGACTGTATCGGGCGACGATTATCGTGTGCTGGTTGATCGATTATGGCCGCGCGGAATCAGTAAAGAACGAGCTGCATTGGACGAGTGGAATAAAGAAATTGCTCCGACTGATGAATTGCGCAAATGGTTCAATCACGATCCGGAAAAATTCCCGGAATTTTCTCGTCGCTATATAGAGGAATTAGATAATAATCCTGCGGCCGCCGAAGCAAAGAATAATTGGAACAAACAATCTGCAGTTACGCTGCTATATGGCGCCAAAGATACGGAACATAATCAGGCAATAGTTCTCAAAAAGTGGCTGGAAGACTAGTCAATCGCTAGAAGAATGCTTGCATAATTGGCGTATTTAGATTGTAATATATTTAATGAATCAAGCATTGCAAGCCAAGCTGAAAACTTTGCCGCGAACGCCCGGCGTTTATTTTCATAAGTCGGCGAGCGGTGAGGTTATTTATGTTGGCAAGGCGGCGGTTCTTAAAAATCGCGTACGTCAGTATTTTCAAGATTCGCGTGGGCGAGATAATAAAACTATGGCGTTGGTGGCGGAGATTTATGATACTGATTGGATTGAAACTGAGAGTGAGGTTGATGCGTTGTTTTTAGAGAGCGAGATGATTAAGCGGTATATGCCGCGATATAACGTTCTGCTGCGCGACGACAAATCTCAGATGTATGTTCGGATTGATATGAAAAGCGATTGGCCGACGGTCAGTTTTACGCGGAATCCTGCCGATGATGGTGCAGATTATTTTGGTCCATTTTACAATGGTTTTGCGTTAAAAAAGGCATTACGCTATTTGAGGCGAATTTTTCCATATCTCACTCACCAAAGACGCCCTGGGCAATCAAAGTTGGATGAAGATTTGGGCTTAAGTCCGAAGATAAGTGATGGTTCGGACGCATATAAAGCTGGTTTGCGTAAATTGATAAGTTATATTAAGGGAAATCGTAAAGCTATTGCTGTGGAGTTGGAACGTGATATGAAAACGGCTGCGGGGCTCCATGATTTTGAGCGGGCGGCAAGTTTGAGAAATAAGTTGCGCGCCATGCAAGAGCTTCAGCGACGTGTTATGTTTGGCGATAAGGAATTTTTGGATATTTCAAAAGATAAGGCGCTGGCTGATTTAGCAAAACTACTTGGCTTGAAAAATATTCCAGTGCGAATTGAGGGTTATGATATTTCGCATATGAGCGGGCGGCAAGTTGTGGCGAGTATGGTGGTTTTTACGAATGGCGCGAGCGACCGTGCGGAATATCGCAAATTTAAGGTGAGTGAAAAAAACGACGACACTGGAAATATGTACGAGGTGATTTTTAGGCGGCTTGGTGAGCGAAATATCAAAAGCTGGGGTCGTCCGGATTTGTTGTTGATTGATGGTGGAAAGGGTCAACTTTCAGCAGCGATTAAGGCGAGGGATGAGCGCGTAATAAAATTGCCGATTATTAGCATCGCTAAGCGCGAGGAAGAAATTATTATTCATAAAACTGGCTCGCAAATTGACGTATCGTATATTGAGGAATTGCAAAAATCTATTCATCGGGATATTGCTATTTATGAGGATGGTGATATATATGTAGTGAATTTGCATCCTACTCAGCGCAACGCCGGATCTCATTCAAGGAATCTACGAGGCTCTGCTATCGATGACGATTCCAGCCGGGATAATTTTACAAAAAGTTCTATTGCGACGACAGATATTGTCAAGCTTTTCCAGCGGATTCGTGACGAGTCGCACCGATTTGCTGTGAGCTATCATACTGCGCTGAAGCGTCAAAATCAGACAAAAAACCAACTGGAAGAAATTCCGGGGATTGGTCCAAAGACGCGTGCGAAATTGTTGAGGAAATTTGGCAGTGTGAAAAAAATTATTGAGGCGGATTATACGGAATTGCAGGCGGAAGTTGGCGCGAAAAAGGCGAATTTGATTAAACGCTTGTCGTAAGTTTGGGCGACCAATCGACAATAAAGCATAAATTATATATAATAAGACTAATGAAAAGACAATTTGCAACGTTTTTAATTAGATTAATTCTTAATTCTGTTGGTATTTGGGTTGCGGTTCGATTACTTGGAAATGAGACTCCTGGCACGACTTCTGCATTGACGTTTATGATAGCAGGGCTGATATTTTCGGTGGTGAATAGCGTATTGAAGCCAATTGTTACGATTTTAGCTCTGCCAGCAATTCTATTGACCTTAGGACTGTTTACCTTAATTGTGAACGGCTTTATGGTTTATATTTCATTAGCTTTGGCGCCAGGAATTTCTATAACTTTTGCGCACTCAATTATTGCCGGGATTATATTGAGTTTGGTAAACTATATTATAAGTAGCGCGCTGGTTTTGCAGCGGGAAGAAAAGGAGTAATATGTCAATTGATACAATTTTACCGTACGTGACGCTTGGATCTGCCGTACTGATGATTATCGCAATTTTATTGCAGCAACGAGGCGCAAGTTTGGGTGCAGGATTCGGCTCGTCTGGGGAATTATTCACTACTCGTCGCGGATTTGATAAAAACTTGTTCGACGTAACTATTGTTTTTGCGGTGATTTTTGTGCTATCGATTTTGGCAAGTATGATTTTGCCGGGATTGCAAAAATAGGAGAATAGATTTGAGCTCGGATAATTCGTCATGGAATCGTTTTGCGCGGCTAAAAGTTTCCAGTAAAGATGTCAATAAGCGTCTGCGTAAGATTGAAAAGGGAAGCTTGCGTCATGCACATAAGTTTGTGACATCCAGGCTGGATCGCTTATCTAACGTGCGGCGCCGGGTTTCTGTTTGGATTATCCTAGTGTTGGTGATGATTGGCGCCAGTGCGGTGCAGTGGCATATTTCTCGCAATTCTTTCACAACAATGGCGTACACTTCTGGCGGATCATATTCTGAGGGTGTATTGGGTCCTTTGGAAAACCTAAATCCGATTTTCGCAAAAACCAATGCTGAAAAATCCGCTGCGAAGCTGCTGTTTTCGAGTTTGTATCGATATGACTCAACGGGTAATATTAAGGCTGATTTGGCTGATAGCGTCAGCGTGAACGATAAAGAAACTGAATATACGGTTAAGCTAAAGAAAGACTTGAAGTGGTCAGACGGGCAAGATTTAACGGTGGACGATGTAATTTTTACATTGAAGTTATTGGCGAATCCAGAAGTTGGAGCTGAGATATCCGGCTGGAAATCTATAAAATTCGAGAAAGTGTCTGACGATTCGGTGAAGTTTATCCTGCCGTCATCATATTCACCGTTTGTCCATGCCTTGACGTTCCCGATTATTCCTAAACATATATTAAAAGACGTTGAGCCGTCGAATTTACGTGAACATGATTTTAATAAATCGCCTATATCTAGCGGTCCATTCGCCTTTAGGTTGCTGCAGAATGTAACGAGCGATGGTAGTAAAAAAGTGCTATATTTGCAGTCAAATAGCAATTATTATGGCAGCACTCCTAAGTTAGAGCGATTCCAGTTGTACGCGTATCCGACGCAGGATGATATTGCGAAAAGTTTGCGTACGCGAGAAATTACAGGAACTCCAGAATTGATTTATAACGATCAATCTGCCGAGGTGAAATCTATGTATGCCGCAGAAGCGCATTCTTTGAATAACGGAGTTTACGCGCTGTTTAATAACAATAGCCAGTTCTTGCGATCAAAAGCTATTCGTCAAGCTTTGTCGCTCAGTGTTGATACATCCAAGCTGCGCCAATCTTTATCATTGTCTACAGAGGAATTATCTGGCCCAACGCTTAACAAATTCCTAGGAAAGAGCTCGAACTCTGCTAGCTATGATGTTAAGAAAGCGAAATCTCTACTTGATGCTGAGGGCTGGAAGAGTGTGAATAATGTTCGTCAGAAGGGAAATGACAAGTTAAAACTCAACGTGGTTGTTTTGAAGAATAGCAATTATGAAAAGGTTGCTAGGTACTTGGCTCAAGTTTGGTATGACGAACTGAATATAGAATCGGACATTAAGGTTGTCGATCCAAACGATGCCACTCAAAATATTCTTCAGACAGTTTTGCAGCCGCGCAATTTTGACGTGCTGGTTTATGAGCTATCCTTGGGAGGCGACCCCGATGTCTACGCCTATTGGCATTCTTCGCAGGCAACCAACAATGGTTTGAATTTCTCCAATTACAATAACGCAATAGCGGACGATGCTTTGGAGAGCGGTAGGTCAAAGATTTCAGCTAAGCAACGTGCTGATCGCTATGCGAAGTTCACTGCTGTTTGGCAGGCGGATGCTCCAGCGATTGCCCTATATCAGCCGAAGTTCGATTATATTCATATCCGTAATGTTAAGGCGCTCGACGCAAGTACCGAAGTTGTCAATCCCGTTGATCGCTATGTTGATGTTCAATATTGGGCGACAGAGAAAAAGTCCGTTTACAAAACCCCGTAATCGGGTATAATGGTAAGTGGCTATGCGGGCGTGGCGGAATTGGTAGACGCGCTAGCTTGAGGGGCTAGTGAGCATTGCGCTCGTGGAAGTTCAAGTCTTCTCGCTCGCACCAAGTAAACTATGATCATTAGTTGAGTAGATGGCGGTAGTGGTATATTCAAAGAAAATTTAGTTTGATATAATAAAGGCGTTGGCGCGTTGGCGGAGCGGTTACGCAGAGGTCTGCAAAACCTTTTAGACGAGTTCG
>CAUTQX010000003.1:0-40050 GCA_963540705.1 uncultured Candidatus Saccharibacteria bacterium
GTACAGCATCAGGGTTGGGCGCTCCCAGGATTTACGGCTGGGTCTCGATTTACTGCTGAAATGAAGCCGGGTACTGTTTTGTATGGAGATGGAAATGTGATTGATATTTACGTTAAGTCTAATCCGTCTCATATGGGCCTGGTGATTAGTGATATATCACTGTCTTACACCATGGATCGTACTTATCAGAATATGTATGGCTCTTGGGGTGAATATGGAATTATTGCCAATGGTGAGGCTGAATCAGCTTCAGGAGCTGGATTATCATCATCGTTTAATGGTCGCTCGGGTGTAAATTCACGCGATTACAACAAATTAACTTTCGCTAATACTCCAAAGTTTGGTAATTTTAGCAGCACTAGTTCGGTTCCAGATAATTTTACTTTACCGTCGGTTGGTGGGGCGAAAGGTAATATCTCTGGCAATGTAGATGTAAATAGTCTAGCCACAGGTGAATATAACGCTGGAAATGTAACCTTAACGGGGTCAAAATTAAGCGTAGGTAAGAGTATAGTCATAAAGTCCTCGGGCGTAGTTACGATTTCGGGCGATTTGCTATACACGGACACGAATGATGTGCACCAATTGCCACAACTAATCATCTATGCGAAGAATATTATTATAGAGCCTTCGGTTGGGGAAGTGAATGCTTGGTTGATTACTCAGAAAGACGGATATGTTAGTACTTGTGGCGTGGTAATTAATGCCGGAAGTTGGCTGAGCGGAGTTTCTGAGGCTTCTTGTGGTAAACAGTTGAAAATCAACGGGCCAATTAAAACTGGACGCTTGTTCTTGCGACGAACGTACGGCGGAAAGCATGCTTCATCTGCAAAGAATGATCCGAACATGCATCCTGGAACTCCAGCAGAGATTATAAACTTAAGGGCCGATGCTTATATCTGGGCTTATAATAACTATCGAAATACTGGCGCGATTAGCACGATGAATGTTCGTGAATTGCCGCCAAGATATTAAAAGTTTGCAAATTAAAACGCTAATGTATATAATTACTATTAGTTATGAAATTAGCAAAAGGGTTGGGCGACTTCTTCGGACTGGACATCGATACTAATGCGGTGCGGGTGGTTCAATTGTCTCGTACTGGCACGGGATGGAGTTTGTCGCATTACGGTTATACGCCAGTTGATTCTAAGATAGCGGGGGGTGATTCTCCAGAGTCTAAGCGACGCTTGGGTGAGGCTATTATGACCGCCGTTGGTCAAGCCGGAATTAAGACGTCTAATGTAGCTGTCGGCTTGCCGTCAAATAAAACATTCTCGACTATTATTGACGTGCCAAAAGTTCCTGAGCAAGAACTAAAGGCGATGATGAAGTATCAAGTTGATCAATATATTCCAATGTCTTTGGACGAGGCGGAAGTTGACTGGGTGCTTTTGGGTGAAAGTTTACACGCACAGAATCAGTATGAGATTTTGCTTACAAGTACAGCGAAATCTTACGCGGAAGAACGTTTGGAGCTGGTTGAAAATCTTGGCTTCAATGTGATTGCTGAGGAGCCGAACGCTATTGCTATGGTTCGCTCTTTATCGGCTACCGATTCTCAGGATGCGTGTTTGATTATCAATATGGGCGAAAATTCAACGGATTTGGCGGTTGTCTACAACGGAGCGCCGCGACTTATTCGTATGATTCCAACTGGGCTTTCGTCTTTGGTTCGATCGGCGGTTCAGAATCTCAGCGTTCAAGAAGATCAGGCTCGTCAATTTATTTTGAAATTTGGTTTGGCTCCGGATAAATTGGATGGGCAAGTGCTAAGGGCGATTGATTCAACTCTCGACAATTTTTCTTCAGAGCTGGTAAAATCTATAAAGTTTTTCCAAACTCGATATCCAAGCGTAGCAGTTTCTGGAATTTTGTTGTCAGGGTTTGGTTCGGCTATTCCGCAGCTTGATGGATATGTGATGAATAAAACCGGAGTCCAGTCAATTACCGCAGATCCGTGGCAGCGCGTTCAAGTTTCTCAGTCAGATCAACAGCAATTGGCACCGATTGCTTCAGAATTCGCTATTGCCGTAGGGTTGGCACAAAGGAGTAATATATCATGATTGAGATAAATCTTCTCCCAAACGTTAAGCGCGAGCTATTGAAAACTCGAGCTATGCGTAATCGGGTTATTTCGATATCATTCTTGGTAGGTGGTGTTTCGGTTGCGGCAGTAGTTGTTTTGGCGTTGATTTTGGGTAGCCAAATTGCAGCCGAGGCGGTCCAGAACGGAGTTATTAAAGATAGGAACGATAAATTGATGGCGGTCGAAGATCTCAATAAGGTTGTAACGATTCAGAATCAATTAACAAAGATCAATGAACAACATTCTGGAAAGAAAATTAATTCAAGGATCTTTGATGTTGTAACGGCGGTTAATCCGGTCGCACCAAATAATGTTAGTTTTTCGGATATAAAAGTCAATCCTGAGTCAAAAACTATTACTCTGGAGGGCAGTGCAGTTAACGGCTATAGTGCGCTAGAGACCTTAAAGAAAACCATCTTGAATACGAAGGTCCAGACTACTGACGGTGATAAAAGTTCCGAGGTTAGCCTGACTAAGGAGATAAAAGATGGCGATACTAGTTTTGGAGAGAATTCAGAAGGTAAAAAAGTGTTGCAATTCTCGTTCTCGTTTGAATACGCAGAAGAATTACTGGCGCCTGCAAATAACGGCACAGTTTCCGTATTGACGCCGACTGGTAAGGTTGATGTGACGGATTCGCGCCAGGGAATTCCAGATAGCTTGTTTAAGAGTAACTCGAAAAAACAGGAGAAGAAATAATGGCGACCGATAATAAAGAAGTTGCAATACGCAAGCGTCAACAGATTGATTCGTCAAAAAAGACTATGTTTATTTTTGTGGCTTCTGCGGCATTTTTGGCTGGAATTGCGCTTGTTGTGAGTATATTTTTGGTGCAGCAAATTGTATTTCATTCGAAGATTCTTCTGGAGAAGCAAAATACAATTTCTCGTCTAGATAAAAACCTGTCGTCGGTTGACGAGCTAAAGAAGAATATTAGAGTCTTAGATACGAATACTGCACTTAATTCTATAAAATCGAGTAGTGAGAGTAATGCTCTTCAGACAATATTGGACGCGTTGCCAGATAATGCGAACGCCGACGCTCTTGGTGCTTCATTGAAGAATAAATTTATTGACACGACTACTGGTGTGACTATTCAAAATCTAACCGTTGCTCAATCTGGATCTGATAGTGAAAGCTCTGAGTCAACATCTGAAAACGCCATATCATTTACTATGGAAGTGAGCGGTCCGGCTGAAAAATTGAAAGAATTGTTAACTAAATTAGAGGCGTCTATTCGAGTCATTGACCTAAAGACTGTGGAAATCCAGCGAAATGAGGATAGATTGAGTTTGGTGGTTCGAGGTGTTGCTTATTACGAGCCAGCACAAACAATACAATTAGAGAATAAGGTGGTTAAGCCATGAAGAAAACAGACATAGCAATGGTAATATTGATCGCGGGTGTGGGTGTGGCAATCGGCTATATTGTCGCCTCTAATATCTCGTTCTTAAAAGTCCCAGAATCTGGTACAAAAGTACAGACTATTCGAGAAATATCACCTGACGTCGAAAAACCAAACCCAGCGATTTTTAATAATAATGCGATAAATCCAACTGTTGAAATATTCGTAGGTCAAGATGCAGCCAAATAGAGAAGGGGCGTAAATGGCTTTACTGACGGACGACATCCAAGATAAGTTGATCGAGCTGCTCGTAAACGAGGGGCTTATTGAGAAGTCTGTCATTGATGATGCCTTAAAACGTGCCTCTGAGAGTGGCAAGCCGTTATTTAGTTTGCTTAGTGAAGAGGGGTTGCTTGATAATGAACTATTAGTTCATGGCGTGGCTCAAGTTTCGGGTGTGCCGTACGTCAACCTGTCGAATAGTGTTATTAGTCAGGATATTTTATCCCTATTGCCGTCCGACGTTGCTGAGAGATTTATGGCTGTGCCGCTGGCCGAAGTTCAGAATCGATTAGCAGTAGCGATGATTGACGCGAATAATGTTCAAGCTGTGGACTATTTGTCGAATCGCATCCAGCGTCCGATAAAAGTATTCATGGCTTCGGAAGAGAGTGTCCGCCACGTCTTGGACCAATATAAGACTGACTTGTCATCTGTTAATATGGCTGCACAGGCTTCGCAGGAAGAGTCTTTGTCGGAGGCTGGCAATATTAAAACGATTGTCCAAGATTCACCGATATCACGAGCGTTGTCGACAATTTTGGAATACGCGGTAAAGAGCCACGCATCCGACGTGCATATTGAGCCATTAGAGAAGGCTTTGAAGATTCGTTGCCGAGTTGACGGTGTTTTGCGTGAGATTATGCAGCTCCCAAAGAGTATTGAGCCGGCGTTAGTTAGTCGTATTAAGATTCTTTCTAATCTGAAAATTGACGAGCATCGCATTCCTCAGGACGGTCAATTTGCGGTTAACGTTGCAGGTAAAGAGGTTGACCTCCGTATTGCTATCTCTCCTGTCGTTTGGGGCGAGCAAGTGGTTATTCGTCTGCTTGATAAGAGTGGAAGTTCTTTCAATTTGGAAGACATGGGCTACGCTGGGCGCGCATTAAGAACGATTCGTAAGGGGATTAAGCGACCAAATGGAATGATTCTGACGTCAGGTCCAACTGGTTCTGGTAAGTCAACGAGTTTGTACGCGTTGATTAAAGAGATTAAAGACGACACTGTGAATATTGTGACGCTCGAAGATCCAGTTGAGTATAAGATGGATGGCGTCAATCAGATTCAGGTGAACGCGGAAGTTGGCTTGACGTTTGCTTCTGGGCTGCGCTCAATTTTGCGTCAAGACCCAGACATTGTGATGGTTGGTGAGATTCGCGATAATGAAACAGCAAATTTGGCTATTCAAGCGGCTTTAACGGGGCACTTGGTTTTCTCGACACTTCACACAAATTCCGCCGCTGGTGTGCTGCCGCGTTTGTTGGATATGGGAATTGAGCCGTTTCTTATCGCCAGTACAGTTAACACAATTATCGGTCAGCGTCTGGTGAGGCGAGTAGCGCGCCGTCGGGATATTTATCAATCATCACCACTGGAAACGCAGGCAATTCGCGAGGCGGTTGGTGGATTATTGCCGCAAACAAGGGAGCAGGTTGCTCAATATGCGCAAGATTTGGGATATGAAAGTTTGCCTTTGGCAACTCAGACTTCGTTTGCCTTGGCAAAAGGAAAAGATACGCCGCAGACTCCTCGCGGTTATGCTGGGCGAGCTGGTTTGTATGAGGTTATGGATATTACCGAAGAGATTCAGAATTTGATTGTTAAGCGCGCAACCTCAGCGGAAATCCAGCGAATGGCAATTCAGCAAGGGATGATTACGATGCGTCAGGATGGTTATCTGAAGGCGTTGAACGGAATAACGACAATAGAAGAAGTTAATAGGGTAGCGGCGGATACCGCGTAAAAGGAGGAAATATGAATAATCAAGAATTGCGAATTGAGATTTTGCTGGAAGAAGTCGTTAAGAAGCGAGCTTCAGACCTTCATATTCAAGTTGGTTTGCCGCCAATGCTACGAATTGACGGTTCATTAATGCCGGCCGCCGGAACTCAACCATTGGACGAGCCTGCAGTTGAGAGATTGGTATTTCAGATTCTTGATGAAGATCAGCGACAGATTTTGCTAAAAGATAAGGAATTCGACTTTTCGTTTGCGTTTGGCACACTGGGACGATTCCGAGTTAACGCCTTTCATGAGCGTGGCAATTTGGCTGCAGCTCTACGCTTGATTCCAAATGAAATTAAGTCGGCGTCTGAACTGGGTATGCCGCCGGTTGTTAATACGTTTGCGGATTTTCCTCGCGGTTTGGTGTTGGTTACTGGTCCAACTGGTTCTGGTAAGTCAACGACTTTGGCGGCGCTGGTTGATAAAATTAATTCTGAGCGCTCACAGCACATTATTACCATTGAAGATCCGATCGAATTTACTCACAAGTCGAAAAAATCAGTAGTAGTTCAGCGGGAAGTTCACTACGACACTTATTCGTTCTCTGCGGCTTTACGTTCGAGTCTTCGCCAGGACCCCGATGTTGTGTTGATTGGTGAGATGCGCGACCTCGAGACGATTTCAGCAGCGATTACAATTGCTGAAACTGGACACTTGGTGTTTGCAACGCTACACACGAACTCCGCAGCACAATCAATTGACCGTATGATTGACGTGTTCCCGCCACACCAGCAGCCACAGATTCGCGCTCAGCTCAGTAATATTTTGATGGCAATTTGTTCGCAGCGACTAGTCCCAGCTATCGGCGGTGGACGAGTCGTGGCGGCAGAGGTTTTGATTGCTAATCCAGCGGTGCGCAACATTATTCGCGAAGGTAAATCTCACCAATTGGATGCCGTGATTCAGACTGGTGCTGACCAGGGAATGCAGACGATGGATCGAACTTTGGTCAATTTGGTGCAGAATGGTACGATTACGTATGATAGTGCTCGCGAATTTGCAGTTGACCTGACAGAATTTGAGAGGTTGATGAGGGGATAGTAAATGAAGAAGTATGATTACGAAGCCAGAGATAGCGCAAGTAATAAAATTGTTAAATCAGTTGTTCAGGCTGATAGCGAAAATGCCGCCGCAAAGCTCTTGACGGCTCAGGGCTTTGTGCCGTTAAAAATTGAATTACAAGACGATAAAACAAATTTCTTTGCGAGGTTTTCTGGTAGAATCACCACTAAGGATAGGGTTGTGTTTACGCGCCAGTTGGCAACCCTTATTGGAGCGGGGTTGCCTTTGGCGCAAAGTCTTCGAACAGTTCAGGAGCAGACTACAAATAAGCGCATGCAAGAAATTGTTCAAGAGATTATTTCTGACGTTGAGGGTGGTAAGTCCTTGTCTGATTCGTTCGCAAAACATCCAGAAGCTTTTAATAAAGTTTACGTAGCTCTGGTTTCGGCTGGTGAAACGTCAGGTACAATGGATGATTCGCTTAAGAGGTTAGCTGCTCAGCAGGAAAAAGAAGCTGCTATGATGAGTAAGATTAGAGGCGCTATGATGTATCCATCAATTGTCTTGGTAGTGATTATCTTAGTTATCGGATTTATGTTGTTCACGGTTGTTCCACAGGTTGAGGGGTTGTATCGTGATTTGAATAAGGAACTGCCGTTTATAACCCTTGCAATGATAAAAGTGGCGAACTTTTTTATTCATTTTTGGTGGATTGTTATACTTATGATGATTATCGGTGGTTATTTCTTAGTGCAATATTTGAAAACTGAGCAGGGTATTAAAACTAAAGATACCTTTAAGCTTAACGTTCCAATGTTCAAAGGGATGTTTAGGAAAATGTACATGGCACGATTTGCCAGGACTGGTCAAGTTCTTCTGAGTACTGGCGTGCCAATGCTTGATATGCTTCGTATTACATCTGATGCGGTCAATAATGTGATTATTAGCGAAAGCATACTCCGTGCGTCAGATAAAGTGAAGGGCGGTAAGGCTCTATCGGCTTCTTTATCTAACGAAGACTATTTCCTGGCAATGGTGCCGCAGATGATTAAAATTGGTGAGCAATCAGGTAAGATTGATGAGATGATGGGCAAAACTGCTCAGGTTTATGAAGATGAGCTTGACGAGGAAATTCGCGCTTTGTCGACGGCTATAGAGCCAGTCCTGATGGTATTCTTGGCTATAGTTGCTGGTACGATGGTGGCGGCTATCTTGCTTCCAATCTATAGCTTGGTTGGCAACATCAATATCCGCTAGACTGACTTATATTTTTAGTGTATTATAAACGTAAGCATTTTTGCGTAAATATAGGTAAACCATAGAAAGGTGGGAAATCTAATGACAAAAAAAGATAATAAAAAAGGATTTACAATCATCGAGGTCGTTCTAGTCTTGGCCATTGCTGGACTTATCTTTGCAATGGTGTTTATCGCACTGCCAGCTTTGCAGCGTAGTCAGCGCGACCAGTCAAGGAAGAACGACGCTTCAACAGTTGCTGCGGCTATCACTAATTGGAATTCAGCTAATCGTAACGGCGGTACGTTTAATGAAGAGTCTCTACGTAAGTATGTCGATAAGCTTGATCAATACGACAAGTCTTCAGAATTAAAGGTTGCTACACCTGGTGCCTCAATGTCAGTAGCTAGTAACGAAATCAAGGTTATGCGTGGCAAGAAATGTCCTGCTAGCACGCCAGCTCCATCTGCTGACGATCCAGCAAACATAACTTTACAAAACGGATCTTCACGCAACGCAGTAGTTGTAGTTCTGCTGGAGAACAATGGTTCTCAAAAGCAATTGTATTGCCAGGATGTATAATCCATAGATAAATTACGAATCAGCCTCGGTATGGGGCTGATTTTTTTATGGTTTTTTGTTACCATAAGAAGTATGATTAAGTTTGTACTAGTGGGATTTTTAGGGGCTATTTTAGGCAGTTTTGCCGGAGCGCAAATTTGGCGCTTGCGGGCTCGTCAATTGATGGAAGATAAAAAAGCCGGAGAAAAAGTTGACCAAAAGGAATTAAAGAAATTATCTCCATTGATAAAAAAAATTTCCAAAGATAGATCTCGCTGTTTATCTTGCGGACATGAGCTTAAGTGGTACGATTTGATTCCTGTGGTAAGTTGGGTCGCTGGATTGGGACGGTGCAGATATTGCAAAGCATTTATCGGTTGGACGGAAATCTTGCTAGAACTAGTGATGGCTGGACTGTTTGTCGCGTCTATGGTTTTTTGGACTGGGTCATTGACGGATATTTGGCAAGTCGCGTTGCTGGTCTTATGGTTGGCAAGTTTGGTGTTGCTGGCGATTTTATTTGTCTATGACCTCAGATGGCTAATTCTTCCAGATGTAATTAATATCCCGTTTATCATTCTTGGCGCTATTTTTGCGGGAATAAAAGTATGTTTATCTGGTGATTTCTCAAAAAGCTTGATGACGTTATTTGGGTCGATTGCGATTCTGAGCGGAATATATATGGTGCTATATTTATTCTCGAAATATCGTTACGGGGAAGATAAAACTTGGATTGGTTTTGGTGATGTTAAGCTTGGATTTGGATTGGGCTTGTTCTTGGGAAATTGGCTTTTAGCTTTTGCGGCTTTATTTATCGCAAATCTTATCGGCACGCTTCTTGTCTTGCCGTCAATGATACGAGGAAAATTGCAAGCAACTTCACGAATTTGCTTTGGTCCACTACTTATTGTAGGGTTTTTGTTGGCGTGGTTCTTTAGTCGACAAATTTTAGAATGGGGTTTTCTTATTGTCTAAGTAAAAAGCGCTTATGCTATAATGGAGAAGTGATGGGCAATAAACAAAAAGGTTTTACTATAATTGAAGTGATTTTGTTTGTGGCTATTTCTGGTTTGTTGACTTCTATGCTGATGGTTGGCGTAAGTATGTCAATTAATCGTCAGCAATATCGCGATTCGGTGCAGTCTTATGCTGGTTTTTTGCGAAACGAATATTCGAAGGTAGTCAATGTTGAGAATGAGCGATCTAAGGGCACTTGTCCAATTGAAGGTTCTGATGGTCGAGCTGAAACTCTACGCGGCCAATCTGATTGCGTGATTGTCGGTCGCTATATTACCACTGAAGGTTCTCTGGGCTCAACGGACGGCAATCTGTACAAAACTTATCCAGTTTATGCCTATAGGTCAGATAAGGGTAGCGCGTGGACTTATAAACGCGGCGCTGAGTCTGATAAATATATCGTTAATTGGCAAGCAAAAACTAGGTTCTCTAACCAAGCTAAGGATAGTGCGTATATTTCTATTTTGATGTACCGTCATCCAGAGACGGGGCAGTTGGATATTAGAACTGACACGAGCCGATTCGGCGATAATTTAACTGATTTCGTCAATAATAAAAATAGTGCTGGAGTTGTGCAATCTGCTGGCGAGCAGCGTCAACAGAGGGAAATTTGTGTTTATGATGACGGCTGGCTACCGGGAGAGAGATTATCTATTTTTCTACGATCACACGCAGGCTCTGCTGATGCTGTAGTTGTAGGCAACGCCACGGGAGGTTGTACTGATGCGTAATCTTAACAGAGGCGACACACTTGTCGAAGTGCTTCTTGGCGTGACTATTTTTAGCCTAGTTGCCGTTGTTGCATTAGAAACCATGAACCGCGGGATGGCTATTGCTCAGTATTCTTTAGAGACGACGTTGGTTCGTCAACAGGTTGACGCTCAGGCTGAAATGCTAAGATATGCGCATGATATGAAAAATGATACTTGGAAGAAATTGGTAGACAATAATTCGGTGAGCGCTTCTGCTATTAACGGCAATGAAGGAAACTTGGGTGTCGAAAAATGCCCTGATGATTTTTCTACGAAAGAGTTTGCTTTGGCTGCGACGCCTTCGCTCGCTTCGAAGATTAGTATATTGAACAACCCTGGTGATTATAAACCAGCAGAAACGTACGCGCGGGTTGATAGCGATACTAAAAAAACTTACGGGATATCTGTTAGATTAATTAAACCAAGTACGGCCACTGGAAGCAGGGATAGTAACAAATACGATGCGTACATAAAAGCATGCTGGATGCCAGTTGGCAGTAAAATGCCGGCGACTATTGGTACGATTGTGAGGTTGTATGATTCGGGGTTATAAAAAAGGATTTACACTTATCGAATTGATGCTCGCCATGAGTTTTATCTCTGTTCTTTTGTTGTCGATTGCGATGGTGGGCATTCAAGCGGGAAAAATGTATAGCAGAGGTATTGTGCTTCGTGATGTTAATCAAGCGGGGCGAGATATTTCAGATACGATTCGACGCGATTTTCTTCAGGCGAATGCTGAAAAGATTGATAGTACGGGATTGAGAGTGCCGAATAATAACAATTGGTCAACTGGTCGACTTTGTCTTGGTTCTCATTCTTATGTGTGGAATAATCCGAAGTATTTGGATGATCCTAGCCTGTTGGGCGGAAATAGCCTGTTTAAGGTTAATGGCAATCCAGTAAATTTGGTGCGTGTAGTTGATGCGGATAGCGGATTATGTAAAAAAGATGCTTCTGGCAAATATCCGGAAACCGTCGATCTTGCGAAATCATCCAATTTGCTCAGGTCTATCAATAGCGGCGATGGCTCAATTGGCGTGCACGAAGTTACGTTAGAAAAGGTTACCTCAGATAACTCAAGGGAGGCTCTATATAAATTAACGTTTACACTAGGAACCAGTAAGATGAGTGAAATAAGGAATTCTTCCTGTAAAGCTCCGACTGAAGATGATAGTAATTTTGAGTTCTGTGCTATAAATAAATTTGAGATGATTGTGAGGACAAATGGGTAAAAATGCGCGACAATCAGGTGCTGTATCTCTTTTTGCGGTCATATTTGGCGCGATGTTGCTGACTATTGTTACTATTGGATTTATCAAGTTGATGATTATGGATCAGCGACAATCCTCAAATAATGATCTGTCGCAAAGTGCTTATGACGCGGCTTTGGCTGGGGTTGAGGATGCTAAGCGCGTGGTTCGTGCCGCCCAGACGGGCAATATTCAAGCGGCGGGAGTGCTGAATGGCCCAATTAATTGTAATATGGTCGCAGCGTCCGGCATTGTTGGTGGTAGCTCTTCTGGTGAAACTATTATTAAAACTGGTACAGATGCGGGTAAAAAATTTGATCAAGCGTATACTTGTGTAAAAATCACTATGAAATCTCAAGATTTTATATATAAGTCTATTGAGGAAAAATCTCAAATTGTGCCACTACGCGCAACTGGTTCGTTCAACAAAATATCTATCGAATGGTATAGGCGCGATGATGAGAGCAATTTGAATGGCGCCAACGCCGCTAATACTGAAATATCCACTTCTGGGGATTTGCCGACGAAAAACAACTGGAATGCTAATTCGCCACAATTGATGCGCGTGCAGCTTATCAATCCAGGATCCACCTTTAGTTTAGCGGCGTTAGATTCAACTGGTGTCACTTCTTTCTTGCGGCCAAACGTTTTAAGATCAGACGTGGCAGGTCAGAATGGCACTGCTGTTTCTGGTAAGATTTCTGATCATCCACGCGCAACTGACGGGAATGAACATAATAATGGAACAAGTGTGGTTTCTTGCAGTAAGACATTCAAGTTTTCCGGCGAATATTCGTGTAAGGCGGTGATTGATGTTGATGAGATTCCAGCTGGTAGCGAAACTGCATTCTTGAGATTATTGCCTATATATAAAGGTGGTAGCGTGAAGATTTCTCTTCAAAAAACCGACGGAACGATTGTCAATTTTGATGGAGTCCAGCCAATTGTTGACTCTACAGGACGGGCAAGTGATTTGTTTAGAAGAGTTGAAGCTCGATTGCAAATAGGAGATGATTTCGCATATCCTAATAATGCGGTTGAATTAAAGAATAGTCTATGCAAAGATTTCTCTGTATCTGGCGGCGGATCTGCTACCGCAGGTCGATGTAAGCCATAAGCTAAGATTATGTGTCGCTATGAAATCGGTCGTGAATATCTTTCAGATGTTGGTCGGTAACGTGTGTATATACCTGTGTTGTTGATATATTGCTATGTCCCAGCATTGATTGGACTGATCGTAAGTCTGCACCGTTCATAAGTAGGTCGGTGGCAAAGCTATGGCGCATAGTGTGTGGGCTTACATGTTTTGTGATACCAGCTAATCTAGCATATTGACCAACCATTCTCTGAATACTACGCGCGCTTAACCTACGGTAGTCTCCGGAGGTGTTGGGGGTTGCATGGCGTTTGCTATAGCTTAAAAATAGAGCGGGTAGATTATCTGTTCTAGATTCCAGATATGTCGATATGTGTTCGGCGGCACTTTTTGAGATAAACACAGGGCGATCCTTTTGTCCTTTTCCTCGTACCATAAATTCGCGCCTCTTTAGGTTTATATGATCTCGGTTTAAATTGACCAATTCTGAAACACGCAGTCCGCTGGAAAATAGTAACTCAACGATTGCTCGATCTCTCAGTCCAGATTCTGTATCGGTTGGTATTTGATCGATCATGCGTAAAATCTCGTCATATTGTAAAAAAGTCACTTGTTTACGGACTACTTTGGGTAATATAATTCTGTCGGCTGCTAGACTTTTGATGTTGCGACGAGAAAGGTAGGTTAGTAGACCTCGCAGTGCAATAAGATGATAACTTTGGGTAATTAAGGACAACTCTTCGCCGGTGTTGTCATTTTTATAACGGTTTAACCAGAGGCGATATTGGCGTATTAGTTCTGATGTAATTTTTTCAACATCTATATCGCCGGCAAAATCGATAAATCTCTCTAAATATAATTGATAATTTATGATGGTTTTTTGACTACGCCCACCTTCAACCTCTAGGTGTTCTAAAAAATCAGTTAAAGCTTCTGACATAAACATAAATTTATTCTATCGCTAATGAATATGTTTATCAAATTATTTATTTCTGCTACTATATTAGAAAATAATAAGCAGAGGAGTATCTATGGCAGAAAGCGAAAAAAACTACTGTGGTGTTGAGAGGACATTGATCGTCTTTAAGCCTGACGCAGTTCAGCGAGGTATCGTTGGGGAAATTTTACAACGTTTTGAGCGAGTCGGTCTAAAAATAGTTGGTGTAAAAATGACATCACCGTCCAGAGACCATTACTATGCTCATTACGAGGACATCGGTAAATTGGCTACTCGTCGAGGTGAGGGGACTTTGAATATAACATTAGACATGATGATGGATGGTCCGGTCATAGCAATGGTGCTAGAGGGTGTCGAGGCTGTTGCTGTTGTTAGGAAGATTGTTGGTCCAACAGAGCCTAAATCGGCCGACATGGGAACAATTCGTGGTGATTACTCACACATTAGTTTTGGCTATGCAGATGAGTGCCAAAAGGGAGTTCCAAATTTGATTCACGCATCTGGCGATTCAGATGAGGCTGTTCGTGAAATCGAGCACTGGTTCAAGCCGGAAGAATTGGTAAATTATCACACGTTAAGCGAGAAATTTACTCGTTAAGCTAGTCTTTCCTGAGAGCTACCGTGGTATAATGGTTGTATGCCTCGGTAGCTCAACTGGATAGAGCAGATCCGTCCTAAGGATAAGGTTGTAGGTTCGACTCCTGCCCGGGGTACCAGATATATGACAGAACAAATTAAAGATAAGCAATTTGATGGGCAGCGTGACGGAGAGCAACTGTTGTTTGTGTTTCGTCGTCACATAATCGCTATGAGAAAAGGATTTTATCTGCTTCTTGGATCAATGACACTTGGTTCATTGCCTTTTTTAATTTGGCAAGATAATTTGAATCTTTTATGGGTGTTCGTTGGTGGATTTATTTTTGGTTTAATGCTCTTTTTCTATCATTTTCTGATGTGGTTTTATACTTACTATATTGTTACCGATCAGAGGATTCGTCAGATTACTCAGCATGGATTTTTTGGTAAAGATGTCATTGAGCTGAAATTGTCAAAAATTCAGAATATTAGTTATAGCATCCCAGGATTTAGCGGAGAAATGTTTAAGTTTGGTACAATAGTTATTCAAACTTTTGTTGGAGATCTTGTTATAAAAAACGTAGAACATCCAGATAAGATCTATAATAAACTACAAGACGCAGTGGAAATTTCGACAAAGAAGGAGGATATCAATGAAGAATCTATTGAACCGTAAAGATAAAAAACAACCAAAAGAGCTACCTAAGAGGATTACAAACGATACAGTAGCTCAGCACCGCGAGAAAGTCTTGGCGGCTGGTCGTAAGCATAAATATCCCATCCAATATACCAAACGTCGATTAGTGTGGATAACGATGTTTGTTAGTGCCGTTATTCTTATTGTCTTTGTTGTTCTTGGTTGGGCTCAGCTGTATGTTTGGAAAGACACAAGTGATATCGCATATAGGATAACTAAAATTTTACCTCTTCCTGTGGCTAACATTGACGGAGAAAATGCTGAGTATAGTGATTATCTTCTGTATCATCGTAGTTCATTGGCGGTATTGCAGTCTCAGGGGCTAGCAGATCAAAAGGATAAAGTTAAGTTCTACCAAAACCAGTCCATAGACAAAGCACTGGAAGTGGCATATGCTAAAAAACTTGCGAGAGAAAATAATATTACGGTTGATGATAAAAAGGCTCAAGATCTTATCAAAAAACAACAGGAATCCAGTAAGCTTTCGCAATCCGCTTACGAGTCTGTGGTAAAAGATAACCTTCATTGGTCAATGGATGAGTTAAAAACTGCCATGAAATACACTTTGTTAAAGCAGGAGGTGTCTTTTAAGATTGACAAAACAGCTAATAATCTAGTGTCTGATATCAAGAAGAGGTTGCAAGAGGGTAAAACCTTAAAGGATATTGCTACGGAAATGGGCGACAAGGTACAGTCGGTATTTGATCTATCCGTCTCTACGGATAATTCTGACGGAGGTCTAACGAAAGCGGCTATGTCATTAACAAAGGGCAAAATCTCAGGTCCTATAAAGACTCTTTCAGGTGACGGATATTATTTTGTGATGCTTAATAATATTGAAGGCAACACCGTAAATTACTCTTACGTAAAAGTTCCGCTGACTGAATTTAATAACCAGTTTAACTACTTAAAAAATAACAATAAAGTAAAATATTTCATTTCTATCGATAAATAAGCTATCTAGTTTGAAAAAACTCCTATTTTTGCTATAATTTCCTAAGGAGTTTGCCGTTGTAGCTCAGCTGGTAGAGCAGCTCATTCGTAACGAGCAGGTCGCTGGTTCAAGCCCAGTCAACGGCTCCATTTTATGAAAGACACTATAAAGAAATCGATAAAAATTGTTTTTAGCGACAGGGCTGTGGCAACTCTTTTGATCGTTAACGTTGTTGTGGCTATTGTTATATCTATATTTTTAGGATCATCAATAAAACATAGCGAGGCTCAGGTTATTACGCGCTACACTACTTATGGTGATGCGAATTTTTATAGAAGTCACTGGTCTAGCTTATTTAGTTATCTCGTTTTAGTGTTTATGATAGTTTTTGGTCATTCTGCGCTAAGTGTCAAGTTAATTTCACTAGAGAAACGAAGCTTGGCTATATTTCTTTTGTGGTTGACGTTGGGTATTTTAGCTATTTTAGCTATTTTAGCCTATTCTATAATTAAAATTGCATCGATAGGATAATATATGGACATTGAAATCCCACTTGGTAAACGAACAAAAAAATATCGTTTTCTTGAGATGCTTCCTGGGTTGCTAAGTTATGGCGCTATTGTCCTTCTGATTATCTTATCTATAGTAAGTCCTGTTTTAGCATCAATTTATTTGTTGACTATAATACTAATTGCTTTTGTAAAAACAATAGCTATCAGCTATAGGATAGTTAATGGTCATAATAATATGGTGAAAGCTTCAAAAGTCGACTGGAATAAGCGGTTATCTGATTTGGAAGATCCGAAGGAGGCGTATTCTAGACTGAGAGATAATCAATCTAAGGAGTTGTTATATCAACAACATGTAGACAATCTAAGGTTTATGTCTGCTGCGGAAGATGGGTATTATCCTAAACCTAGTAATATTTACAACGCTCTTATTATGCCTGCATACAACGAGAGTATAGAGGTGATTGAGCCTGCTCTTAAGTCGGTATTAGATACGACATACGATAAGAAGCGTCTAATTGTAGTTTTTGCGTACGAAGAGCGTGGTGGTGTTGATATTGATACAACCGCTAAAATACTGAAAAATAAATACGGCAAGTACTTTCATTCTTTCCACATTGTAAAACATCCGAAAGATCTGCCAAATGAGGTAGTTGGTAAGGGTGGAAACATCACGTATGCAGGCAAGTGGCTGGAGCAATATTTACAACAGGAAGAAATAGCCTTTTCTGATGTTATTGTTACAACGATGGACTGTGATAATAAGCCGCATAAGTATTACTTTGATTATGTGACATATGAGTATATTACTCATGAAGACAGAAAACATTTATCGTTCCAGCCTATATGCTTGTTTACTAATAATATATGGGATGTTCCTGCGCCAATGCGAGTAGTGGCAACAGGGAATTCATTTTGGAATATTATCAGCTCTATGCGCCCATATTCTTTGCGTAACTTTGCGTCACATTCACAACCAATGAATGCTCTCGTTGAGATGAACTTTTGGAGCACGCGAACAATTGTTGAAGATGGCCACCAGTACTGGAGAAGCTATTTCTATTTTGATGGTAATTATGAGGTTGTTCCAATTTTTGTGCCGATTTATCAAGACGCAGTGTTGGCCAATAGCTATAAAAAAACATTAAAAGCTCAGTTTATTCAGTTGCGACGCTGGAGCTATGGAGCCTCAGATGTAGCGTATGTTGGCAACAACATATTTAATAAAAATAGGACGGTAAAATTTTGGCCTAGCCTGGCTAGGTTTGTGAGGTTATTGGATGGTCATGTAACTCAGGCTTGTATTGCTCTAATTGTTGCTTTTGGTGGATGGGCTCCTCTTGTGCTAAACAGTGAAGCAGCGCGCAGTGTGGCTGCTCATCAGTTGCCAGATACTGTTAGTTTAATACAACAAGTAGCTATGATAAGCATTTTGGTATTGATTTTTGTATCGTTCAAGTTGTTGCCGCCTCGTCCAGAAAGGTATAAGAAGAGCAGAAATACATTGATGGTTCTACAATGGTTCTTGATGCCTATTACTTCTATTGTATATAGCTCGTTGGCTTCATATAATGCGCAAACTCATCTTTTGCTTGGTAAATATCTTGATAAGTTTGACGTGACGGAGAAGACTACTGTAGAGATGAATGATCAAAGTCGTGCTCAGAATAAGAAAAAGAAGGACGACCACGGTGCCTCTTCCTCTGAGAGACGATAAGATTATGTTGTGCTGCATATTGCAATGCGGCTATTTGGTCAAAATTCTGTAATGTTGAGTGGGTTATTTCGGCGATGTGTTGAGATGATATCGCGGGTTTATTTTGTAAGTGCATTAATTTATCTTGTATAGTATTGGCCAAGTCATAGCTATATGAGCCTGCTAATTTTTCGTTATGATTAAAACTTTGCGCAATACTAAGTATCAGTTTTCCTATAGAAAAATTATTTTTCTTGCCATCTTGTGATACAACAACGAGAGAAATCACAGGCTTTTCATAAGTTGTAAAAGAATAACCGCATTGGTCGCATACATGTCTACGCCAGGTTGTTGGGTATTTTTTATTTTGACGAGAATTTGTTACGTGGGTTTTTCCGTGAAAACATTTTATGCATATCATATCAATATATTGACATACAACCATAAAAAAATCCAGTGGAAAAGTGCTGTGTAAAATAAAAATCGCCTCATTGTAGAGGCGATTGCTTTGTAAATCTGGGAACTTAATTAAGTATAGATCTTTCTTCGTTGATCTTTCTGTTATATTCGTAGTGAATTTTTGCCTTGCTTAATAAAGAACAGTGTTGTGGTTTTTTTGTATCTAAACTAGGTGAGCCATGTTTACTCATACTTTGAATTTTAACATACTTATCAAATAAAGTCAAGGTATATATAGCAAATAATAAAAAGCCCCGTCTATCGTCGACGAGGCTTATGTGTCGCATCTGGTGGGCAATAGAGGATTCGAACCTCTCACCTCTTCAACGTCAATGAAGCGCTCTAGCCAAATGAGCTAATCGCCCAGATATAATAATATTATCATAACAGATGTCTACTATCAAGGAGCGTGGTATAATATTGGTATGAGTGAAGAAGAACTAAAATCTATGAGACATAGTCTAGCGCACATTATGGCACAGGCTATTCAGCATTTATGGCCTCAGGCGAAGTTTGGCGTGGGGCCGGCTATCGACAATGGTTTTTACTATGATATTTATCTTGACAACGGGACAATTTCTGAAGCTGATCTTCCGAAGATAGAAAAGGAGATGCGAAAGATCGTAGCGGCTAATTATCCGTTTGAGAGGCGCGATGTGCCGGTAGAAGAGGCTATTGATTGGGCTGTAAGGGGAGATCAGTCATTTAAGGTGGAGCTGCTGAACGACCTTAAGCGATCTGGTACTACAGTTGCTAGCGAATTGACTGGAGAAAAAATGGGATCTATGTCTGATGGTGATAGTAAAGTCGAGACTGTTTCTTTGTATTCTCAGGGTGATTATACTGATTTGTGTAGAGGTGGACACGTGGATAGTACTGGAAAAGTTGGCGCATTCAAACTTACTAAGACGGCTGGAGCGTATTGGCGAGGTAACGAAAATAATCCACAAATGCAGCGAATATATGGTGTGGCGTTTGCTACACAGGAAGAGTTGGATGAGTATCTGAACAGACTAGAAATTGCGAAACAGCGAGATCATCGTAAGTTAGGTAAAGAGCTTGATTTGTATACAACCTCTCCTCTAGTAGGGATTGGTTTACCTTTATTTACTCCTCGTGGTACGATTTTACGAGACATAGTATCTCAGTACTCGAATCAGCTAAGGCAGAAGTTTGGCTTTGAAAAAGTCTGGACGCCTCATATTACGAAAAAAGATTTATATGAAACATCGGGCCATTGGGCTAAGTTTGGAGAGGAATTGTTTTTAGTTAAGAGCCAAGAAACTAGTGACGAGATGGCTCTTAAGCCTATGAACTGTCCACATCATACGCAAATTTTTGCCTCACGACCGCGAAGCTATCGTGATATGCCGATAAGATACTTGGAGACGACAACAGATTATCGTGACGAAAAAACTGGTGAGTTAGGCGGGTTAAATCGTGTGCGCTCGTTAACTCAGGATGATAGTCATATATTTTGCCGTACTGATCAGATTGAGGATGAGATTAATAATTTGCTGTCTGCTGCTCGTGAGCTATACGGTTCAATCAATATGAAACTTAGAGTTAGATTGAGTTATCGCGATGAATCCGATTCGTATTTAGGCGATCTTAACTTATGGGATTCCGCACAGAATCAGTTAAAATCTGCTGTTGAGAAAGTAGGCTTGGATTATTTTGAACAAGAGGGCGAGGCAGCATTTTATGGTCCAAAGATTGACTTTATGGCAACGGACGCAATCGGCCGTGAACATCAAGTTGCAACCGTGCAGCTAGATTTCGTGCAACCACAAAGGTTCGATTTAGAGTATGCGGATGCTGATGGTAATTTTACAACACCAGTTATGATTCACTGTGCCCTATTGGGTTCAATTGAGCGATTCTTAAGTGTGTTTATAGAGCATACTGGCGGATGGTTTCCGTTTTGGGCGGCTCCAGAACAGGTTCGTATTTTGACGATTAACGACACAGTGCTAGGGTATGTTGATAAAATAACAACTGTATTATCAGACATTACCCTCATGAAACCAGTTAGATATAACGATGTAAGGTTTACAATAGACTCTAGAAATGAATCATTGGGTAAGAAGATTAGAGAGGCTACCTCTATGAAAATACCCGTTCAGCTTATCGTAGGACCAAAGGACAGGGAGGCTAACGAGGTTAGTGTCCGTACACAATCTGGCGAAGAAAAAATATTGTTGGAGCGACTAGCTGAGTATATAAAGTCTTTGTAGGATTAAGCTAATTGGATGGGTTTATAAAATTGAATAATGGTGTTGATGAAAATCGTCTACCGCTAATTGTAATTGTTGGTCCTACTGCTAGTGGCAAAACATCATTATCTATACAATTAGCAAAGAAGTATAGAGGAGAGATAATCTGCGCTGACAGTAGGACTGTCTATTGTGGTATGAATATTGGAACAGCTAAACCTTCTTTGGAGGAGCAGCAGGAGGTTTCCCATTGGGGTCTTGACTTAGTGCATCCAGGAGATTTTTTCAGTGTATCGCAATTTAAGGATTATGCCTGTCAAAAGATTAAAGAAATCCGAAGTCGAGGAAATATTCCATTTCTTGTTGGTGGAACAGGGTTGTATATTGATTCTGTTATATTTGATTTTCAGTTTGGGGCTAAATCCAGCAAAGAAGAGAGAGCTAACCTGCAAGAAATGACAATATCTGAACTTCAGCAATACTGCGCTAATCACGATGTAGTCTTGCCGGAGAATAGTAAAAATAAAAGATATCTAGTTAGGGCTATTGAGCGAGCCGATAAAAAGCCGTCTAGACTGGATGCTCCATTGAACAATACTATCGTTGTTGGAATTACTACAGATAAACAAGTATTAAAGCAGAGGATTACAGATAGAGCAAAAAAAATGTTCAAGGATGGTGTTGTAGAAGAAACAATAGGATTAGTTAATAATGCTGGGTGGTGCAATGAGGCTATGACGGGTAATGTTTACCCCATTATTAAGAAACTGATTGAGAAAAAAATAGACGAAAGACAGGCTATTCGGGAGTTTATTGTTAGCGATGTAAATTTAGTAAAACGTCAGCTGACATGGTTTAGACGAAACCCGTTTATTGAATGGGGGGATGTAGACTCATGTGAACAATATTTATCTCGAGTATTAGATAGTAAGTAAAAATTATGTTACAATTATAGTACAATGATTGATTCATTATTTGGTTCAAAAACGAGGGTAAAATTACTTCATCTTTTTCTGAATAATCCAGAAAAGTCATTTTATGTGAGGGAAATTACTAGGATGATCGATGAGCAAATAAATTCTGTTCGTCGAGAGCTGGCTAATATGGTGTCTGTAGGTATAGTGCAGCAGGATGCTATTGATAATAAACTGTACTATAGTGTAAACGAAGACTATCCTTACATTAAGCCGCTTGCGGCTATATTCTCGGATAAGAATACGGAAGATAGGGCGAGTGTAGGCGGCGTTTCCTGGAAAGATTCTTTAGGAAGAATGAGAGGCTTAAGATTGGCTATTATTTCGGGAAAATTAGTGACCGGATCAAGTTCTTCTGTTGACCTGTTATTAGTTGGTGATGATATGTCTGCTGTAACTATAAAAAATCTTGTTAAAAAAATCGAAAAAGATAGAAAAATAGAGATAAATTATGCCGTAATATCTTATGATGATTTCTATTATAGGATGAGTGTCAAAGATAGGTTTATAATGGATATTGTAAGAAACAAGCATTCTGTATTGGTAGATACGGAGAATATAATGAGAAAGGAGTAAGCATGTTTGAAATAGAGTATAAAGGAGCAAATGCTGTTATTATTACTACAAAGAAGCTTCGTGTGGTATTTGATCCGAATTTAGAGGTTGTCGGAGGAAAAAATGTTTCTGTGGATAATGACGTAGAGATGGTTACGGAGGATCGGTTTACTGTTGTGGATTCTACGCCAAGACTACTATTTTCGGGTCCAGGTGAATATGAAGTCGGAGACATCTCATTACTAGGAATTCCAGCGCGCCGACATATCGACGCTACAGATGATGTTAAAAAATCTACAATATATAAAATTACGATTGGTGAAGCTAAGGGAGTGGTTGTTGGCAATATTGAGAATAAACTAACTGATGATCAGCTCGAAAATATAGGTGTTGTTGATTTTGCAATATTACCTGTCGGTGGAAATGGATATACATTAGACGCAATGGGAGCAACTTCAATAATTCGTCAATTGGATCCTAAGGTGGTGATTCCGGTACATTACAATGACGCTACTTTACATTATGAAGTTCCACAGGATGGTGTGGATGAGTTTGTAAAAAATCTAGGAGCTCCAGTTGTTGAGGCTGGCCCAAAGTGGAAGCTAAAGAAAATAACGGATCTGCCAGATAATTTAACGGTTGTTCGGATATCGAAAAGCTAGGGTCTTCTCGTTGAATTAAAAATAACTCCGATAATACAATCGGAGTTATTTTATTAAAATTTGATTTAGCGATTACTTATCGGCAGTTGCGCCCAAAATACCTTTTTTCTTCAGGGTGCGAATAGCTTTTGTGCTTAAGGTCATGGTGATTTTTTGACCGTCAACAACAAAGGTTTTCTTCTGAAGATTTGGCTTAAAAACGCGCTTAGTTCGACGCAGGGAGAAGCTGACGTTATTGCCAAACTGCTTGCCTTTGCCTGTTAAATCACATCGTGATGCCATTTCCACTCTCTTTACTTTATTATTAATAACAATCCTTATTATTGTAGCGACATTTGTGTAATTAGTCAAGATCACGTATTGATGCTATAATGATACTTATGATTTTAGAAATAATAATAGTTTTGACTGTCATATTGCTGTCTATGACTATTCATGAGGCTATGCATGCTTTTATGGGGTATGCACTGGGCGATAATACTGCAAAAGAAGAGGGAAGATTGACGCTTAATCCCATAAGACATATCGATCCGGTGATGACTATTTTGCTTCCTTTGGTTATGGTAGTGTTGCATGCTCCAGTCTTCGGAGGAGCTAAACCTGTTCCATTTAATCCAAATAGAGTCCGTTTTGGTGATTGGGGGGCGGCTCTTGTTGCTCTTTCTGGCCCAATTACTAATTTAGTAATCGCCTTTATTGCGTTTGGCGTCGGAGTAGTTAGCGGCGTTATTAATAGTGCTGGGGCAGTACAGTCTACGATATTTGGACTGATTATTTCTACTGCTGTATCGGTAAATCTGGGTTTTTTTGTTTTTAATATGCTACCAATTCCGCCTCTGGACGGATCTAGAATATTATATGCCGTAGCACCAGATGGCGTCAGAGGTGTTATGCAAAAAATTGAGCAGAATGGTATTCTTTTAGTGATGATTATAGTTGTGCTGTTTTCTGATGTAATTGGACAGGTTATGTCGGGCTGTATTCGGGCAATTTTGCGTGTATTTATGAACATATTTGGTGTATAATAGGAGTGTACCCTGGATTTATCCGTGGGCGCGTATGATTTTCCTAACATCATATGATAGGGAGCTTTAATGATTTATTGTCGTGGCAATAAGTTGCGAGCACCCACCTTGCATTTATGCGGGGAATATCTAGCGCCCACAGACAAGTCTGGGGTTTAGTGCTATAATATATCATGTAGTCTGTCGGGCAATCGCTTAAGTTATACTTAAGAGGAAAGTCCGGGCAGCGAAGGATACGACAGTCGTTAACGGCGACCGGAGGCAACTCTAGGGAAAGTGCCACAGAAACGAAACTACCCTCGTATTCTATATATGAGGGAAAAGGTGAAACGAGTGGGGTAAGAGCCCACAGTCGTCTATGGCGACATAGACGAGAGGTAAACCCTGTCGGCTGCAAGGAGATCTGCAAATAGGATTATCCGTCCGTAGATCGATAACCGCTTGATTTGTTTGGCAACAAGCAAACTAGATAGATGATTGCCCTAGACAGAACCCGGCTTATAGACAGACTATAAATAAAACACCCTGTACAATGTCAGGGTGTTTTATGTTGGTAGGTTTGTTCTACTGTAGACTCGCTTTTACTATTTCAGCGAAAGCTTTTGGCTCGTTAACTACCAATTCTGCTAATATTTTTCTATCAATCTCAATGTTTTTAGATTTCATAGAAGCTATAAGTTTGCCGTAAGTTGTGCCTTCTTGTCGAGCAGCTGCATTAATTCGGGTAATCCATAGACCGCGTAGATCACGCTTCTTGTTTCGGCGATCGCGGTAGGCGTACTGCAGAGCTCTAATAACACCTTGTTTTGCAAGACGAAAACTTCTGGTGCGATTATGCTGCATTCCCTCAGCTGCTTTTAAGATTTTTTTGTGCTTAGCGCGTGCGGCAACTCCTCGTTTTACTCGCATAACTATACTCCCATTGCTCGACGGGCGTTCTTGGCCATCGAACCAGTTACTGTTGCTGTTGTGTTGATTGCGCGCTTACGACTTTTTGACTTTTTAGCCAACAAGTGGCCGCCAAATGCGCGCTGGCGGGTCAATTTTCCGGTGCTGGTCAGCTTGATACGCTTCGCAGTGCCTTTGTGGGTCTTTAGCTTTGGCATTATTTACTCCTTATTACTACACTCAGATTGCGACCAGCCATCTGAGGTTTTTGCTCTAACATTGCATCCTCACTAAGGTGTTCCATGATTTTGTCGATCAATTCGTAGCCGATCTCTTTATGGGCCATTTCACGACCTTTGTAGACCACTTGTATGCGAACTTTATGTCCGCCCTCTAAAAATTTACGGATCTTCTTCAGCTTGACTTCTAGGTCTCCAGCCCCTATCTTTAGACCGAAGCGCATCTGCTTTAGGTCTCCAGATTTGGCTTGGCGCCGATTCTTCTGTTGATCCTTCATTTTTTGGTACTGGTACTTACCCCAGTCAATGATTTTAGCAACTGGCGGATTGGCTCCCGGCGATATTTCAACTAGGTCAAGATTCATGTCGTTGGCCTTACTTAAAGCCTCTTTAAGGGACATGATTCCTAGTTGCTCGCCATCAGGACCAATTATCCGCAGTTCTCTTGCACGGATTGCTCCGTTGATACGGATTGATTTATTAATCTCTGGCTCTCCTTTTTGAAGCAATTTTAGATTAACTCAGTTGCTATTGTAACAGAGATGTTTGTTATTTTCAAGGATAATAATTAACCTATACTAATCTGTCTATATTGTAGGCTTTCTGCTATATGTGGAATTTCTATGGATGTGGATCCTTCTAAATCTGCGATAGTGCGAGAAACTTTTATAACTTTAAAATAGCTGCGAGTGCTTAAATCTAGTTTTCTGGCTGCGTTCGTCAAGAAGGTTTTTGCGGATTCTGAGATTGATGTAATTTTATCAACGTTACTACTTGGAATGTCATTGTTGTATTTGTAACTACACTTATATCTGTCTCTTTGAATAGAGTAGGCTTTATGTATCTCAGATAAAAATGTCTCTTGTTGTGATTTTGTCGACATTTTATTATTTAATAATTTTTCATGGGGGACTCGTGAAACCGATACCGTTAGGTCTATTCGATCGAGTAGTGGTCCTGATAATCTTTTTTGATAATTTAGAATTTGATTTTGTGAACATACGCAAGTTTTTTCTGGGTCTCCAAGAAATCCACAAGGACAAGGATTCATTGTGGCTACTAACAAGAAATTGGCAGGGAAGTTGAATTTACCATTTGCACGACTGACGGTAATTTCGTGATCCTCTAAGGGTTGACGAAGTGATTCAAGCACAGTGCGTGAATATTCGAGTAGCTCATCAAGAAATAGGACACCTCTATGAGCTAAACTGATTTCTCCCGGCTGCACTTTCGATCCTCCGCCAATAATAGAGGCTCGACTTGCGGTGTGGTGCGGCGATCTGAATGGTCTATCTACTATGGGATTATTTATTATAGTGTGTTCTCCAAGACTGTGAAGTTTTGTCACTTCTACTATCTCATCCTCTGATAGGGCTGGTAATAGATTCTTCAAGGATTTTGCCAACATAGTTTTTCCTGACCCCGGAGGGCCTGACAACAAAATATTATGCCTTCCGGCGACGGCTATCTGAATAGCTCTTTTTGCTTGTTCTTGTCCATAGATGTCGTCGATGGTTGGAGCGTTTTTATGATTGTGAGATATATTTTTTATTGATGATCTGTCTATTGGCTTAATAATCTTTTCTTTTTTGAGATGTAAGAAGAGTGATTTTAGGTTTTCTACTGGAAATACATCAATTCCAGTCACTAGCGCCGCTTGTTTGGCGTTTTGGGCCGGCACGTATACTGATTTAATTTTTTGGTTTTTAGCCACTTCGGCTGTAATAATTGCTGATCGTATTGGACGTAGGCTGCCGTCTAGCGCTAGTTCTCCCGCAAAAATCGCATTACTTACGTCGCTTTGGCTGAGTACGCCGTTGATGCATAAGATAGATAAGGCGATGGGAAGATCGAAGTGAGATCCGTCTTTTGGTAACTCTGCCGGTGCTAAGTTGATGATTATTTTTCCTTTTGGAAAATCTAGGGAAGAGTTTTTTATTGCACTACGTACTCGATCTCTGGACTCATCGATGGCCTTATTGCCCATTCCGACAATTTGCAGACTAGGAAGTCCTTTTGACATATCACCCTCAACTTCGATGATTTGTCCACTAAATCCGTAGGGTGTAGCTGAAATAACTCTACTAACCATGAATCTATTAAAACATAAGCATGTAGATTTTTGAATGAGATAGAGATATAATATGAATCGGTATGCGGGGCTGATATAGCTTTCGACAATTGGACCTTATCAGGATATTCTGCAAGCCGATGATACGCGTAACGTATATTTTTAGATGCAAAAAACTTTGCAAGCAAAGTTGCGGGCCTGTTCCAGGTTCGTGCTTTCGCACCAGCTGTAGCGTAATTTTCTATAGCCATCTTGTCGTGCAGGCAACATAGCGTGGACGAGGTGTTATATTTATGTTGCTCGCTGTGATTCTGGAAGTAGCAGACTCATGGGACTTTTTCTACGTAACGTAGCTCGGTATTTTTGGCTTATTTTTAAGTCGAGTGGCGTTATAAATTAAATTGAAATAAGACTATGCTTGTAGACGAATATCATGATACCAGTTGGACCCGGGGGCAGTACCCGGCAGCTCCACCAGATAGATTAGATTAAAAGTCAGCCTTATCGCTGGCTTTATTTATGTTAAAGAGTAGAATTTATCTTTAATATAGAAAAACAACCACCTGCGAGTAGTGGTTGTTTTCAAAAAAGTGGAGTTTTACAATTTCTTTTTATTTTTGGCCTCTGTATAACTTTTTTATTCAGAAGCTACCCCTATAATAAGCTATATAAATGCTTATGTCAACAATATTTTTGTAAAAAGTTGAGTAAAAAATACCACACATTTTATAATATTCTTTCTAATTTTCGCAACTATTTTTCTAATGGTTTTTACTATGAAGTTATATACCAGAGACTGGCGTTTGTTTGACCGCTTTTTATGCCTTTTATGTATGCGACAAATTAAATTGTCGCACATTTTCCAGGACTCTTTTATTGAAGTTTAAAAGGTGGCTTTGTGTACTATGAATAAACTTTATACTTTCGTTTTGTAATTTTTAATTAAAACTGTTGTATAGCATTTTTGATGTATAAGATTTAATATACACACTGATGCTTGGATGTTCTTATAATAATATAAAAAATAATTTTGTTAAGTTTGCTATAGTGCGACAATAAAAGTGAACAGAGTTTTATAAAGCGGGGAATAGAGATTATTATTTTATTGCGAATTTGAGTGTTAGACGTCGGTCTGATATTGACTGTACGAACCTATTTTTGTGGCAATGTTTGGATGACGGGTAATCATAGGTTAGTTGTGTAATTGGGTGGTCGCTAAGTCAACGATATCTTCATTGAATGGTGCATAATCCGTGCTAGATAATACTCAAAAATTACAAGATTGTTGTAAAATGCACAGATAGCTATAAAGTGATAAGAGAATAATTAACAGATGATAATTTTAACAACATTAAAAAATAGGTGAAAATTACAATATTTTTGGCCGAGTAATAGTTGACATATAAATAGGGCTATGCTAATATAAGGTTAAGCTTTTAGAAAAACAAAAAAGCAAAAATACATTAACAATAAAATTTATATAAAGCCGCGTTTTTTACGTATAAATAGACGGATAGTTGGCTGCATGATTTTTATAATGACGCAGCCAATGCTCCGCCTTTACTTCGCAAATTGTAAAAGCGTTGAGCGCGTGGTTAGTACCGCATACATCCAGTTAATCCTCGTTAAAGAACTAGCGGTGAGAGTCCTGGATGTATGCAGAGGAAAACTGCAAGGATGCTCCTTAATTAAGGAGCGGTCAAATCGCCTCGAGCGGTAATAGGCAAGTAGCACCCGCGCCTAATAGTTATTTTTTATCGGCGGATGGTTTGTGTCTATATGCTATAGTATTATCGCTCAGGCTTCTTGTGTATAGTATGATGTGAGTATGGGGATGAAGATAATTAGTTTTATAGCGTTGGTTGCATTGATTTTGACTGCGGTTATTTTGAACGCGACAAACCCGAGTTCTGCTGGTCCGTTTGGGATTTTAGCGTTTTTTGTATGTTTGTATGTACTATTTATCTGTCTAACTTATGTAGTATTTTTAACATCGGAGCGAATAGCTGCGAAATTTTTTAATTTCAAGAATAGTCGCAATGAATCTAAGTATAAGACGTATTATTACTCTACTGTAATCTCTCTTGCTCCAGTTATTTATGTGGGTATGCAATCGATGGGCGATGTTGGGATCTTTGAGATATCATTACTTGGTGTGTTTGAGCTGCTAGCGTGTTTTTTTATACATAAAAGATACTAATCCCGTCCTGAACGTAGTCGTGTATTTTAAGCAGTTACGTGGTACAATATATTTATGAATCCCGAACTGCCACAAGTTAATAGGACCCCTGAGGTGCAGCCACAAAATATAGGTGGCGGTGAGTATAATGTAGAAAATACATCATTAAATCCTGAAGTCGGAAGAGAGTCTGAGCAATCACTTGGCACTAGGGTTGAACAATATAACAATATCCCTGTGGCTTTGCCTGTTGATAATACTACAACAGTTCCTTTATCTCAAAACGACGCTCAAAGTACGAAGCAGTCGGGGGTAGTAGCTGATGATGATACTCCTCTGGTGGCAGCGGATGAAGACTTGATAGAAAGAGAATGGGTGGATAAAGTTAAAAAGATTATAGCTTTAACAAAAGATAATCCATATGAGAGGAATAGAGTTATTGCACAGCTGCAGGCTGATTATTTAAAAAAACGATATAATAAGACTTTAGGTCAAAATGACGACGGTAGTAAGTAGGGTTTTATATGGGTGCGGGTCCTTTGATAGTTAGTTTTATCGCGATTGTTATTATAGCCGCTGGTTCTGCGGTAGCTTTTGTGTTGTATCGTAACATGCTGAGGGAAGCCAAAAATTATGAACGAGGCTTGAAGATGGTGCCGTTGCTTATACATTTGCCTCCGACAAGTGAAGACATCAATAGTTCAAATCGAGATGAGCGAGATTTAACTGAAGAGGTGCTGTCGCAAGCCCAGGTAATGTACAATATTATCTCAAGTACGGCGACTAAAGGATTCAAAAGTAAAGTCTACGGTCAACGTCATATATCGTTTGAGATTGTTGCACATGGTGGGTTAGTTCACTATTATGCTGTTGTTCCGCTAGTGTTGGTTGATGTTATTCGTCAAGCTGTAGCGGCAGCATATCCTTCTGCTCGGCTAGAAGAGGTATCTGATACTAATATATTCAGCAAGGTCGGCAAGATGAGCGGAACCATCGGTGGCGAATTCACCCTGAAAAAGTCTTTTGTTTATCCAATATCGACTTATCAGGAGTCGAAAAGAGATGCTTCCAGGGCATTATTAAATGCTTTATCTTCGGCATCCAAAGAAGATGGAATAGGTGTGCAATTTTTACTACGTCCGGCGTATGACGGTTGGTCCAAGGCTTCAGAGTCTCATATTGACGGCATAAAGAAAAATAAGGGCAAGAAGAAAGGCTTTGGAGGCGTTGCTCCTATGGATATTATGGAGGCTCTGTGGAAACCGCCAGAGAATAATGAAAAAGACGGTGGCTCTAGTTCTGAGGACAAGCAGCTAACGTCTTTAGAGCAGGCGGAAGTGGATGCTATCAGCGAAAAAGCTCGCTATCCTGCGTATGAAGTTCTGGTGCGTGTTGTAATTTCGTCAAACACTGCGGCGCGCTCTCAAGTGTTGTTAAAAAATATAATAGCAGCTTTCTCGTTGTTTGACTCACCGCGCAATAATGGGTTTAAGTTCTCTTTAACTAGGAATGTTGAGGAAATGACAACAGCATATATTATGAGGTTCTTCCCTCAGGAAACTCGTAGTAATATTCTCAACAGTGTAGAAATGGCAACGTTATTCCATTTGCCTGGAGCTAACGCGATCCCGACTTCACAAGTTAAGCGACAGATGTCCAAGCAGGTTGATGGACCAACAGACGTTTTGGATGAGGGTTTGCTGATTGGATATAACGAATTTCGAGGAGTCAAAAAACCTATTCGAATCGGAACAAAAGACCGTCGCCGCCACGTATATATTATTGGTCAAACAGGCGTTGGTAAATCTGTCTTGCAGGAAAATATGGCTTATCAGGATATGATGGACGGTCGGGGATTCGCCTTTATTGATCCGCACGGTGATTTGGTTGAATCTTTATTAGGTAAGGTTCCAAAAGAACGCGTTGAGGATATTATCTACTTTAATCCTGCCGACATGACTAATCCAATTGGCTTGAATATGTTTGAGTTCGACACTCCAGACCAAAAAGACTTTTTGGTTCAAGAGGCGATTAATATGCTGTATGGCCTTTACGATCCAGGACATACGGGAATTGTTGGTCCTCGCCTGGAGCATATTTTTAGAAACTGCGCTTTATTATTGATGTCGGATCCTGCTGGTGGAACGTTTATTGACGTGCCGAAGTGCCTTATTGATCCTGAATTTGTGAAAAGCAAGCTTAAGTATGTAAAAGATCAGCAAGTTATTGATTTCTGGACAAAGGAATTTCCTGCGTCACAGAGGTCAAATGAGGCAGGTGAGGTTATTTCATGGGTTGTATCAAAGTTTGGACCATTTATTTCCAACGATGCAATGCGCAATATCATTGGTCAGACTAAATCTGGATTTAATTTGCGCGAAATTATGGATAATAATAAGATTTTGCTGGTTAACTTGTCGAAAGGTAAGATGGGTGAACTTAACTCTAAGCTCTTGGGTATTATTTTTGTGATGAAATTTCAAGCGGCAGCAATGTCTCGAGCAGATATTCCAGAGGATCAGCGAGTTGATTTCTCATTGTATGTTGACGAGTTTCAGAACTTCGCCACTGATAGCTTTGAATCTATTTTGTCTGAAGCTCGTAAGTATAAATTGAGTCTTATTATGGGTAACCAGTTCATGACCCAGTTAACAGATAAGATACGAGAAGCTATTATTGGTAACGTAGGTACGGTTATTTCTGGGCGTATCGGTGTGACTGACGCCGAATTGATGGTTAAGAAGTTCCAGCCGACCTTCGATGTCGACGACTTGGCTAAATTGCCAAACTTCCAATCTATAACCTCTGTGATGATTAATAATGTGCCGTCTGCGCCGTTTAGTATGAATTGGATTCCTCCGATGGGGCAAGTTAATAATCAGCTGAGGGATGCATTAGTGAGATTGTCTGCTGCTAAATACGGTAGGCCGCGAGCTGTCGTTGAGAAAGAAATATTTGATAGAATTAGAGGTAGCGTTCAGTCAAAGACGAGCCCTTCTCAGTTAGCGTCTTCTGCTAGCCAGAAACCATCGGGTGGTGGGTCATCGTTCTTGGATGAGTGGTTAGCTAAGAGGCAGCAGCTAGGCGGGAAGCCTGCTTCTAATCCAACTGCAAAGCCAGTAAATTCGCAAATTCCACAGATACAAAATCCGCAAAGTCGCCCAGGAGTGATTAATAGTGCGCCTTCTAACATAAATAGCGTAAATGCTACGACCTCTAATCTTGACAGCAAACAGCAAAGCCAACCTTCTGCGATAGATAGTACTGTCATCAATAGGACAAATGCGTCTATGCCTACAAATAATAACCCTGTCTCTTCTGTAAATGTAAAACCGAGCCAACCTGTGGTTAAGAATCGGCTCGATTTACGCAATGGCGATGATGATGATAGTGAAGTGATGATTAGTTTGAGATAAGTCTGATACTTATCTAGCTATTTTTTCTGTTGTTGATAAACCCTACTCGAGCGTATTCAATAACAGCACCGATAGACCAGCCAGCTACAAACAGGATAATAGTTTCTGATCCTGATAGTAGGTATCCGTATCGTTTGGCGATAAAATACACAACAACAGAAGCTATTGCTCCTAAGGCGCCAGAAATGATTAAGTTAGGGCGGGCAACGGTATTGCCAATTGTGTCACTAGTCTTTTCGACGACTGGATTATGAATGACCTTGCTGAAAGCCCTGGATGGAGCTGATAGTTGGTCTTGTACATTTTCCAAAGTCTTCTTATACGAAGCTTCAATATCTTTTTTTGTAAGAGGCTTATCTTCTTTTATCTCTTTAGATTCTTTTTGTTCTTGTCGCTTTTCTTGGCGGGCGGCAATTTCTATAGCCTCATGTTTAATGCTATTTTCATTTTCGGCATTTGATTTTTCTTTTTCAACCGCCTTTTCTAGAGACCTTTCGATTTCAGCAGCTTTTTCTCTGCTTAAATCTGCTAATTCTCTGGTGTCGACAGCATTCTCTACGGTAGATCTTAATTTTTCACTCATTTTTCACCTCCTATAAAGTTCCTGCGGACATGTCTCGCCGAATGATTCTAACTTCTTTATTTAATTGACGTGATCTAGCGTAGAAGTATACGACCACGGCTGCAATAATTCCTGCGAACATCATATTCTCGCTGGCACCAGTTTTTGGCAGTTGTGAAGTGGTTTGTTCAATAACTTTTGGTGCAGGGCAGTCAATTTTTGTACTGACAGTATTGCCAAATGTATTATCAATCCTACAGTCGTAAGACATTGGATTACTTTTACCACTAGCCATTGCTGGAATGCTGTTCTTTATTTGGATGGTAAAGCTGCGCTTTTGAGTTTCTCCTGGCTTGATCTTTATAGGGTTCCATACTAGTACTTTTGCGTTACCACTGCCCGCGCTGGCGTTCTTGTCATCTGTCAATGTTCCGCCGCCAGCGTCGAATATGTCTGCATATTCTAATAGGTCGCTGACTTGATCTTTGAATGTAAATTCCTCCTCTTTAAGTCCCTTGTTTTTCACCGAAAGAGTATAGGTAATTCGATCTCCAGATTTTGCAACCGTAGTTGTTGCGTCAGCGTTATTCTGGGTGAGATTAACTGCGGTTTTTGTCTGTACGAACGAGGCAGAACATCGACTATCGTTAATCCAGATAGTAGAGTCGCCTGGGCATGGTTGGCACTGAGGATCATCCTTTAATAATTTAGGGTTTTGAGGACATCTTGCTGGCTCTGGTATAGTAAATGTCTTTACGCAGGCGTTTGAAGTTCTATCTCCTAGCGAGCTATGTACAGTTAAGACTACTTTGTATGATCCTGGCGTTTTCTCTGTATATGTAGCTATTCTATTGTTGCTATTAATAGTTTTTACTAAAGTATTTCCCCTATATACGCTATAGGTATATTTTTGGATCGTAGCACCGTTAGCAACACTGGCGTTAGCAGTAAATTGATATGTATCGCCATTCTTTTTTACATCTAGAGCATTACAGGTGGCTACTGGCTTAGGCGGAGTAGAGCAGTACGGGTATGTGCCAACTTGTCCCGTTGGGCATTGATGACTTGGTGGTGCAAATTTTAGGATTAAGTTGCCACAGTTAAGCATGATTGCAAACCATCCAGTTCCAGCCGAATATCCAACGAATGCTCTGTATGAGAAGTTACCCCAGAGGTTGTGAGGTCGATAATAGAAAGTACGGGCGCCACCTTGTGATGTGCGAACTACGTAAGACCCTTCACCTCTTGCTGCACCAAAGTGAGGAGTAAGTCCCCATGAGTAAGTCCCCATGTTACTATTTAAGGTTTGGAGATTTCCCGTAGCAGCTACCAGGTTGGCACGACTAATGCCAAGGTGATTATAGAGGTCGCGAATGTTATTTGTGTTCGCATCATAATGAGCCATCAATTGCTGACCGCTAGAAATTCCGCCGTAAATTAAGTCGCTGGAATCTGCTGCATTGGCCGATTCTGGCGGTGAAAAAACAGTGAAAGATTGCACAATAAGCGCTAGGGCGGTTAAGATAAGCCCGATCTTTCGGGTAGCTTCTTCTTTACGCAAGCGTTTCGCATAAAAACCCAAATTGTGGATCATTGAAGGGCTATATGGTAGGCGCGAGATAATTTTTTTGAACATTTTGACCTCTTTTATTTTTGTTGTTATATAACTTTAATCTAACTTTAGCATAAGCATGCTGAAAAAGTAAATAGTTTGAGAATATATCTATTTTGATGTATAATAGGTTTGTTGAAAAGAGCTGATAATTCAGATAATAGTGAGGGAGATATGGCTAAACAAACAAATGAACAATCTTATGATGGCTCACAAATCCAGGTCCTAGAGGGTCTTGAGCCGGTTCGTAAGCGTCCAGGGATGTACATCGGTAGTACGGGGTATGAGGGCGTACATCACTTGATTAAAGAGATTGCCGATAACTCAATTGACGAGGCAATTGCTGGTTATGCCACAAAGGTCGAAGTAACTTTGTTAAAGGATGGTGGTGTTCGAGTATCTGATGACGGTCGTGGTATTCCTGTTGACAAACATCCAAAGACAGGTAAGAGTACATTGGAGACGGTATTAACAATCTTGCACGCCGGCGGTAAGTTTGGTGGCGGCGGCTATAAGGTGTCGTCTGGACTTCATGGTGTTGGCTCGAGTGTTGTGAATGCATTGTCTACGCGGATGATCGCTGAGGTTAGAAAGAATGGCAAAGTTTATCGCCAAGAATACGCAACAGGCGTGCCTCAGACAGAATTAGAAGTGGTTGGAAAGTCTGATGATTCTGGAACGACAATTACATTTTATCCAGACCCAACCATCTTTAAAGAGACGGTTAATTTTGATTATAAATGGGTTGTTAATTATCTTCGCCATCAGGCGTACCTTACGAAAGGCATTCACACGTCGGTTATTGATGAGCGGACTGGCGAACGAAAAGCTTTCTACTTTGAAGGCGGTATTCAGAGTTATGTGAAGAATCTGAACATCGGTAAAGATGTTTTATCGGACGATATATTTTACGTCGAGAAGCAGGTTGAAGATTGTATGGTGGAAATTGCAGTTCAGTATAACGACACTTACGCTGAAGTGGTAAAACCATTTGCCAATAACGTCTTAACTCCTGATGGCGGTACTCATTTGGTTGGTTTTCGAACAGCCCTCACGCGTGTAATTAATGATTATGCTCGTAAGAATAGCCTACTGAAAGAAAAAGAGGATAATCTAACTGGTGATGATATTCGTGAAGGTTTGACGGCGGTTATTCTGGTTAAATTGCCAGATCCTCAGTTCGAAGGTCAGACGAAGAATAAACTTGGTAATCCAGAAATGCGCCGCTATGTCGACCAGGTGATGAGCGAATATTTTGCGTATTATTTGGAAGAAAATCCAGCTACTGCTAAGAAGGTGGTTGGTAAGGCAACCTTGGCGGCGCGAGCTCGTAAGGCAGCCAGGGCTGCACGCGATAACGTTATCCGTAAGGGTGCATTTGAAGGTTTGAATTTGCCGTCTAAATTGACCGACTGTTCATCTCGGAACCGAAAAGATTGTGAACTATTTATCGTTGAGGGTAACTCTGCTGCGGGCTCTGCTAAGGATGGTCGCGATTCGACTATTCAGGCTGTTCTTCCTCTTCGCGGTAAGGTGTTGAATACTGAGCGCGCAAGGTTTGATAAGATGTTTGCTAATGCTGAAATTGTTTCGTTGATTAAGGCTATGGGCGTTGGAATTGGCGACCAATTTGACATCAGTGGTATTCGTTACGACAAGATTATATTTATGACAGATGCCGATGTTGACGGTGCTCACATTTCGACGCTTCTCATGACATTCTTCTTCCGATATATGTCTGAAGTTATTGAAGCTGGGCATGTCTATCTAGCGAAGCCGCCACTGTTTGGGTTGAGTAGAGGAACTGGCAGCAATCGTAAGATAGATTATGTCTATGATGAAGCAGCTCTCGAGCAAAAATTGAACGAAAAGATTAATGAACGTAAAGCTGCCGGTGTAAAGATTGATGAAAATGCTGAGAAATTTAAGCAGGCAGGCTACACGGCACAACAGCGATTTAAGGGTCTTGGCGAGATGGATGCCGCCCAATTATGGGAAACGACTATGAATCCAGAAAATCGAACATTAGTGAAGGTTAATATTGAGGACGCAGAACGGGCAGACGCGATATTTACGAAGCTTATGGGTGATAGCGTAGAATTGAGGAAAAATTTTATTCAAACAAATGCCGCTAAGGTTAATGTGGAAGATTTGGACTTTTAAGGAGGAAATATGGCGGATAATGACAATAAAAATATAGTAGAACCAGAAATTCTGAACGAAGAACCAGAGATTCGCGGTATTGAAAAATCTACGGTTGAGCGCGTCATGGAAGACTCTTTCTTGAAGTATTCTATGTCGGTTATTATTGACCGCGCCTTGCCAGATGTTCGTGACGGATTGAAGCCGGTTAATCGTCGTATTCTTTATGCGATGAATAAGAATGGTTGGCGCGCTCCTCACGCTACAGTGAAGTCGGCAAAGATCGTCGGTGAAGTTATGGGTAATTATCACCCGCACGGTGACTCGTCAATTTATGATGCTATGGTGAACTTGGCTCAGCCGTGGAAGATGCGTTATACGCTGGTTGAAGGTCAGGGTAACTTCGGTTCTATGGACGGTGACGAGCCAGCAGCTTCTCGTTATACTGAGGCGCGAATGGATAAAATTGGCGGCGAGTTGCTGTCTGACATCGACAAAGAAACCGTTGACTTTCGTGATAACTTCGACGGAACAGAAAAAGAGCCGGTAGTTTTGCCGTCAGCCGTCCCAAATATTCTATTGAACGGTCAGATGGGTATTGCTGTTGGTATGGCAACGAATATTCCACCGCACAACCTTGGTGAGGTGGTTGATGCTACAGTTGCTCAAATAGATAATCCTGAAATTACGCTAGATGAACTTTTGACTCATATTAAAGGTCCCGATTTTCCAACGGGCGCAGAAGTTTACGGTGGTGCGCCGATGCGTCAGGCATATGAAACTGGGCGTGGTTCAGTTACGATTCGTGCGGTTGCGTCGATTGAAGAGCGCAAAAATGGCCGTTACAGCATTATAATCACCGAAGTTCCATATGGTATGAGTAAGGAAGGTTTTGTTGATAAGGTTCGAGAACTTGTCCTTGCGAAGAAAATAACGCATATTGCCGATGCGCGAGATGAGAGTGCTCGCGGTAAGGTTCGCGTTGTTGTTGAACTGAAGAAAGATGCTTACCCAAAGAAGATTCTTAATCAATTGTATAAATTGACCGGATTGCAGACGTCATTCCACTATAATGTCCTGGCTTTGGTCAATGGAATTCAGCCTAAGGTCATGGGCTTGAAAGAGATTTTGGCGGAATTCATTAAGCATCGCCAAGGTGTTATTCGACGCAGGACTGAGTTTGAACTTCGAAAAGCTAAAGAGCGAGCTCATATATTGGAAGGTCTGAAAATTGCGCTTGATCATATTGACGAGGTGATCAAGACAATTCGCGAAAGTTATGATGATGCCGACAAACGTTTGATGGAGAGATTTGGTCTGTCGGAAATTCAAGCGGCCGCAATTTTGGCGATGCAACTACGACGATTGCAGGGATTGGAGCGCGACAAGATTGAAGAAGAATTGAAGCAGCTTCATGAACTGATTAAGAAGCTGGAGGCAATTTTGGCTGACGAGAACGAGATTTTGCGTGTCGTTAAGGAAGAGTTGCTCGCCATGAAAGAAAAGTATGGCGATGAGCGACGTAGTAAAATCATCAATCACGAATTAGGGAAATTCTCTGATGAGGAGCTAATTCCGGAAGAGGAATCGGTTATTTTGCTTACGAGCGAAAATTACATCAAGCGAACTCTTGTGAGTGATTATCGCAGGCAAAATCGTGGCGGCAAAGGTAAGCGTGGAATGACAACCAAGGAGGAAGATGTCATTGATCAAGTTGTCCAGGCAAGTTCGCACGATTATCTATTATTCTTTACTAATATGGGTAGGATTTTCCGACTGAAAGCTTATGAGGTGCCGGCTGCAGGCTTGAGCGCGAAGGGCGTCGCGGCTGTTAACTTGTTGCAACTTCAGCCAGAAGAGAAGATAACAGCGATTATCAAGCACGAAAAGAACGCCAACGAAGACGGCTATCTATTCATGGCGACGAAGAAGGGTACAGTTAAGAAGACCCCTGTAAAAGATTATGCCAATGTTCGTACGAACGGATTGATCGCAATTAAGCTAGATGAAGGTGATGAGCTTCGCTGGATAAAGAGGACGAGTGGCGAAAATGACGTAATCATATCTACTTCGGCTGGACAGGCTATTCGCTTTAACGAAAAAGACACTCGTCCAATGGGTAGATCAGCTCGTGGTGTCCGCGGCGTCAGATTGCGTCCAAACGACTCTGTTGTTGGTATGGATATCGTTACGGGCGACGACCAAACTTTGCTGGTGGTTAGCGAAAAAGGCTTCGGTAAACGTACAAAGGTGTCGAATTTCCCAAGCCATAAACGTGGCGGAGTTGGTATAAAAGCCGCAGTTGTAACTGCAAAAACTGGTCCGATTATCTCTGTGCAGACTATCGACCCAGAAATAACAGAGGCGTTGCTGGTTTCTCAAAATGGCCAGACTATCCGATTAGGCTTGAGTGATATTAAACTGCTTGGCAGGACAACTCAGGGTGTGACTATCATGCGTCTATCTGACGGCGACGCTGTTTCGTCTATTGGCTTGATGGCGGATCGTCCGCAGGATGAGGGTAATTAATAGTGAAAGTCTTGATAGTTCCAGCAATCGCATGGGTGATATCTCAAGGGTTGAAGCAAGTGTTTCATCTTATGGGTCGTAATCGCCGAGTATTTAACGGTGATACAAATCCAAAGATACTTCTATCTGGTGGTATGCCTAGCGCGCATAGTGCAATTGTTGTATCGTTGGCGATTTTTCTGGGACTACAAGATGGCTGGGGTAGTTCTGTATTTGGACTAGCTACTTGGCTGGCTATTATAGTGATATACGACGCTATGATGGTTCGCTATTCATCTGGAATACAGGGTGAAACGCTTAACAAGTTAATTTCTGAGCAGGGTAGTAAGCTGAAAAAACTTCGCGTAGCACATGGTCATACCCCTGTAGAAGCGGCGGCTGGAGCGGCTATTGGAGTGGTTGTGGCTGTCGTTGTATTTTTCGCAACAAAATAATTGTAAAAATCTATTGACCTAAGCAATTATATACGGTAAGATTAGTAACAAGTCTGGTTGCTGGAGTGCGAGTTAAGCAACGGTTTACAATCTGTAAAGTGAGGTAAATCATACTTCAGTCTGACTTAAGATGAACCTTAACAATTTGATTGTGCAATATCATCGTCAGTTTATATTTTTGTAGAGCCTTAATACTTTGATACAAAGTAGATTTTAACGGAGAGTTTGATCCTGGCTCAGGATGAATGCTGGCGGCGTGCCTAACACATGCAAGTCGAGCGGCAGCGAGTTTTACACTGAAT
>CAUTQX010000004.1:0-26162 GCA_963540705.1 uncultured Candidatus Saccharibacteria bacterium
ATAATGATCAATAAACTTTTTCGCCTCTGTAAATGACATTCCTGTAGCCGCCGCCAAACCATGCGGACTCATTCCGTAAAGTACACCAAAATTGATCACTTTCGCTGCTCGGCGCTGAGATTTGCTCACTTCGTCAATTGATATTCCGTATGTTTCCGCCGCCGTTTTTGCATGAATATCAACATCGCTATTAAAGTCTTCAATTAACTTCTCATCGCCCGCCAACACAGCCGCCAGCCTCAGTTCAAATTGCGAATAATCTGCGCCAACAAAAACCTTGCCATCACTCGGAACAAACGCCTGGCGAATTTTCCTACCCAGTTCAGTTCGCACCGGAATATTTTGCAAATTCGGATTTGTGCTGCTCAGTCGCCCCGTGCTGGTTACATCCTGATTGAATGTAGTGTGAATTCGCCCATCAGTCGCCATCAATTTTGGCAACGCCTCAATGTATGTGCTGATCAATTTAGTCAATTCTCGATATCGCTCAATCAACTCGATAATCGGATGTTGTCCGCGCAATTTATCCAACTCTTTTTGACCTGTCGAATATCCAGTTTTTCCCTTTTTTATGCCCGCAGTTGGTAATTGCAATTTGGTAAACAAAACCTCAGAAAGTTGCGCTGGACTAGACGCATTAAACTCGTATCCAGCCATAGAATACATTTGTTGTTCAAGCTCACCAACTTCCGCCGCCAGCTCATCGCCCATCTGTTTTAATAACGTATCGTCCAGCTTCATCCCGCGTTTTTCCATCTGGAATAACGGCCAAATTACTGGAAAATCAAACTCGTAAGCCACACGCGCAATTTGCGAATTGTTCGACATGTAAACTTTTTGTTCACGATAAATTTTGTGTAAGCGAGCTAATTGATAAGCCGCAGAATTGTTGTCAGAAAAATCACCAGACAGCGCATTCAAACTACGATCACGCTTCAACGGATCAATCAAAAACGCCGCCTGCTCAACGTCCCAAACTTCATGAAAACGCACCGCCACGCCATAATTATCCAACGCGTGATATAACCGTTTGACATCCACCGCGATCACAATTCCCTGTGCCAATAATCGCCACATAGATTGACTAATTTCATCAATTTTCGCCATCCACGCTGACTCAGGATTCGAGCTTATGTAAATTACATCAGGCTCCGACGAATCGATATATATTATATTTTCCGCCTCAAACATCGGTGTGTCGGGCATTTTTTCAACCGTCGGAATATTCAAATTTATTTGCTCGATTTTCTCACCTTCCGCCATTTGCATTGTTTTTGGCAATCGTCCAATCAGCGATTGGAATTCTAATTTTTGCAAAATTTCTGCCACTCGCGTAAAGTCGCAATCATTCACATCCGCTACGTCCCAATCCAGCTCAATCGGCACATCAGTCCAAATTTCCGCCACTTGCTTGGTCAAATATGCCGACTCTCGACCATTTTCCAACTTCGTTCGCAAAGCGCCTTTTTGTTCGTCCAGATGCTTGTAAACCCCGTCCAGCGTTTCATATTGCTGCAATAATTTAACCGCCGTTTTTTCACCAATTCCCGGCACACCCGGTAAATTGTCACTAGAATCACCCTTTAGCGCTTTCAAATCTAAGAATTGTTCTGTCCGAATTCCGTATTTTTCTTCAAAATATTCCGACGTGAATTCTTCGATGTTCCTTAGGCCATTTTTCATGGCGTAAACCTTGGTCATCGGTGATATCAATTGCAATGCGTCCAAATCCGATGTTATCAAGCACGTTTCAATTCCACGAGATTCCGCTTGTCTGGCAAATGCGCCCATAATATCATCCGCCTCGTAATCATCGATCTCATAAAGCGGCCAGCCAAACGCATCAAGCAACTCGTGTAAAATCGGTATTTGCTGGTAAAAATCATCTGGCGCTGGCTTGCGACCAGCTTTATATTCTGGATATAATTCCCGCCGCTTGCGAATATTCGTACCTCGTTTATCCCAAGCTACTGCCACATAATCTGGCTCTAACTTTTTAATCATTTCAATTGCCAAACTGACAAATCCGTATACTCCACCAGTCGGAGTTCCATCCGCCATCGACAATCCCGGCATAGCATAATAACCTCGGTAAAACACCGACTTTCCATCAATAACCACTAGACGCTTCATAGTTCTATTGTATCATTTAAGCGGCTGTCGTCAGAGAATTGATCGACTTGGAATCTAAACTTTGTAATACTTTTTTTGAAAAGATTTTTTTCAAGTTTTCTGCTTGATTGTGACGCACTGCCTTCGACGAAACTTCTCCTAATAGATTTTCCTCATATTCTCTTACTTGGTCATGATAAACACAAATTGGAGGATTGTCACCGTTCAAAATCACATCAAGCAATATTGGCATATTGTCTTCATCACGACCAACCTCAAATTCGTACGTTTTAGTAGAGCATTCCTTAAATATTCTGGAATAGTCAAAACATGACGCATCATTAACGATAACATATTTAAAATCCATAGATAATTTTACCACCGACCAAACAGCGGATATAGCAGCTTGTCCAAATTTTTTATATGCTTCTATAGTCAAATTATTCGTATCGCCTTCATCCTCAAACATATCATTTTGTAAGATTGTGTATATCTGATAGCGACTTTTCGAATTAGATAGCGAGGCGACAGGATTTTCCCAAATCATCCAAATCTGCCCATATTGATCCTCGATAGGCTCGTCAACAAACCTTTGCCATTTCTCGCTACCATCTGGATTATGATCAAATTTCGACTCCAGCTCTTCAATCTGAGCCATTATCTTATAGTTCTCTGTTAGATTTTCTTGACCCTCAGTATCAAGGTCAGAAAAAGAATTCTGAGGTAACCCTTCAACTTGTTTATGAAGCGTTTCCATAACACTTATCATAAACATACTCCCTATTTGGAAGAATGTCAACAAATTGTTAAAATTAGTACATGACACAACCACACGCAAAAATTATCGCCCTGGTTGGATTGGCGGGCAGCGGTAAAAGCTCAGCTGTCGAATATTTGACAGAAAAAGGATTTCCAAAAATTTACTTCGGTGGCGTTATTTATAAAGCCATGGACGAAGCCGGAATTGAAAAAACTTGGGACAATCAACAACAATTCCGCGAAGAAATTCGTCGCCGTGAAGGCAAAGATTTCGTAATCAAACGCGTCATAAAAAATATCCACGATTTGATTAATGCTGGCCAAAATAAAATCGTTTTGGATGGACTATACACTTGGAGTGAATATAAACTCCTCAAACACGAATTTCCTGGACAAGTTGTTGTTATTGCTATTGTTACACCGAAATACCTCCGTTATCAACGAATGGCTAAGCGTACGGAACGTCCAATGCAACCGCACGAAGTCGATCAGCGCGACTGGTCGGAAATTGAGAACCTGGAAAAAGGTGGACCAATTGCCATCGCTGATTACTTTGTTATAAATGACGGCAGCCTCGAGCAATTACATCAAAAAATAGACGCCGCAACCCACGACGCCCATTTTTGTAAATCACCCGAACAGTGTTAATTAATCCAGATATTCGTAAAGTTTTTTCGCGTCTTTGTGTTTGCGAAGTTTTGCTAGCGCCTTAGCTTCAATCTGGCGGATTCGCTCACGCGTAACCGCAAACTCCTGACCAACTTCTTCCAAAGTGTGATTTTTTCCATTATCCAAACCAAAACGCATTCGAACAATTTTCTGCTCACGATCACTCAAACTCGATAGAATTTCCTGAACTTGCTCTTTTAACAATTGATTTGAAGCGGAATCTTCTGGCGAAACCGTATCTTCGTCAACGATAAAATCTTGCAATACAGAGTCATCATCTTCACCGTCACGACCAACACCGGCATCCAAAGAAGAAATGTCTTGCTTGATCTTAATGACATATTCAATTTTCTCTGGTTCCATATCCAGCTCTTTAGACAATTCTTCAATTGTCGGCTCGCGATTCAATTCCTGTGTCATTCGTCGCTGAGTACGCAGTAATTTATTGATCGTTTCCACCATGTGAACTGGAATACGAATCGTTCGCGCCTGATCAGCAATCGCACGCGTAATCGCCTGACGAATCCACCAAGTTGCATAAGTCGAAAACTTAAAGCCCTTATCCGGATCAAACTTCTCAACCGCACGCAAAAGTCCAGTATTTCCCTCTTGAATCAAATCCAAAAAGTCCAAACCACGACCCGAATATCGCTTAGCAATTGACACCACCAAACGCATATTCGCCTCAGCCATCTTATCCTTAGCCTTCTTATCGCCTTCAACAATTCGGCGCGCCAAGTCCATTTCTTCTTCAGCACTAAGTAGTGGAATTTTACCAATTTCCCTCAAATACAAACGAACGGAGTCGTCCGACACATCATCCAAATATTGCCCAGCTGTCAACGAATCCAAATCTTCCGATTCTTCTTCGTCTATAAGTGTTGGATCAAAATCATCATCTTCATTTAAGTTTACTGGCTTCGTCGTGATATCGTCGCTCACATTTTCTCCTTAATCAGATTATTTAAGCTCTGGCGTAAATTCTGAGACAAAACCTCATCACCCGACGCCTCGGCATCTCTAAGCTGCGTTAATAATTGATTCTTTTTGTTTTCGCGATGTTTAATTGTTATCTGTCTGACTAGCCGAGCCATTTCTTCGTCTAAGCTTTTTTGCTCCCAATTGGCGTAACGACTTTCACTTTTCAACTGTACTATTTTCACATACTGTTCGATTTTTTGCAAGTCCAGCGGAACCTCGCCCAAATCCGCGTCTGGGTTTTTCCGCAAATAGCCAATCAACTGTCGTGCGTTGTCATCATCCAGCATTTCTCCAGAAACCGCCGCCAGCCAACGCCGCACAGATTTTTCACTCGCCGCCAACCCCGCCAGCATATCCTCAGTTTCATCCTGAACCGGAGTCGGTTTTTCTTTCTCAATTTTCGCCTTTTTCAATTGATGCTCAGCGACTTTTTCATTCGACAATTTTGCCTTCAGCGCGGTAATTGACGCGCCAGTTTTTTCAGAAATCACCGACAAATAATGCTCTTGTTCCACCGGATCTTTCAAACCTCGGACAATTCTCAGCGCAATAGTCGAAAATCGCCGTTTACCTTCCGCCGACTTCAAATTCTCCATTTCCGCATATCTAGCAATCACCCAATCCACCGCTGGCTGAGATTGGTCAATCGCCGCTTGCCAAAGCGCTGGATCTTTTTGGATCAATTCGTCTGGATCTTTGACACCATCAGGCAAACTCACCACTTCCAACTCCACGCCGACCTCCTGCGCCAAATTGATAGCGCGCTCCGTCGCGTTAACTCCCGCTCGATCGCCATCAAACGCCAAGCGAATCCGCCCTGCCAATCGACTAAGCGACTTCAAATGCTGCGTCGTCATCGCTGTTCCAGAGGTCGCAACCACATTTTTGACGCCCGCTTGATGACTGCTAATTACATCCAAATTACCCTCAACAATCACCGCTATATCGCTTTTTCGAATCGCCTCCTTGGCTTGATGCAAACCAAAGATATGTCGCGATTTATCGAATAACAGCGTTTGCGGCGTGTTCAAGTATTTTGGCGCGCGCGGATCGTCACGAATAATTCTGCCCGTAAATCCCACAACTTCTCCGTTGCCGTCACTCAAAGCCACCATCATTCGCCCACGAAACAAATCGCCACCAAACCGATTCGACAAGCCAGCGTCCGCCAATTCCTGCCTAGAAAATCCTCTTTTTTCCAATGCTTTCGTCAATGTGTCGCCATTCTCCGGCGCATAGCCAATCAAAAAATCACCAATCGTCTGACGATTTAACCGCCGTTTTTTAACCACATAATCCAGAGCTAATGAATTTTTTACCAAATTCTGCTGATAAAAATTGGCAGCCAATTTAAGCGCTTCTCTGGCTCTGGCTCGACGCTTGGCTGTTCGTCCGTCGCCGTTAGAAAACAAAGTCAGATCAACGCCCGCCTTCCGAGCCAAATGCTCCAGCGATTGACGAAAATCCATTCCTTCCACCATCATCACAAATGTAAAAATATCGCCACCTTTTCCAGAAGAAAAATCGTGCCAAATCTGCTTTTCTGGACTGACCATAAAGCTTGGGGTTCGCTCGTCGGTAAACGGACTTAAGCCCTTCAAATTGCGCCCCGCTCGCTTCAACTGAACATACTCACCAATTACATCCTCGATGTTCAGTCGCGCCCGCACTTCTTCTTTGGCATCATTCATATTTTTATTATATCACTCTTTACCTCTGTTATTGTTTGTGGTTAAATAGGAACATGTATCCTGACAATTTGAATAACCAACCTCAAGGTATCGATTATCTGAATCAAATTGCCACACCTCCACCGGCGGAAGGTTTTGATAAAAAAACCAAAATAATTATCGCTATTTTGAGCTTTATTGGTCTAATAACTCTCATTGCGATATTCGTTTTTTCGCAAGATTCTACGCCAAATACCAATCCGTCACAAGTTGCATCACGCGTTAATAAGCTACTCACTATTTCCAAAAAATACAATAACAAGTTTCGCTCAACCAGCCTGCAGACCACTAATAGTTCTCTGGTTGCAGTATTAACTACTGCAGATGCCTCAATGGGCGAAGCACTTCAATCAGCCGGCATCAATTATAAGGAAAAACAAAAGGAAATCCTTGCCTTAGATCCATCAGAAAAATTAGAGAAAAAATTAGATGAAGCTCTTCTAAATACACAACTGGATGTTACTTACGCTCATGAGATGAATGTGCAAATAACAGATACAATCAACATGATGAAAAAGGTATACAAGTCCACTAAGTCAAAAAAGATGCGCGAATGGCTAGTAAAAACTGCTGGCGATTTAGAGAATATCCAGAAGCAGATCAATCAAATAATTAAGGCAGATTAGGTTTCTGAAACTAATCGATAGCTCAACCTCGCCAAGTCAAAAACTTCTTCGTCAGTCAATTGACCTGAACAAATAATCGTATTCCAGTGCTTTTTATTCAAATGATAACCTGGTAAAACCGTTTCGTACTTTTCTCGTAAATTCTGTGCCAACAACGGATCGCATTTTAGGCTTACTCTGAGCGGCTTTGAACCTTCCGTCACCAATGCCACCATTTTCCCCGCACCGTCATTATCTCTACCAAATTTATACACCGCAACATCCTCACCAAACGGATAATCCAGCCATACGCCCGACAAGCTTAGGATAAATTCTTCAAATTGTTTATGTGTCATACCTTTACCTTTTTCAAATAATATTCAAGTTCCATAATACTGCCGCGAATGTCTTCCAGTGCTCGATGATCTTCTGGCTTGGCGAATTTCTTACCATATTTACCTTCAAACACCACCTTCCAAGCACTCACATCCAACACACGATAATGTAGTTTTTTTGACAACGTCGGCCACCATTGGTCAATGAATCGACGATCCTGATGGATTGAATTGCCTGCTAACAGAATCTTCGTTTCACCCGCAAAATGCTCATCACAAAACGCTAATAATTCGCGTTCTATCTCCGACAAAGGTTTACCCGATTCATTCTGCTCCTCCAGCCCGCGTCGAGCCTCCGGATGTTCATTCCAAAAACCAGCATTTCGATCTAACAACTTAGCCAACTTTTCCGAATCGTGACGAACAATTCCTTCATACGTCGCAATTTCCTTAAAATTCCAATCTGTCACAATTGCCGCCACTTCTAAAATCTCATCACGCACCGGATTCAGTCCAGTCATCTCCAAATCCACCCACAAAATCTTTTTCGGCTTAAAACTTGCTTTCATATCTCTATTATACTACTTTTTGACATCGTAGTAATCTCGAGAAAACCGCTCTGACACCTGTCTTAATAGCCTTTCAACAACGTCATCAAACTTTGCCGCACCACCATTTTCTCTTTCAATCCGAAGGGATTCAAGCACGCCATCAGACGGGACAAAATCCGTCTCATTCACTAGATAATAATACATCTCAATAGCACTCATATCTTCACAACCATACGGTATCATTCCATAAAACTTTAGATTTTCCACATAGCGTTCGGCCAATTCGTCGCTGACTTCTAACGCCTTATCTAGCTGTAGCGCTTGCATGAAATAATCATCCCTTGGATCACCATAAATATCATCTGGCAATTGAACACTCTTGATGGTTGCATAGTCAATCCCCTGAACTTGCATATCAGACAGAAGCCTCACTGCCTTGAGGGCTAATTTATTGCCAATTCGATAGCCATAATCAATGTCGTGTTCAAAAACTGTCGGTCTAATAATATGCTCAGCAGTATCCAACACTGCTTGAGTGCTAGCCAATAGCCTCCAAGCACCGTTGTTCTTGTGTATGAGCACTTGATTGATTGTAAAATCATGCCGCCTCATAAACTTGGCAGTAGATTGTACAGACTCCGCGCCATAGCCATTCATTGCATCACGTGGCGAAAAACGCATTGAAAGATCGCTCGCTACCACCCGAATCTCATCTGGATCATAATCGCCACTAGCAATAACTTCTTCTAAAATTACCAAATCGACATCGCGAGGAGGCGGTAACTGACGGTCGCTATGAACTAGAGACTCCAAAACCTGACGAGCCGCCCCACCCTTTACACCAATAAATGGTGGTAGTTCGTCTAGATCAAAACCCAAATTAGCCCGCTCAATAGCATCGGCAGGTAATTCATATTCATATATTTCATTGCAGCGAGCTTCCGGGTTGCCAGGCTGCTCGCAATCATAATATTTCAGCTGGCAGCTAATTCCTCCAAATTCTACGCAGCGCTCGCCGCTATCAAGCACTTGCAAGGCGCAAGGTTGATACATCTTCGCCCCTATATCACTCGGAGTCGGGCTTAATTTTTCCATAATTACTATTATAGCATAAACAATCTAAAAAGTCAATCAAAGAAATCCTCTCATCACGCACTGGATCTAGTCCAGTCATCTCCAGGTCGATCCATAATATTTTTTCGCCTTACTCATACTATCTATTATACACTCGTTATCTGTTTATCTGACCATAAAAAGCTTCTTGCTGCTCGCTCGTTAACACATTCTGCACTTCAGCCCAAACCTTAGCCTCCGCCTCATGGACATTGTGACTATTTACCGCAGACCCGTCTAGGACCTGATGCAATTGACCCTTGGTAATAACTCGCTGATGTTGTAAATCAAACAATACTCTTATTTGTTTATTAGCCTTGTTTTTCATTGCGTCCACTATCAGCGCGATTTGCCCATCTGTTATGGCGGGGATTTTTTGCTGCCGCTCTGGACCGAGTATCAGCGAGCCGACTTTCGGCCGCGTCACACGAACCAAGTCACCATTAGGAGCAACTCTATCACCAAGGGATTCAGACACAGCGCTGCTACTCAAGGCTTGAGCAACTTGATTCTTGGTTACTGGTAAAATTGTGTTGAGTGTGTATCGACGACCATCATGCGCATCATACCACCACGGTAAAGCCAGCACTAACGTCAACGCCTCCGAGCCCATACGTCGCACTAAGCTGTGCGAACTAATTTCATACTCAGAAATACCACGTTCGCCAGTGTGAATGTTGGTGTATTGGTTGACCGTTGTTCGTCCAATGCGCCAACTACCAGCTTTGGTATACAATAATTCCTGAAACCCGCGCACCAAAGCCACCGATATATTGTGTTTTTCCTCGCTGTTTAATTCACCCATGTCGATATCGTTTGGATTAACCGACAGGCGCCGACATATTTTACTAAATTGATAGTGAATATTATCCGCCTTATTGGGATCAATACCATTAGTCAGGTAGACATCATTGTCAGTACGACAGCTGTCATAAATCTCTCTGGTTTTCAAAAAAGCATCGTATTCGGCAAAAAAGTCATCTGTTGTATCGGGGCTGACAAATTCCTGGAACAATTCCTTTGGTTGATGCCAGGCGGCAAAGCCACCACCCGAGACGGAGGCTGCCATGGCCGATAATGCCAACACTTCACGTAAGCTTCCCCCATTCTTAATCATTTCTGCTAATGACCGAGAAAGTTCTGGCGACAATGGTAAACTATCCATAAACTCACCAATTTTTGTGATCTGCCCCTCTCCATCAATTGCTTCCAGGGTTTCCAGCAAATCGTACGACTCTTGAATAACTTTTTTACTAGCAACAGGATGCATCAGGTATCGGTTCAGATCCTCAAAATCACCATTCAGATGGATAGCCGACAAAACGTTGCGCACAATATTCGTGTGATATATCTCCGGTGGAATATGCTGTTCACGGGACGCAATATCATAAAACCCTTTCAGCTCATCTGGCAAATAAATCTTATCGTAAGATATCGGACGAGCCAATACAAACTTAGCGCCATCAATATCACGACCGCCCCGCCCCGCCTGCTGCATCAGCTCTGCTTGAGTACACAATCGAGGTGGCAACCCCTCCGTGCCCTCTTCACCAATTTCTTTACTCTTCGTCAGTCCATTTGACAGCACCAAATCAACCTCGGAGATGGTAATACCAGACTGTCCAGCCGAGGTCGAAACGATGACAAACGACTCATCTTCTGCTGGTTTGGCAGTAAAAATCTCTCGGCGCGCAGCTTCTGATATGCCAGAATGTAGTTTGAAAAATCGTATTTTCCCGGATTGATGGCGAGTATGACGTTTGATTGACGCAATGGTCTCATCAATACTCCTCACACCTTCAACAAAGATTAGTGATTTTTTCGAGTCCTTACCATATTCAAGGTAGGCTTCGGATACGGTATTCACCTTATCTTCTTCAATATCAATATCATGCGGCCGACCCTTAATGGTTACGACTGGTAGTTCTGACCCATTAATATCTTCGTACATCGCCTGAGAAACTTCTGTATCAGGCGTGGCACTAGAAAAAGCCATATGCCATTTGCCGGTATTCTCTATCGATTTTGCCGCCAGAGCGGTAGCAAATTCCATCTCCAAATTGGCTTCATGTATTTCATCAACCAGGATAAGCGTCTTCTCGTCCTGCCAGTCGCTAGAAAATTGTTCCAGCTTTTTCGTAAACGTTGCTGGAGTCATGAAACAGAGCCTAGTGTCCGACGTCGCTTCAGTGGCACGTCCGTGAATCTTGCCCACCAAGTGATTAGGATATTGTTCGCCAAGCTGTTCACGCAAACTCTTCTCGACATATTCAGTAACATTATCGACGATAACCCGCCGCGGCATCAACACCACGACACGATCAAACCGCTCCAGTGCATACTGAGCAGTTTGTGTCGTTTTACCACTACCCGTCGGTCCGCACAGCCAGGATATTTTACTTTCCGATAATGTGTCTAATATCTCTGCTTTGTGCTTATATGCAGGTAGTTTTTTGTCACCAAGATCATAGTCAGCAAAAGGAGTTTCCGGTAGTTTACTGTACCGTTCCCGCAATTCTTTTAAACGCTGTCGCCTCTGTTCGGGCGGTTCACCATAACTATACGACGGTTGACTGGGTCTTTCAATATTTCGACTCAATAAATGACTACTGCTAGGTTCTTGCGATCTACGTAAATAGCCCGGCCGCCGAACTCCATCTTTCACACTACTCTCTCCTTTATACTCACATTGTAGATAGGAGAAAGTAAAATAGCAAACGTAAGCGTCTTAGCTTTTTCTTGTCTAGTTTGTCTAACTTAAAAAACGAATATTTGTATAGCAAATCGCAATTTGTATTACACTGTCGCCTCCCTTTTGCATTTATGTTATTTTTCAAGCGCGCTATGATACACTGGTGTCATGACAAAACGCATCCTACTCAAATTATCAGGTGAACAACTTCAAGGCGAATTCGCCAGTGGCTTTGACCCAAAACGCGCTCGCTGGATCGCTGAACAAATTAGACCAGCATTAGAAGACGGCGCTGAGATTGTTATTATGGTTGGCGGTGGCAATTACGTTCGCGGCAATCAAATCATCGGCCACGGCATCCAGCCCGTATCTGCCCATAATATTGGTATGCTCTCGACATTAATGAATGCCATTGCTCTGGCTGACGTATTAAATGACGCAGGACTGCCAACTCGCGCATTATCTACAGTTGAAGTGAGTCAATTTATTGACCACTACACTTTCCGACGCGCCATTAGCCATATTAAGAAAAACCGCATTGTAATCGTGGCCTGCGGCACTGGCAGACCGTTTCTGACTACTGATACTGCGGCATTAAATCTAGCACTGGAAATGCAGTGTGATGCCGTAATTAAAACAACGAAGGTTGATGGAGTTTATGATAAAGATCCCATGAGATTCCCCGATGCCGTAAAAATTGACCATTTGACTTACCAAGAAGCCTTAACAAATCCTAACATTGCCGTTATGGATAAGGCAGCAATTGGGTTAGCGATGGACGAACATATTCCAGTCGTCATTTGCGATCTGCTCACAGACGGAAATATCGCCCGCGCAGCTCGCGGAGAATCTGTTGGTACGCTTATTAGCTAAGTATGCTAGTCTTTTTTCTTGTCCAATTTGTCTAGCTTCAAAAAGCGAACAATTACATAAACGACAAATGTAACCGCAACCAAAGTAATCAACGAACTGACGAACGCTCCGTATAAAAATTCGCCCTTGCGGTCAGCCACTTCAACCGTGAATGAAGCTGATTGTAAACCTTGTTGAGAGCCAACAATCAACTGTACTAACGGATCGATGAATGCTGTTACCAATTTTTTCACAGTATCGCCAGCCGCGGTACCAATCGCCAAACCGACTGCCATACCGACAACACCCTGTTCGCGAATAAAATTAACAAATCCAGCCATATGAGTGTCTTTTATAGCTGTACCTGCAATTTTCTTCTCCTTAATAGCAACAACTTTCTCAGCAGCTTTTATGCGCTTAGAAGCTATTTTTTTAGCTGACACTTTCGAACCTTTAGTTGATTCTGAAGATTTCATAGCTATAAAACTCCTTTTATTAGATATTTATTCACTAATTTTACCACACGTGACATCGCACGCAATCTCACCAACAGTCTTCATAGACCTCAGCAACTTTTCGGCAGCATTTAACTTACCTCCAGCCAAACTATCATACTTAGATTTGCTATTAATAATTTCCTCGTACAACCTAATCGCCTCATTTAATAAGTTAATATCCCTATTATGCTTAGCTACTTTACGCATAACATCAGGAAGAAACAGCCTGTTCTTTGAAGAATCCTCCGGCGACAAACTATCATTCACCACGGACGCTACTTGAATGGCTAAATCCCCACTGTCTTGTTTTATTAATTCTCTGCATAATTTATCCGCTTCTTCCAAGTTGTTCCGAGGATCAGTATCTAGATATATACCAGACAAATCTTCTATTTTTCCCGCAGCCACCTCATATCGACCATTTAACAGATTAATTCTGGCACTATAATCATCCAGTAAAAGTAATCTACCCGGAATAGATGGGAACGTTAACATTTGTAAACGAGCAAATTTTCCATAACCATCTCTATAATCTCTTCTGTCAGGAAACATAAACCATGGGCGCTTATCTATAAATTCAGCCCTGTTGACAGTTGCCGGCAATTGTTTTAATAACTCATCAGTTTTCAAACTATCTTGAGATTTCAATTCGCCGCAGGAAAATTTATCAAGCGGATGACTTGACGTAAACCCAACAGCCGTAGTCATCTCACAACATAATTCCTTTGTCAGAATATCTATCATAAACGACCTATTACTACTACGATCAAATAGCGTGATGAACGTGTGTTGATTAGCGTAACTAATAAAGTGTTCAATATTTAATTTTTCCAAGCACTCAGATGCAACAATTGTATGCCCATAACAGTTAGCAACTTCATATTTAGCGATATTCTCTGCGTTAAGTTCTCGCGAACCACGATCTGTCGACCCAAAATAAAGTGTTTCACGAACAAGCTCTGCAACAGATTTAGCAGCCTCCGCTATATCATCAAACGTCTTATCTGACTTTTCATACGCATTTTTTATATCACAAAGCTTCTCTGACTCTAATAAGAGTTCTCGATTAATGCCTCTTTTCTCTGCTATATCACTTCTCGGAGTTAATAATTGAGCAGATAAATATCGATCATCAAATGATATATATGGTTGCTCGTCTAATTGTTTACTTAGTCGCTCATTCACGAATTCATATTATATACTAATATAGTATATTTTACAACCGTTCTGGCGCTACGATTCCCAAAATAGCCAGTCCAGCCTTAAGAATATCGGCGTAAATTGCCACGATTCCTACACGATGCGTCTCTTTGTCACTACCAATAACCTGATTTTTTTCGTAATATCTATTAAATTCCTGCGCCAACTCAAACAGATAAGTACAAATGTGATGTGGCTCCAAGCTTTCTTTGGCGCGGTCAACCACGTCCACATATTCACTTAATTTCCTGACTAGCATTTTATCCTCGTCGAACAACTCTGTCGGAAAGGCAATTTCTTTATCGGATTTAGCTAAAATTCCCCGCGCTCGAGCATGGGCGTATTGCAGGTAGCTTCCCGTATTTCCCGTCAAACTTACCGCGTCATTAATATCAAATATGACGTCACCGCCGATCTTCACTTTCAAGAATTGATAACGAAGCGCGCCAGCGATCACGTCGTCAGTTGGTTCGCCGCCAGCATTTTCAATTGCCTTCTTAAACTCATCAAATAGCCAACCAATAGTGACAACTTCACCTGTACGCGAGCTCATTTTTCCAGTTGTTAATTTAACCAAGCCAGTCGCGTAATTAAACAATTTTCCTTTCAAGGCCGGAATTGACAATTCACTAGCCGCAATCACGCCGCGGAAGTATGCCGCCTGCTCTTCGCCATTTACTGTAATTGACAAGTCCAGATTCGGATAATCCTTATATTTCAACTGAATCAATCCCATATCATGCGCCCCATAAAGACCATTGCCATGAGATCCAATAAACACGTTATCGAACGCGCCGTATTTGCTGCCCTTAAAAACATACGCACCGTCAGATTTGGTAAACACCCCTGGAGTTTTCTCTTTAATTAAAGATTTTCCCAATTCTTCAGTTTCGCTCTCAACGTAACGTCGCTCAATTGGCACGTTTCCAAGTCGCCCAACATTAGAGTCAATTTCGTCAAAACTCCAACTTTTACAGATTTCGTAAACTTGCTTATATAGCGGATCATCCAGGACGAATGATTGCTTAGCTAGTTCATCAATTTCTGCCTTCGCCTCTGGAGATTCTTTCGCCGCACGCGCACCTTCAACGTACATGCGACTCATAAATTCATTTCGCTTATCAGCTGGGATTTCGTTCAATTTATTTACATCGCCGTCAATCTCACGCAAAATCGCCCACATACTTTTACCAACATGCGTTCCGACATCACCGTGATAACTCACTCGATGCACAATTGCGCCATCAACTGCCAACAAGTTAGCCATCGTGTCCGCCAAAATCGCATTCAAAGCGTGCCCAATATGCATAGCCTTAAATGGATTCGGGCAATTAGTTTCAATCACAACCGTCTGGTCAGCGCGCTTCGTCGTTGGCTCTTTTTTCAAAGAATTTAGAACGGATTGATCGCTCAGTTTTACATTGATAAAACCTGGACCAGCCACGCTTACTTCACTAAATACTTCTTCTTTACGCAGATTATCAGCAATCATTTCCGCAATTTCACGCGGATTTTTTCCCAGTGGCTTAGCCAACTGTAACGCCACATTTGTAGCAAAATCACCAAACTTCGGATCAGGACGCGTCAATTGTACCGATATATCTTGATCAAAAAGTTGCTTCACTACTTGAGAAATAACCTGTTCCATACTGTCTAGTATACAACAGAGGTGGACTATTATCTAGCTAAATCTCTACGCTGTTTCGTCAAGCTCTTCTAATTCCAAGCTGAGCTTCGTTGCCGAACTTGGACTCGCGCCCTTAACGTGCTGTAATACGTAAGTCAACGCCGACATATCATCATGACTTAACACACTTTCAGTAAGTCCGTGAATATCTTTTTCTTCAGCCATTTCATTCCTTTTTTGTTTTAATTTTTTATACAATGAAATGATATCACATTATTTTTATTTTGTCAATATAGATCTAATCAAACCAAAGAATAACGGATGTGAACGAAACGGTCGTGACTTAAATTCTGGATGTGCTTGCGTTGCTACAAAATATCGATGGTCTGGTGCCTCAACAAATTCTACTAACTTACCGTCTGGTGAAGTTCCAGAGACAGCCAAACCTCCTCGTTCAATTTCTTGAATAAACTTTTGGTTCACTTCATATCGATGACGATGACGTTCAACTACTTCAACTACATTGTATGTCTTGGAAATAACAGAACCTGGCTTTAGATTGGCCACATAATCTCCAAGACGCATAGTCCCTCCCGTAGACTCTTTGCCTTGCTGTCCATCCATAATATACACTACGTTGTTATCAGAATCAGCGCCGAATTCTTCGCTATTAGCGTTTGCCAAACCTCCCAAACGCGCCGCGGCAATAACTGCAACCTGCATTCCCAAACAAATACCCAAATATGGTTTATTTTTCATTAAGCAATATTTTGCAGCAGCAATCTTACCTTCTACACCACGAGATCCAAATCCCCCCGGAACAACAATAGCATCAACACTGTCAAAATCTGCTTCATTTGCAGTCTCAGCATTAATCCATTTTATAGATATCTCACTTTTGTTTGCCCAAGCCGCAGACTTAAGTGCCTCTGTTACAGATAAATATGTGTCAGAATTGTCTATATATTTAGCAACCAAACCTACCGTAACACGCTTAGCATACTCTGACGTATCTCGTTTGGCTAAATGTTGCCAACGTCGTAAATCTGGCTCAACTGAATTATTAGTAAATTCGCCAAGTAACTTGCCTAAGTCGCGGTACACTGTTAGTGGAACTTCATATACAGTATCGACATTTGGCATCATTACAATTCCTTCGCTGCGAATACCAGACGAAATAGAAATTTTCTCCCCAATACCACGCGGCGGTTTATCGTGACCTTCTGTACGAACTGCCACGACATCAGGCATAATTCCAAAACCACGCAAATCGGCCAAGGCGTTTTGAGCAGGTTTTGTCTTATATTCATGCGACGCCTCTAAGAACGGTACATATACGACATGAACAAATAGACAATTTTCGCGACCAACATCTAAGGCGAATCCTCGAATAGCCTCAATAAAACTGAGCCCTTCATAATCGCCGACCGTGCCGCCGATCTCTACGATATGAACATCACCCTCAGCAGCCAGATGAATGGCTTTCTTAATAGAATTAGTTAAATGAGGGACCATTTGTACTGTTTGACCGCCAAATTTACCAGCTCTCTCATCTGCAATCAAATCACGTAATAATCGACCGGATAATGTCGCATTTTTTTGCGTTAATTCCAAATCCAAAAAACGCTCATAATGGCCCAAATCTAAGTCAGTTTCAGCACCATCTTTTGTTACAAAGCATTCACCATGCTCTTTTGGATTCAATAGTCCAGCATCAACATTCAAATATGGATCGCATTTTTGAACCGAAACAGAAACGCCCTTAGCTTGAAGGACAGCGCCAATACTAGCAGCAGTAATCCCCTTGCCTACACCAGACAATACACCACCCGTAACAAATATATATTTGCGCGGTGACAACATATTATTCGCAACCGTCACAAATAGTCAGACTTGCTGGGTCAACCGGTGCCGCAACAGTGCCGTTCGACTTTGCTTGATCATCGGCTGCTTCTTGCGCCGCCTTAAGAGCTGCATCAATAGCACTCAATTTTTCCTCCAAAGTCATATCATCAGTAATAATCTGATTTGCATTCATTTTCATTTTCCCCTATATTTAGTAGTTACTTAACTAATTTTACGCTAGATATAGTGCTTATGCAATAAAATGCAGCCAATTGCCCGTTGTAGTTTTTTCATCAAGTTCACCAATTGGCGCAACGTATATTTGCGGATTTTGACAACGTGGCATAAAATCAGCCAGTTTCTCTTTATAAGCCGCCATTGCTGCCTCTTTCTCAGATTCTGGAAGTTCAGTCACGTTAGTTTTTAAGAAAACTGCTCGCTTTTTATCATCCCAAACCACAAATTCCGCCTTACCGTTTCGGAACGCATTTTCTGAATGACGCGCAGTCGGTTCTGATATCCAGATTATAGAATTACCAAAACGTGCAAAGTGCAGCGGCGTTACCAGAGGTGTCCTATCAGTATTCACAGTTGCCAACGCGCCAACTTCAACAGTATCTAATATTTCTTTTGCTAATTCATTCATAACATCAACCCCCCATTATTTCGTGGTATTAACTTCGTAGCTAGTGTTTGTACTTTCAAAGAAATTCACCAATTCCAGCGTATCATTGGCGGCTGCCATCCATTTGGCTGGATTTGGCACGTTATATTCAGGCTCAAAACCTAATTCCTGCAAGCGTCGGTCGGTCATATGCATAACATATTGGTTCACGTAATCAGCATTCAATCCCAAAATTCCCTTCGGCAGCATATCTTTGTTGTAAGCCTTCTCAAGTTCTACCGCTTGCAAAATCAAATTACGGATTTCTTCTGCAAATTCCTGTGTTTGCAGTTCTGGATTTTCGTCTAAAATCGTCAAAAGCAAATTGATACCAAACGTCAAGTGAAGATTTTCGTCTCGAGTAATCCAGTCCAGTAGCGAGCCGACATTACGCAATAAATTACGCTGACGGAAGCTCATGCCAACCATAAAACCTGAATAGAACCAAATTCCCTCAAGCACAATGTTATATGCTACCAAAGACCTAACGAAGTCTTTCTTGCCTTCCAGCGAATAAATATCCAAATTCGGATCAAGCATCACATCCAAATGTTTATTCTGGAAGTCAGCCTTGTCAGCCAATGATTTTTTACCGAATCCAGCAGCGTAGATTTCCTCACGATCAAACGGAAATGTCTCAATAATGTATTCAAACGTCATAAAGTGGTTAGCTTCTTCCCACATCTGTTTTGACAGATACAATTGAGCTTCCGCCGCGTTCACGTATGGATAAATACCGAACGCCAATGATTTATTAATCAATAACTCGTTTGGATTCAAATAGCTAATAACCGTTTTCAATGCGTGCTTTTCATCATCTGACAATTTTTCAAAATCTGCCAAATCTTGTACCAATTGAACTTCGTTTGGAAACCATGTATTGGCCACTGCTTGATTATAAAGATCATATGCCCAAGGGTAACGAATTGGGTGAAGTGACAATCCATCGCGTAATCCTGAACCTAAAATTCCCATCTTAATTTCCTCCTTATTTATTAATTTTCGCAAATCCAAATCCGCGCACTTTACTATTTGTGCGGACTTTTTGTTCTGCAATTTTATCAACTGAAACTGTTGTCTGCTCCGACTGATGACGCGGCTTAACGTGCAGATAATATGTCGTTTTCAAGCCACGTTTCCACGCTTCCGAATAAATCTTCACATATTCATCAATATCTCGCGTTTCCAGATACATATTTCGAGAAATCGCCTGATCGACCCACTTCTGAGCTCGTGCTGCCACTTCAATAAACGCATACGGACTAAGCTGGAAACTTGTTTTATAAACATCCTTGATGTTTTGCGGAATGCCGTCAATATCTTGAATATCACCTTGAGCTGCAAAAATCTCATCTTTCAAATCATCCCACAGACCAAGCTTCTTCAAATCTCGAACTAAATTATGGTTCACTTCCAAAAACTTACCATTCAAAGTCGAGCGACTGAAAATCTGCGCAAATTGCGGATCAATTCCAGGAGTCGTCCCCGCCACGTGACCAATGTTAGCCGTCGGCGCAATTGCCATAAGAGTCGCATTTCGCATTCCCTTCTTCACCTTCTTTCGCAAGCTATCCCAGTCCAGTCGCGTCTTTTGGTCTATTTTTACCTTAACACCACGATCTTTTGACAATTTATCAACCGTATCAATTGGAAGAGTTCCCTTGCTCCAACCACTGCCCGCGAATGTTGGATAGCTGCCTAATTCCTTCGCCAGGTCAGCCGACTGATCAATGGCGTGATAACTGATAAACTCTGTCAATTGATCAACCAAATCGTACGCTTCTTTTGATTCGTAACAATAGCCCAATTTTTCCAACACGTCAGAAAGACCCATAATCCCGAGGCCAATTGCTCGAGTTTGCTGATTCGAATGCATTGCTTCTGGAATTGGCGTTTGGGTGATATCGCACAAATTGTCCAATTGTCGCACCGCCGCACGAGCCGCTTCTTTCAATCTATCCCAATCCCAAGTCTTATCCTCGCTAAGAAATGCCGACAAATTAATGCTTACCAAGTTACACGTTGCAATATTATTTTTATCCTGCGGTAATGTAATTTCCGTGCACAAGTTACTGAGGTGAATTGTGCCCGTATTATTATTTAATGCTCGCACGTTAATCGTGTCTTTCCAAGTTAGCCACGGATGTGAAGTTGCTTGCAAGCTAGTCAAAATGCGCTTAAATTGCTGACGCGCCGAAACTCTATCAAACGTACGCAATTTTCCAGCTTCCGCCATCTTTATATATTCTTTATATCGCGCCGAAAACGCTTCACCATATAATTCTGTCAAATCTGGAGTTTCCGCTGGATCAAACAAATACCAATCTTGGTCTTTTTCTACTCGCTTCATAAATTCGTCAGAGATAAAGACCGCCGTATTCGCAAACCTAGTTCGTAGATATGGATCGCCAGAGTTTTGACGAAGGTCGACAAATTGATCAAAATTCAAATGCCAGTTCTCCATGTAAATTGCAGCTGCACCAGCCTTTTTACCCTTACGAGAAACCGCGAACAATGCCGTATCAATCATCTTCATGAATGGAATCGGTCCAGTCGATTCAGTGTTGGTGGTTTTAACTGGACTACCTGCCGCACGTAACTTTGTAAAACCAATGCCAATTCCGCCCGTACCTTTAGCAATCCACATTGTGTCGCGAACAGCCTTAGCAATTGACTCCATATCATCATCGACATTAAGCAAGAAACAGTTACTGAGCTGCGGAAACGAGCCGCCAGCATTAACTCGCGTTGAGCCGCCTGGGACGTATTCCAAATTGCTCATGTGATTGTAAAACTCAATCGCTGCAGCAGTCGGATCAGCCTCGTTGTAGCTAAGTCCCATAGCAATTCGCATGTGAGTGAATTGTGGCGTTTCAATTGGCGAACCGTTTTGCTTGCGAAGAGCGTAGCGGTTTTTATTAGTCACCACGCCCAAATATTTACTCAAATCATCGCGCGCTGGATCAAGTTCCGCCGCCAACTTTTTCAAGTCAAATCGACCGTCAGCCATGCGCTTATCTAGCAATCCTTCTTTCACCGCCGCCTTAACGAACTTAGGAAATTCACGCGCATGAAGCTTTTTCAAATCCTCTGCCGTTTCATAGTCACCCAAAATCTGCTTGTAAACAGTTTTCAGTAATAATCGTGCCGCGATTTTATCATAGTCTGGGTCGTCCTTAACGTTTTGCAAAACCGTTTGAATAACCGCTTCGTCCAATTGTTCGGTCGTAATTCCATCAAATAACGTCAATTGCAATTCGGTCGCAACTTGAACGACCTTAGAGATTTGGTCTGGCAAACCTTCGCACGCCTTTAAAATAGCCGTGTTAATTTTATTAGCATCAAACGGTTCTTTTGTTCCGTCGCGTTTGACTACGTTAATTTCTTTCACATACCCTCCTTAATTTTACCTCTTAAAAACAAACCACCAACACCTCATCTGGTGGCTTATCTTCGTAGCTTGTGTTTTTGTTTATTTATGGGCTCGCTATATATATAGCGTACAATAATAACTATAGCCGCTATATCTAGTGTTTTGCAAGCTATTTAGTAAAAATTACAACCTATTTATTTCACGACCAGATGAGCCGCCCCTGTCTACGATTTTTTTAACAAAAAATACCGACAAGCTCTAAGTTCTGTCGGTTTATTATTCTCTTGGCGGAAGGAGAGGGATTCGAACCCTCGAACAGATTGCTCCGTTACACGCGTTCCAGGCGTGCCAGTTCAACCACTCCTGCACCCTTCCTTGTTGATAATTATACCACAACTTTATTGCCCCTTATGGTTGCACTTACTGGCGTTCATTCTCTATAATAAGTCAAAGATGAAAGAAACTATTCCACCACGCATTAGGCTTGTTAATGTCACCAAAAAATTTGGCTTTGGTGATGCTGAGATTCGCGCCTTAGATAACGTCGATTTAACCGTTAAAAAGGGTGAGTTTATCGCTATTATGGGCCCAAGCGGCTGCGGAAAAACCACTCTACTTAACACTCTTGGCTTACTAGATCAGCCGTCAGAAGGTGAGTATTATCTGGACGATGTAGCTGTCGACAATCTCAGCTCACGACGACGCGCCAAAATTCGCTCCAAACACATTGGCTTTGTTTTTCAGAATTTCAATCTTATTCCTCGCCTGACTGTAATTGAAAACGTAGCGCTGCCGTTAACGTATAAAGGACTCGGGAAAGTCAAACGACTCCAGGAAGCTAGCCGCATTTTGAAGACTTTTCATCTGGGACAGCGTGAATATTATATGCCACATCAATTATCTGGCGGTCAGGTTCAGCGCGTAGCAATTGCCAGAGCGTTGGTTAATAGTCCGTCAATTATCCTGGCCGACGAACCAACAGGTAACCTCGATAGCAAATCGAGTCATCTCATTATGGAAGAATTGTCCGACTTACATCGTCGCGGCAACACCATAATTATGGTTACTCACAACCCAGAACTGACCCACTACGCCAGTCGCGTCATCACTATGTTGGACGGAAAAATCGACACTGACGAACATAAGGAAAAGCGCAAGTTCACTAAGAAGTTAATTGTAGACGACGAAAAAGAAGAAAAACCTAAGAAGCAAAAATCTTCAAAGAAATCGAGGGCGAAAAAATCGTGAAAATATTAGTAAAAAATCATTTTGAGAACGCCACTCAGGCGCTACGAGCTAATCGTGGACGAACATTTTTGACAATTGTAGGCGTGGCTATTGGTATCGCCAGCATCACCATGGTTCTATCTCTAACTGGCGGATTTAATCACCTATTTGGCGACAGCCCCAGCCAATCATCCACTCCTGTCGCTATTGTTAAATCTGGTAATCAAAAAGCCGTTCCGAATCTGTTGACTGAATCCGACAACACGACGACAGTCAACACATTGACCGAAACGGACGCCAGGGATATAGGAAAAATCGCCAACACGAAAGCCGCGCCAATTGCTTTCTTGCACGCCGAACTGCGCGCCCGTGAAGGTAAAATTGACATCCAAAATGCTGCTTTAATCGGCAGTACGGAATCGCTAAAAGATGTCGCCAATTTGCAAATTGCTACTGGGCAATTTATTAACGACGTCGGTGGAGTTGTCGTCGGTCAGCAATTGTCGGTCGATTTGTTTGGCACCGAAAGATCCATCGGAAACGTTATTTACATCCGAAATCAACCATTGACCGTTGTTGGCGTGTTGAAGAATATTGAAAATCAAGCCAGTTATTTGGACGTGAATTTTAATAACGCCGCCATTATTCCATTGTCCGTGATTAAAAAATTCACCCAAGGAACGCCGCAGATTCAGCAAATCATCGTAACTACCAAAAATCACCAAGATCTCAATTCGGTTATAAAATCGGCTGACGATATTTTGAAGAAGAATCATGATAGCGATAAGAATTATCGAATCGTTTCTGGTGAAGAGATAAACGAAAAGAAATCTAATGTCGCGAGGTTTCTCTCGATAATCTTAACCGTCATCGGCGTTATTTCTCTGTTAATTGGCGGAATAGGCGTTATGAACGTAATGCTTGTCAATGTTGCCGAGCGTCAGCGTGAAGTCGGCGTCAGACGAGCCGTCGGCGCCACGGGCTGGGATATTATCAATCAATTCTTAATCGAGGCAGCGATCATCGGATTTCTCGGCGGAATATTGGGCTACGGGTTAGGCTTGGCGGGAGCTTATATTGCCAGCTTATATTTGCCACTCACACCTTATATTTATTGGCAAACAGCCGTATTATCAATTGGACTATCGATAATCATCGGCGTTATTTCTGGTGTATATCCAGCAGCTCGCGCTACCAGACGCGACCCAATCGAATCTCTACGATATTAAATTAGCTAAGTTCCGCTTTCAATTTTTCAATTAACTGAACTGGACCCGGATTAACTCCATTAAGAATGGCTGTGTAAATACTAGCCGCGTCAGCCAGCACCAACCCCCACAGCAATTGCTCCATAAGCGTCTTTCCTCGAAGTTCCAGTACGTGCGCCTTTGGTCGCTTGCCACTCAACAAACGATCGCTCAGCTCCATTCGCTCACGGATTCTATCCCGCTCCAAATTGCTACGAATATCAAAGATAGTAAACGGCTTTTCTACTGGATGCGACGACCAACCGATAAATTCATTGTGATTAAATTCTGGATATTGATTCGAGAATGCCAAATTCTTTGCCGATTCATTCCAGCTAATTTTCCACTTATACGCCAGCGGCCAAGTCAATTCACCACCAAAAACAACCAGCGTCTTGCCAATTGTCAGCTTTGCGATCTGCTTCGCTAAATTATCAGCTTCTGGAGTTTTAGCCGTCCAATTAGATATTTCGCCCGCCAACCAATCGGCACTATTTTTCACCTGATCATATAAATCGCCATCAATAATCCAAAAGTGTTGCAACAGCTTCAGGAGCGCCCGCAGATGATATGTAGTCGACATTCGTGGCTGCGCGCCAGCTGGAACTTGAGCGTAAGTTACGTTGTCATTCTTTGCTCGCTCAATCAACGCTCCGCCAGTCGACATAACTGCCAAACACGCCTTCTTCTCCAATGCTTGCTGATAACAGCTCAGAGTTTCCTCGGTATTGCCCGAATGACTAACCGCGATAACCAACGTTTCCTCGCTCACGAACCCCGGCAAATCATAACCCTTCACCACTTCAAGCGGAATATGCAACCAGCCCGCGGTCAAAACTCGAACCATATCAGCCGCTAAAGCCGAACCACCCATTCCCGCGATCACGATATTCTTAAAATCTCGACGCTGATTCGCACCTTCGTGAATCAACACTTCATATCGAGCTTGTTCTGGAATATTCAAAACGCCGCTCAAAACGTCGCCTGGATCGTATTGTTTTATCACATTCATATCATCTAACATCTTGCGCTCCTTGATTAACTCATGTTATAGTGTAACATATATAAGCTTAAACAATTTAATATATAAGGTGGGCTATAATGGATTCTCAAGCTAATCAATCATTCAGTGACGACCAAGAACTGGCTAAGGTATTAGCTGGCGTATCACAAGATACAGACAATAATTTACAATTCGAAGAGACAAATGCTACAGCTTCACCTGTAATTAATCCCGCAACCATCTCACCAGATCCTGTCTCTACAGATTCAGACGACAGTCAGAAGTCCGTCGAATCTATGGCAGAACCTACCATTCCAGAGCCAGTTATGCCAACTCCAACAGTCAGCGCTCCAGCTCAAGCTGCGGCCGCAGATCCTGCGCTTGATACTATTAAGCAAACTGCCTTGAACGAGTTGCGTCCATTAGTTGACAAGCTAGACGTTTCTCCAGAAGAAAAGTTTGACACTTACCTATTGCTTCTTCGTTCTACGGACGATAAAACTCTAATCGCACCAGCACACGACGCTGCCGTAGCTATTGTTGACGAAGCTCGCCGCGCGCAGGCTCTACTGGATATCATTAAAGAAATCGACTATTTCTCAAATCCTCGTTAAGTCATTTCTCCAAAATAAAAACCCGCCATTTTCGGCGGGATTTTTATTGCTCGGGGCAGATTTACATCATACCCATTCCTGGCATGCCGCCAGGAGCAGCTGCAACTTCAGCCTCTGGAATATCAACCACTAAAGCGCCCATGGTTGCTGCGGTTGACGCAATTGACACTGCATTTTGAACAGCTTCTTTAGTCACACGAGCTGGATCAATAACGCCAGCCTTCTTCACGTCAATCAGACCATCTTCTGGCTTCATAACGTTAACGCCGAATCCAGGTTTGCCAGATTCAACTTGAGCAAGCAACGCATCGGCATTCAACCCAGCATTTTTCATAATCTGCAAGAATGGTTGCTTCAGAGCGTCTTTTAGGATTTGTCGACCGACCGACAAACTATCCGCGCCGCTAACTTTTAGATTGCCAGCCAAATTGACCAAAGTTACGCCACCACCAGCGACAATTCCCTC
>CAUTQX010000005.1:0-25220 GCA_963540705.1 uncultured Candidatus Saccharibacteria bacterium
AGCCAATTATGCAGCAAATGATTGACGATGGATTTGATTTCTATGGCGTAGAGATTACGAACGGCACTTATTATGACACTGGTGACAAATTGGAATATTTGAAGACGGTGATTGACTTTGGTCTGCGTGATCCTAACTTTGGTGATAAATTGCGCGCTCATCTGGCGGATCGCCTAAAATAATGTATAATAAATACCATGAACGGATTGCTTATTATATTAGTGATTTTGATGGTGATTTTTGTCATCATGATGATTGCTATGACAATTTCCATTATCAAATTAACGCGTCAAATTCGCCAAACCCAGAAGAACGTTGAGGCAATAAGTCAGCGAATTGCTAGCCTAAATGGAATTGTAAGTACGGTTTCAATTGGCGTAGAACTAGCCAAAAGCTTCGCTTCAAAGAGCGGATTTTTCTCAAAATTTTTCTCAAAGAAGAAGGTGAAAAAGAATGAAAAAGCCAGCCAAAGAACAGCCAAATAAGCTAACAAAAAAAGTCGTTCGCGATAACGAAAATGGTGCCCGCAAGGCGATTTTGGAGGATTTGTTCTTTGATTTTCATAAATCTCGCCACCAAGTTTATTGGGTGAATTTTGTTCGCGGAATTTTCTTTGGTCTTGGAAGTGCTTTGGGTGCGACGTTATTGATTGCAATATTGATTTGGATTTTGGGACAATTTGCTGACATTTTTCCGCCGTTGGCTGATTTCATCAACCACTTAATTGAGACAATGCAACGACGCCAGTAGCGTGCTATAATTGTTATTAATGACTGAGGGGACGAACACGCAATCATCGTCGGCGGCTTTGAAGCCGTCGGATTTTGTGCACCTTCACAATCACACTTTTCACTCGGTGCTGGACGGATTAACCAAGATAAATGACCTAGTTGATAAGGTTAAAGAGCTTGGAATGGAAGCTGCGGCCGTAACCGATCACGGCACGATGAGCGGAATTCTGGACTATTACAAGACTGCCAAGAAAGCTGGAATTAAGCCAATTATTGGAATTGAAACTTACGTGGCGACTCGTTCTCGATTCGATCGTGATCCAGGTAAGGACAAGCAGCGTTTTCACTTGACTGTACTTGCGATGAATAATACGGGCTTCCATAATTTGATGAAGTTGTCGACGCGCGCCAATCTGGAGGGAATGTATTATAAGCCGCGAATTGACCATGATTTGCTGGAGGAATTGAATGAAGGTCTTATCGTTCTGAGTGGTTGTGCGAGTGGTGAAATTGGCGTGGCGCTGAAAGAGGATAATTATGATCGCGCTCGTGAGATTGCCAAATGGTATAAGTCGATTTTGGGGGATCGTTATTATTTGGAGCTACAGGACCACGGTCATCCGAAGTCGAATACACACTGGGATGTGCAGGAAAAAATTAATGAAGGTTTAATCAAGCTTTCGAAGGAGCTTGATATTGAAATGGTGGTGACTTGTGATGGTCACTATTTGACGCACGAATATCAAGACGCGCACGAGATTTTGCTTTGTGTTGGGACAGGCTCGTATCTTAGTGATGAAAAGCGAATGAGCTTGAAGGATTTTGAGCTTCATTTGACGGATCCGCGTGATATTATCGATCACTGGGGTGAGGAATTTCCTGAAGTTATTCGCAACACGAAAAAAATAGCTGATCGCTGTGATGTTGAAATTGAGCTTGGGCGAATTCTTATTCCAAAATATCCATTGCCAGATGGCGAGAATGAGCATTCGTACCTGCTTAGATTGACATATCAAGGTTTGTTGCAGCGTTACAATGGAGCTTCGAAGGAGGAGGCTGAAAAGTTGGATCCTGACGAGATTATTCCGAGATTGTCTGACGAAGTTCGTGAGCGCGCGAAGATGGAACTTGGCGTGATGGGTAATATGGGCTATGAAGGTTATTTCTTGATCGTCCAGGATTTTATCAACTGGGGAAAATCTCAAGGAATTGTTTTTGGGCCTGGGCGTGGTAGCGCGGCTGGCTCGATTATTGCGTATGCGCTGAATATTACAGATCTTGATCCGCTGAAATATGGACTACTGTTTGAGCGATTTCTTAATCCTGATCGTATTTCTATGCCCGACATCGACGTTGATATTCAGGATACGCGCCGCGACGAAGTGATTGAATATTGTGCGAAAAAATATGGCGAGGATCACGTTAGTAATATTGCAACGTTCGGCAAGATGTTTGGTCGTATGGCAGTGCGTGATGTTGCCAGGGTTTTGGAGGTTCCATATGCTGAGAGCGACCGCTTGGCGAAGTTAGTTCCGCCGCCAAACCAGGGGCGTCATATTCCGTTGTCTGTGAGTATTAAAGAGGATGCAGACCTTCGGAATGAATATGAGAACAACCCGACTGCCAAAGAAGTTTTGGACTATGCAATTCAGTTGGAAGGAACGATCCGCAGTCACGGCGTTCATGCTTGTGGTGTGGTGATTGCACCAGATACGCTAGTCAATTATATTCCTCTTGAAATGGCGCAAAAGGGCGTAGTAGCAACTCAATTCCCGATGGGCGAGGTTGAAGAGCTTGGGCTTCTTAAGATGGACTTTTTGGGGCTTTCGAACCTTACGATTATTAATAATGCCATGAGGATTATTCGAAAAGCTTATAAAAAAGAAATCAATCTTTCGGAGTTGCCGCTTGATGATAAAAAGACGTACGAGCTATTCCAGCGCGGCGATACGACTGGCGTTTTTCAGTTGGAATCGGCGGGAATGAAGCGATATTTGCGCGGACTGAAGCCGACTACGTTTGAAGATATTATTGCTATGGTGGCTCTTTACCGTCCGGGCCCGATGCAGTTTATTGACAGCTTTATTAGGCGTAAACACGGCGAGGAAGAAATAACTTATTTGCATTCTGGAATGAAAAACTCGCTGAAAAATACCTACGGGATTTTGGTTTATCAGGAGCAGTTTATGCAGATTTCTAAGGAATGGTGTGGATTTACTGGTGGTCAGGCTGACACATTGCGTAAGGCTGTTGGTAAGAAGAAAATTGACTTGATGAAAAAGGTCAAGCCTGAATTCGTCGAAGGTGCGGTTAAAGTTGGTGGCGCAACTAAGGAGATTGCGGAAACTTTCTGGACTCAGCTGGAAGAATTCGCCAACTATTGTTTCAATAAGTCGCACGCCGCTTGTTATGGTTTGATCGCCTATTGGACGGCTTATTTGAAAGCACATTATCCTGACGCGTTTATGGCGGCGCTTATGACCAGCGACCATGATGACACTGATCGTCTGGCAATTGAAATCACCGAATGTAAACACATGGGAATTAGCGTGCTGAGCCCTGATGTAAACGAGTCGTTCGTTGAGTTTGCAGTGGTGCCGAATGAGAATAAAATTCGTTTCGGAATGTCGGCAGTGAAGGGAGTTGGCGTTGGTGCGGTCGAGGAAGTTCTGCGAGCGCGCGAAGATGGACCGTTTACGTCGGTTGAGGATTTTGCTAGGCGTGTTTCAACCAGCAAGTTCAACAGAAAAGCCTGGGAGTCGCTTATTAAGTCTGGTGCGTTTGATGATATGGGCGATCGATCTGATTTGCTTTTCAATCTGGATTCCATTACGTCATTTGCGTCCAAGCTCCAAAAAGAAGCCGCCAGTGGGCAGACCAATTTGTTTGGAATGCTGGGTGGCGATGATGCGGCGAGTGTCCAATCGACTCTTCATCTCCAGAAGGCTCCTGTGAAACACGACGATAAAGAGCGCTTGATGTGGGAGCGGGAGCTGCTGGGACTGTATATTTCGGCGCATCCGCTTGATAGATATGAAACGTATTTGAGCGAGCAAACTCAACCGTTGACACAATTAGTTCCCGAGTACGACAGCCGAATGATGACGGTCGGGGGAATTATTAGCACCGTTCGTACAATTGTCACAAAAAGCGGTTCGAAAATGGCGTTCGTGGGAATTGAGGATAAATTCGGCGAGGGTGAAATAATTATCTTTCCAAATCTGTATGAGAAAGTTGGTGCTAAGCTGGTTCAGGACGCAGTAATTCGAGTTTCTGGTAAAAATTCAGCTCGAGATCGTGACGGAAATTTGGGCAATGAAAGTAAACTAATTGCCGATGATATTATTGAGATTACGGATAACGATATCAATGGCTATGAGTCGACTGGCCGTAAAATGGATGCGCCAAAAATTAGCTCTGCCGTTAAAAAAGAGCGCCGTGAAGCTTATCGTAATCAGAAAAATGGAGCTTCTCCGAAGTCTGCTGTAAAGAATGACGCCGCCAAACCGCAGCCAAAAACTCATTCGGCGCCTGTTAATGTTGCGCCAGAAATTCCCGCCTCAAAGTTATTTGTGTATATTAAAGACCCTAATGACCATTCGCGGTTAGTGAAAATGAAGTCTGTTTGCGGCGAGAATGCTGGCACGACTGACGTGGTTTTGGTACTGGGCGAGAAAGAAAAATCAGCCATGCGCCTACCGTTTAAGGTGGATGCTAATGATAACCTATTAAACCAATTAAAAAACACTCTGGGTGAAGAGTGTGTAGTTCTAAAGTGATAGTTAGCCCGCTGACAGAGGCTCCAGCCGGAGCTGGTTGCTCTGGCGGGCTAACTATCAGCGGGACTAAGCCCCTCTTAGACGGACATAAAGCCCTGTTCTCGTTAGAGAGCGATAGACTTGTCGTCTGATTCGTGTAGCTTGCGTAGGCAAGCTACCGCTACATACAGAGAACCTAACTGGAATGACCCTAACGCTAAGTTAACGCCAAGGCTGTTCATCTGGGCCCCAAACTGGGCCCAGAAATAAACGCATGCGGCTAATAGAAGCGCCAAGGCTGCCACACCTAAGTTTAGCTTATCGCCCTTGTTGAAACGACGATCAATCTTTTCCGCAATTGATACCAGTTCGGGCGATAGCCATACTAATAGCATTTGTCCCATGATAGCGAAGGCGAATAAACTGCTGTTAGACATGGTGCTCCTCTCTTTTCTATCTAGAGCTGTAAGGGGCTGCTTTTGCATTGGGATAATCCCTAGCAAAAGCCATATATAAATCTACAATATTTATTTAATAAAGTCAAGCGATCTAATAAAGATAGATTACCTTCAAATGAAAATAGCCCGCCAAGAGAGCTCCAGCCGAGGCTTAAGCCTCAAGGCGAGCTATTTTCTGGCAGGGAAGATTAGTCCAAATAGCGCAATTCCTGTCGCGACCGACACATTGAATGATTCTTTTTGACCGAACATTGGGATTTCTACAGTGAAATCGCAATTGTCCAAAAGTTCTGGCGTAATTCCGTGAACCTCTTCGCCGAGTAGCAGTGCAAATTTTTCAGGCGGCTGAAATTCTGGCAACATCACGCTGTCTTTTGATTGCTCCAGCGCGATAATTGGCAAGTTTTCTGTTTGTCTATTTTTCTCAATCCAGTCATTGATATCTTCATAAAACTCAAACGGCACCAAACTTTCCGCGCCCAAAGCAGTTTTATGAATTTGGCTGGTGATTTTTTCGCGAATATGCGGCAGGCGAGGATCTTCAGATCGAATTTCTCCATCGACAAGCGCACAAACAGGTGCCTTGCTGCATAAACTCAATTCTGGATACGGCGTGTAACCACTGAGAATAATTTTTTTTACGCCAAATCCTTCGGCTGTGCGGAAAATTGCCCCAACATTGTGCGTCGAGCGAATATTGTGGACTAACAGAGTAATTTCTGGATTCATATTACTATTATATCACTCGTAAAACCGTAAGCTTTTTGGTATAATTTTCATATGGACGAAGATAAAATTCAGGCGCGACGCCGCGAGCAAGATGAGGAAGCTACTCGTCGTCGAGCGTCAATTTTAGGACTTCAATATCTTGATGGGCGGGAATTTGAAGAGACTTTACCCTTGCTTAAGGATGTTTTGACGATAGAAGAGATGTACAAAGGCAGGTTGGTCCCGCTGGCTTTTAATGAGGAAGACCAGTCTTATAGATTTGGTGTTACGTCACAAACTTCTGAGTCGTTGATGAAGCGAATGCGAGATCAGTATGTTGAAAACGGCAAGCGAATCTTCTTCTTCTTAATTTCTGGTTCGGCGTTTCGGTCAATTATGCTCAGGTTTGATCCGCCAAAAAAAGTGATTTACGATAATATCGAAATTGCTAAGGAAGGTGATAGCGATACTCTGGCGCAGGTTACGCAGACTTTGGCCTCCGTCGGCACAAACGACGTGTTTAATTATTTGATTGACCAAGCGGATTTGTTGGGCGCGTCGGACATTCATATTGAAAATCAGCGTGAGTCGATTCGAATTCGTATGCGTGTTGACGGAGCTTTGCATACGGTGGCGGAGCTTAGCAGGGATAGATATCGAGTGATTATGGCGACTTTGGCGTCGCGCGCGAATATTTCTACCGCTTCCAGAGAGCCTCAGTCTGGACATATGCAGCAGGAAATCCATAGAGATGGCGCATCGCACGTGCTGAATTTGCGTGTGGAAGCCGTGATGACGGTGTATGGCTTGGACTTGGTGCTTCGATTGTTTAATTTTGACGAGTCAATGTTGAACTTGGATCTATTGAGTATTTCAAAGAAAGAGCGCGAGCAAATCGATGAAGTTATCTCTCATCCGCGCGGGATGTTGTTGATGGTTGGTCCGACTGGCTCGGGAAAATCTACAACGCTGTACAGCATTCTTAATGCCCTTAATACGCCAGATCGAAAGATTATCACACTGGAGGATCCTGTAGAAAATACGATTCCTGGGATTGCTCAGATTCCAATTGATACGACAAATGGACAGAGGTTTGCTGACGGTTTGCGCAGTGTTTTGCGTCTTGACCCAGATGTGGTGATGGTTGGCGAGATTCGCGATAATGAAACTGCGAAGACTGCGATTCAGGCGTCAATTACGGGACACTTGGTGTTGTCCAGCTTTCACGCCAATTCGACTGCGGCGGCGTTTAGTCGTATGATCGATATGATTGGGCAAAACCCGATTTTTAGCTCGGCGGTTCGGCTGGTTATTGCTCAGCGACTGGTGAGGAGATTGTGGGATGATAGCAAGGAAGAGTATGAGCCGGATGAGGCAACTCGCAAGTGGGTGAAGGAGGTTTTGAAAGATTTGCCGGAGAATGTTGATTGCCCAGATTTGGATACGTTTAAGCTTTGGCGTGCGGTGTCAACAGACGACGTTCCGTTCGGTTATAAGGGACGAATTCCAGTAATGGAGCAGTTGGTTGTGAGCGAGAATATCCAGAAATTCTTGCGCGGCGATGTTGAGGATGTTCATACGGAAGCAATTGAAAAGGCTGCAAAAGAAGATGGCATGGTGACGCTGCTTCAGGCTGGTGTGCTGGCGGCTCTTCGTGGCGAAACGACATTAGAAGAAGTTAATAGAGTAATATAATTGACTTTATAGCCATAAACTGATAAGATATTAGTTTATGAGCGAAAGACAACGGGATGGTTATGTTGTTAAAGATAAACTATCTCATACAGAAGATCTGAATAAAAACTACATAAGTCAAATTATAGATTATGTAAAGCTTATTATTAAGCATGTACCGTTTCTTGTTGAAGGTGAGGAGTTGCGCGGTGAATATCAAGAATCTTACGGGGAGGTTCTTAGGTTGTTTCAGCAAATTGAGAAGGAGTATAACAGGCTTCCAGATTGCATAGAGATAGATCTTGATATAGAGGAAGTCAAAGAATCATTAAGAAGTATATTTAATGGAACATACGAGAAATTTATAAGGGAAAATCTTAGTGTAGTTTTTCCCGAAAATCTGGCGGAAGTGAATATTCCAGAATTTTGCCAAGCTGAAGAGCATGTGATTCCCGATGTAAAACGATGGCAGCATGCTAATAAAATAATTAGTTCTGAACTTGCAGATCGTGAATATATGCGCTTTATCGCAGAAGCAAGGGAGGCTGTGACTAATAGCCTTACTAAGGATGGGGCTTTTGGTTTACCTGATGATTTTACAATTACCAGACCTAAACGTATTCCAGGTAATGATGGCAAGATGAAGTTGAGTAGTTTGCTGGAAGCCTTTGAGCGTCGGAAACTTAAAGAGGTTGAAGATGAGGAATGTAAAGGTATTAATCCTAAGGGTGATTTAAAATTTGCCAACAGAGTTCTTAAGTTTATAAAATCCATAGAATTGCCAAGCGGAGAGGAACTAGCCAAGCAGTATAAAGAAGCGACAATTAAGGAAAACAGTCCAGTGGTTCGTAGCCTTGCTGAATCTATGGCTAAAGAGCATCTGAGTGAGGCTTTAGGCGACGCCCTGAGGGTGCTTTCGGAGAAATTGAATAGCTATGAAGCGGCGCCTAAAATTGCCGCTGAATCTTTGAATAAGGCGAGGAAAAGAAAGAGAAAGAAGCAATCACGCCAGGATAATTGCGAGGTGAGCGATCAGAATGTTCAGGCGGTGGAGGTTAACTTGAAGGTCGGGGATTATATAAAGCTTAGTCACGAAACATTTCCATGGCTAGATAAGGAATTAGCCAAGGTTTTATATATTAAGAGAAGCGGTAATGATGTTACGGTAGTAGTCGATGCTCGTACTGAAGCAGCCAAGAGAATTGAACACAGAATGTCTGGCTATGAGACCAAGAAAAAGCAGAAGCGTATTTTGCCCAGCCTTTATAATAAATTAAAATTAGCGGCAGAAATTGTTGCAACGTCAGATTCTGGATTACGTGATTCTTGGACGACCTTAAGGTATCGAGATAAAAATAAGTATCCTTTTAGTATCTTTAGCTGGAAGGCCCAAACACCTGACGCACCAAGGATGTATGTGTCGCACATCGCTGTGGATAAGGTGGATGATGAGTCTGTAAGAGAGATACTAGAAGAGAACGGTGTAACTCATTTATTGATGCTTTTGGGTGCTTGCGACAAAAATAACCAGGAAGAATTATTGCCAGTATTTACTGGGCGGACTAGGCGCATTGAGGCAGCTGACGGTGCTGGTGCTTAGGCTTATCTAATGACATTCGCAATAGCTTCAACTACACCGGCATCAAATGCGGTCGGAATAATTTTGTCGATGGTTGGATTTTCGACCAGCCTGGCCAAAGCTTCAGCAGCCGCCAATTTGTGCTGATCGGTGATTTTCTTAACTCCGTGATCTAATGCGCCGCGGAAAATTCCAGGAAAGGCTAGAGAGTTGTTGACTTGGTTTGGAAAGTCGCTACGACCCGTACCGATGATTGCGACGCCGGCTTGTTTGGCGACATCTGGCATAATTTCTGGAACAGGATTTGCTAATGCGAATACGATTGGATCTTTCGCCATTTTTTGGACTAATTCTGGAGTGAGAAGCCCTGCGCGCGATACGCCGATGAATACGTCTGCGTCGGTGATGGCGTCTTCAATTGAGCCAGATTGTGATGCGTCGACGTATTCCAATAGCGCGGTTTTTTCAGCGTTCAAATCTGTGCGTGATTTTCCGACAATTCCTCGACTATCCACCGCTACGATGTTTTTTGCTCCGTAAAGATTTAACAATTTGATGATTGCCGTGCCAGCCGCGCCTGCGCCAATGACCACGAATTTGCAATCTGCTAGGTTTCGTCCTGTCAGCTTTGCGGCATTAATTAAGCCCGCTAATACAACGACAGCCGTGCCGTGTTGATCGTCGTGGAAGACTGGAATATCTAATTCCGCCTTCAATCGCTCTTCAATCTCAAAACATTTTGGTGCGGCAATGTCTTCGAGGTTGATGGCTCCGAAGCTTGGCGCGATGGCTTTAACTGTGGCGATGATTTCTTCCGTTTCATGAACGTCCAGTACAATTGGCACGGCGTCGACATCGGCAAAATGCTTAAATAGCAAGGCTTTTCCTTCCATGACTGGCATGGCGGCTTTTGGCCCCAAATTGCCCAGTCCCAGAATCGCTGAGCCGTCTGATATTACGGCGACTAAATTGTTCGTCCAAGTGTATTTTGGCAGGTCGGCTGGATTTTCGGCAATTGCTTGGCTGACTGCGCCGACGCCAGGGCTGTAATAAGCGCTAAGCTTGTCGCGATTAAGCTCCTCTTTATCTCTGAGGCTAGTCGTAATTTTACCTTTGTATTTTTCGTGTAGTTCGAGTGCTAATTTATTGTAATCCATAACTATATTATACTCCAATTTTATTTAATTGATATTTCTTCAGATTTGTGTTATTATCTTATGTAATTGTACGAGAGTTAAATATTCGAGTCTTATTTGGCGTGGAGCCGCAGAAGTACAACTGCGTGGCCAGTCGAAGTGGGCTTGAAAGATAGAGGAAAAATTATGAGTTTTGAGTTAATCAACAAAATCAACCAAGCACAAAAAAAGCAGGCAGTTGTCGATGCTCGCAGTGGTGACACAGTTCGCGTTTACCAGAAAATTAAGGAAGGCAACAAAGAGCGTATTCAGATGTTCGAGGGCGTTGTTATCCGCACCGACAATAAAAAGTCGCACACATCACGAATTACGGTTCGAAAAATCGCTTCAGGTGTTGGCGTTGAGAAATCATTCTTGATGCATAGTCCGCTAATTGAGAAGATTGAGATTGTTCGCCGCGCTAAGGTTCGCCGCAAGTTCTTGAGCTTCCTACGTAAGCGTAGTGGTAAATCAGCTCGCTTGACGGCTAAGAATTTCGATCGCGCCGCTGTTAATGACATTCATGACGCTAAGGCAGAAGCGGAAGCTGAACGCTTGAAGGAAGAAGCTGCTCAGGCTGCTGCTGCAAAACAAGCTGAAAAAGATGCCGCTCAGGCTGAGCTTGACGCTAAGGCTGCTGAAGTTGCAGCTCGCCACAAAGACGCGTAATTGTCAATTGGTTAATCGTTAAACCGTCTCTTAATTTGAGGCGGTTTTCTCATGTTATAATCTCAATATGGCAATATTCCATTATATATCCATCCTTGTTCCGACGACTTTGGCTGTGGCGGCTCCTTATGTTTTGAAGAAAAACGGCTTTGATAGTGAGCGAAAATATCGCTGGCTACTTTACGTAGCGTGTTTGTTGTTTTTCATATCTTGGTATTTGCCATCGCCGTTAATTGACGGGCAGGACACTAGTTTTACGACTCACTTTGTGGGCGGTGGTCTATTTACGGGGCTGTTCTGGGCGTATTTGGTTTCGTCGATGAAATGGCGGGCGTGTTGGCTGGTGACGGCGTTTTCAATATTCGCTTTAGTTTCGGCGCTGGGTTGTATTAATGAGTTGACAGAATTATTTATGGTCAAGGTGGGCTTGGCGAGCATAAAATTGGACGACACGAATTGGGATATTTTGGCGAATACATTAGGCGCGGCAACAGTTTGGATTGGCTGGATTATTGCGGATTTTATGACGAAAAAAGGAAGACTGTCGGGTGATTCTGGGAATTGACGAAGTCGGGCGCGGCGCGTGGGCTGGACCGTTGGTGATTGGCGCGGTGGTTTTGGACGGCGCTGAAATTGAAGGGCTTGATGATAGTAAAAAATTGACTAAAAAGTGCCGTGAAGGATTAGATGTGGCGATTCGTGAGCAGGCGTCGTCTTGGGCGTTGGGTTGGGTTTCTGCTAAGGAGCTGGACGAGATAGGAATGAGCGAGGCGCTTAAGCTGGCAACTCGGCGCGCAGTTAAAGAAATCCAAGCTAAATGTCAGAAAAATGGCTCGACGTTTGATGAGATTATTATCGATGGGACGGTTAATTTTTTGGCGGGCACACCGCTGGAGAAATATGTGACTATGATGGCAAAGGCTGATGGTTTGATTCCGAGCGTTTCGGCGGCGTCGATTATTGCTAAGGTGGCTCGTGACAAATTTATGGCTGAGCAGGATGATATTTATCCTGGATACGATTTTTCTTCGCATGTTGGCTATGGAGTGGCGAAGCATCGAGTGGCTATTGATAATCTGGGTGTGACTCCGCTACATCGGTTGAGTTTTGCGCCGCTGGCTAAATATGCTAATATTGAGGCGAATTCGCAAAATGTGTCTGACGACGGAAAAACTAAAAACCAGCAAAAAGACACGACGCGTCAAATTGGCGACAAAGGTGAACAGGCGGCGGCGGATTGGTTGGTGGCTGATGGCCATGAAATCATAGAACGGAATTGGCGAACGCGATATTGCGAAATTGATATTGTTAGTAAAAAAGATAATGTTTTATATTTTACAGAGGTCAAATATCGTAAAAATGACAATTTCGGCGATGGCTTGGCGGCAATTACAAATAAAAAACAGCAACAAATGCGTTTTTCTGCAGAGATGTTCATTGCCAAAAATGCGCAGTATGAAGGCTGCGATATGCAAATGTTGGCAATTTCTGTCGACGGAAATCCGCCTGTAGTCGAGGAGTGCGTGGTGTTGGAATAGGCTGTTTGCTGTCAATCTATACTTTCTGTATCACTAATTTTATGACGGCAAGTCTTATTTTGTAATATGAAACTTGACAAATAATCAATTTAGGTGTAATATAGTAAACATAGTTATAAAAAGGAGTTTTGATATTATGAATAGTGAATCGAATCATTCAGATAAGTTAGTGTCGCTGGTCGGCCCTAATTGTGAGAGGTGCCCTTTGTTTGACAGATGTCGCGCAATGTTAGCTGCGCGGGTAGTTGCTGATATGGTTGTAATTGTCGATGACGAAAATCATCCTTATAAGCCCTGGGCTAAAAAAGAGTCAGAAAAACTCGGCATTATCTCTGATGGAACAAAGCTAGAAGAAGGTTCTGTTGCTGATATGGCAAAGAAGATTATAGAAGACTGTGATGGGCCGATAAAGAAGGAAATTCCACAGAGTTCAGTTCCGCTATCTTCTTTTAATTATGTTTTTCCTGGTGATGATATTCGTCGTCGACCTATAGGTGGTTCTAAAGATGCTGGTTTTACGGTAAAAATTAAAGTTGATAAAACTGCTCAAATTAAAGAGCTTGACAAGTGTAAGAATGCAGAGAGTCTTACCGAGTTTGGTGATTATCGGAGATTTTATCCGCCACACACAACAGAAGTCGCTCCGTTCGGCTGTTATGATAATGGTACAATGAGTAGTACCCCTAGCTCTAGTCTAGACCAGAGTCCTATTGAGGAAATTATCAAGACAGAGGGTCGACCTACTGATGCGCTCTCTTTAAGGGCTCGTGCTAAAGAACTACTTGATATTGCTGCGCGTATGGAGGAGCGTGAGAAAGAGCAAAATAAAAACACTTGGCGTTAGTCTGAATAGGATATTATCTACAAAGAGAGAATAACCGCCTCTTTGTCTCGTTTAATCAGCTCGACGCGCGCGGATATTTCGGTAATTCCCAGCTTAATCGTTCTGGCGAGGGCTGGAATATTTTCCATCGGCTCAAAGAATTGTCGGAAATCGTCAAGTTCGTCGGTTGTCAGTAGCGCCGTAGCTGCATAGCGAATAAAATCGTCGTAGCTTTTATCATCGCCAAACGTATCTTCGACCCACGCCCAGTTTTCTTTCAGCCAATTCCACGCAATCTGGCGATTTTCCCGCGTCCGAATCAAATACACGAACCAACGGCTGGCGTCTTGCGGGCGGATAATATTGGAATCTTTAATATTGGCAAGAATTTTTTCTGCTGTTTCAGGGTTTTTGGTGGAAGTTAGTCCAATTGCAATATCATTCTGCAGGTCATTTGACGGCGTGTTCTTATATGTGGCAAAGAGGTTTTCAATCATCTCTGGCGTCTCGAAATGTCTTACGTTTGCGCTGATAATTAAAGCTCGAATTTCTGTCGGTAAGTCTTCCAATTTATTATTGTCAAAACGCGTTTTTGCCTCGTTCAAAACTTCTTTATCTTCGCTATACATCATCAAACTCAGAGCCGTGGTGCGTCGTTCGCGGTCGTCGTCCGATTCTCCGTCTTTTTCATCCCAGCCAAGCTCTTCAAATGTGGCGCGCGCAAATTCTCCAGAAATTTTCTTTAATGAATCTCTGGCGGCGTCATTATCATCGACGAATTTTCGCAGTTCCGTCAAAGCACCAGCCGCCATACCGAAGACTTTTTCGTTGGTTTCAGATTTTAGTGATAGCGCGAGAGGAAGTAGTGACGCCGAATTTTCAAATCCAGCGCGGGCGAGTATTGTCGCGTCTTGTAAGATGCAAATCTTATCCAAGGTTGGCAATTCTGTAATGTTTTTCAATAAATATTCGCGAGTGGATTCATCATATTTGGTGACTAAGTGGGCGCTTAAGCCGCAGTTTAATTGTAATGGCTTTTCAATAGAAATGGTGGTTTCTTTTTGATTCAAGATTTTTACGTCAAGTGGCTGGTTTGCGAATAATGGAATCGGCCATAATGCGTCAGATGGTTGGTGCTCGCCGATGAAGAATCGCTCCTGACTTAAAATCGCCGCGTCGTGACTGTTTGAAACTGATACGACAGGAAGGCCAGGTTGGGAAATCCAAGCGTTCATTAGATTGACGATTGGCTGACCGCTCGCTGATTCCAATTCTTGCCATAAATCATTTCCGACGGTATTTTTATACGCGAATTTTTCAAAATATGATTTAAGTCCAGCGCGAAATGCCTCTTCGCCGATAAGTTTTCTGACCATAACGAGTAGCCGTCCGCCCTTAGCATAAACAATTGCTGGGTCAAATAATGTGCTGATTTCATCTGGGTGATTGACGTCGGCTCGAACGGATTGAACGCCATCTAAGCTGTCTCTTCTAAGTGCGGCCGTTACTTCATTCGTGGCAAAATCTTCCCACATGCGCCATTCGGGGTATAATGCATCAATTGCCACATATTCCATCATATTGGCAAAGCTTTCATTGAGCCATAAGTCGTTCCACCACTGCATGGTAACCAAATTGCCGAACCATTGATGGCTGAGCTCGTGCGCGATAACCGTAGCAATGAAGCGTCTGGAGGATTCTGGGGTCAACTCAGGGTCTGCCAGCAAACAACTTTCGCGGTAAGTGATTAAACCCCAGTTTTCCATGGCGCCAGACGAAAAGTCGGGAAGGGCGACGTGATCGGATTTTGGCAATGGATATTTGACGCCGAAATATTCGTCATAAAAATCAATTGAACGAGCGGCTATATCTAACGCAAAATCTAATGTATTTTCATTCTGAGCTGGCGTTGCCCAGACGTTAACCTCGACGCCAGATTTGGTGCGAGCGGTTTTTTTGTGTAATTCGCCAATTACGAAAGCCAGAAGATAGCTGCTCATTCGTGGGGTTTTCTCAAATGTTGTCGTGCGAGAATCGCCATTTTCTTCTTCGCTTTTTACGGGCATATTTCCTAAAACTGTTATTCCTGGGCGAGTTATTAGCGTCAAATCGTATTCAGCTTTGGCGGCCGGCTCATCAACGCAAGGGAAAACTTCGCGGGCGTGATGTGATTCAAATTGAGTTGCGAAAAGTTGTTTTTTAACGCCGTCGTGAGTAAAATAGCAAGGATATAATCCGTGCATCGCGTCGGTGATTGCTCCGGAAAAATCGATGCAAATTGTGTGATTTCCGTTTTCAAGGTTCGGCTGGGATAATCTCAATTCGTCAAACTCGCCGAATGAGACGTCGGCGGGTTGATCGTCGATTGTGGCTGATTGAATTGTTAAACCTTTGGAATGTAGCGAAATTGATTTGCTGGTGGACTCGCCAAAAATGATAACTGTGCCAGAAAATTCTTTTTCCTCGGCGCGCGTTAGATCGAGAATTAAGTTGTAATGATTTGGTGTGAATGTGTCGAGTAAGCGTGGAACTTTAGTCATAATTTAATTATAATACAGCCATGAGGGTGAATAAAATACGACGTCGGCAAGTGGTGATTGCGCTGGTAATTTTGATAGTCGGCGTGGCGGTTTGGGCTTCGCGAATTTCACAACCCGAGCCTCAGACGATTCAAACTTCAACGCAACGAGAATTATTTGGCAATTCGGATGCGAAAGCAGAATTGGAAAAGATAGAAGTTAAAGGACGTGCGCCAAAAACTGGTTATTCCAGAAAGCAATTCGGCAACGGCTGGGGCAAAATTAACGGCTGTTCCGTACGAGAAGTGATTCTGGCGCGAGATTTGACGGACGAGAAAATTGATGAAAAATGTCGAGTTTTGTCGGGTGTGCTGAATGATCCATACACTGGTCAAACAATTCAATTTCAGCGCGGCGAAAAAACCAGCTCTAAGGTTCAGATTGATCACGTCGTGGCTTTGAGTGATGCTTGGCAAAAGGGCGCGCAACAAATATCTCCAGAAGAAAGAGAGAAATTAGCGAATGATCCGTTAAATTTATTAGCGGTTGACGGTCCAGCAAATCAAGCCAAAGGTGACGGCGACGCGGCGACTTGGCTACCGAGTAATAAATCTTTTAGGTGCCAATATATTGCGCGACAAATTGCCGTGAAACGAAAATATCACTTGTGGGTAACGGAAGCCGAGAAAAGCGCGATGTCGGGAATTTTAGAAAAGTGCGTGGAAGTAAATTGACAAAATGAAAAATTTTTAATACAATAGAAAAGTACTAATCCGGCCGGCAGGTCGGAGTTTTTCGTTTATGGAAGTTTGAAGCGGAAAAAGATATAATTAATAAAGAAGGAGATAATATAATGGAAGACTTGAATATCAAGCAGTTGACGTTGGCGGTTCGCACGATTGCTGAGGAAAAAAACTTGCCAGAAGAAACAGTTTTGAGCGTGATTGAGCAGGCGATTGCGGCAGCTTGGCGTCGTGATAACGGTACGCGCGATCAGTTGGTTCGTGCAAGCCTGAATGTCAATAACGGGACGGCCGTTGTATCAGTTGTAAAAACTGTCGTTGAAGAAGTTGAGAATGACGCCAATCAAATCGATTTAGATGAAGCTAAGGAAATAGACCCTAATGCTGAGCTTGGCGGCGAAGTGGTTATAGAAACTCACAACGTAACGACATTTGGTCGCGTTGCAGCTCAGACAGCTAAGCAGGTGATTTTGCAGCGTTTACGCGAGGCCGAGCGTGAAGTTGTTCTGGCGGAATTTGAGGATAAAATCGGTACAGTTGTTATCGGTACGGTTCAGCGAGTTGAGCCACGTGTTGTGCGAATTGAACTAGGCAAGGCTGTTGGAATTATGCCTCAGAGCGAGCAAATCCCTGGCGAATATTACGGCGTTGGTCGTCGAATTAAGGTTTATATTAAGGATATCGAGCGCGAAGGTCGCGGCCCGCAATTGATTCTTAGCCGTGGCAACGAAGAATTTGTGCGATTCTTGTTCAACCAAGAAGTTCCAGAGATGGAAACTGGCGCGGTTGAGATCAAGGCGATTGCTCGTGAAGCTGGTCGCCGAACTAAATTGGCGGTTTCTTCAGCGTTACCTGGCGTTGATCCAGTCGGCACGTTTGTTGGTGGTCACGGCGCCCGCGTTCAGGCTGTGATGAATGAGATTGGCGAGCAGGAAAAAATTGATATTATTCCATACGAGGAAGACGCGGCTGGATTTATTGCTAATGCGATGAGCCCGGCAGAGGTTTTGAGCGTAACTGTCAATGAAGATGAGAAGCGCGCAACAGTTTACGTTAGCGAAGATCAGCAGTCGATAGCGATTGGTCGTGCTGGACAAAATGTTCGCTTGGCAAGTCGATTGACTGGCTATGAGCTAGATATCGAAGCGAAAGCTCCCGCTAAAGTGGAACCAAAACCTCGAAAAAACATTGAGGATAGTTTGATGAGCGTAGTTGAGGAGGTGGCGGAATAAGCTGCCTTCTGCAAATCGCCGAAAACGAAAGGAGGGCGATATGCCAGAAGATTTTTCTGAGTTAGAGCCTCGGCTGACGGAAACTGCTCGTGCTAGCTTGGGGCGAGCTGGTTTCCTGGCGCATAATGAGGGAAGTGAATATGTTGGCACGGAGCATATTTTGCTTGGCGTGCTGGCTCAAAATTCGTCATTGGGCGCAAAGATATTAGCGGAAAATGGCGTAACTTTGGATCGTGCGGAAATGGCGCTAAATTTGACTGCGAAGCCACTGACGATTACCGTGGTGAAAAAAGGACTGAGCGCTGAAGTTATTGAATTGATAAGTATTGCCTGGCAATTAGCGGTCGAATTTGGACAGGAAAAAATTGGCACAGAACATATCGTGTACGGAATGTTGCAGCAGCACGAGGCGCGAGCGACTAGATTGTTGCGGGATATGAATGTTGACATTGATAATTTGCGTGGCAGTCTGGAGAATGTGTTTGATAGGCAGCAATTTGAATCTCTTCAATCTGAGCGCAATTACGATAGTAAAAAATCTGGCGATTTGAGGATTTTAGAGAAATTCGGCGTTGATTTGACGAGGCGCGCCAGCGAAGGATTTTTGGATCCGGTTATTGGCCGCGCGACAGAAATTCAGCGAATGATCACGATTTTGGGTCGGCGTAGCAAGAATAATCCAGCGTTAATTGGTGAACCTGGTGTTGGAAAAACTGCGGTAGTTGAAGGATTGGCTCAGAAGATTGTTGATAATAAAGTTCCCGAATTTTTGAAGGGTAAGCGACTTTTTCAGTTGGATTTGACGGCGATGATTGCTGGGACGAAATATCGCGGGCAATTCGAAGAGCGATTGCAAAAAGTTCTGGCGGTCGCCAAAAAACATCAAGAAGTTATTTTGTTTATTGACGAGTTGCATCTGTTGGTTGGCGCTGGTTCGGCCGAAGGCTCGATGGATGCGGCGAATGTATTGAAGCCGGCGTTGTCGCGAGGCGAGGTGCGACTGATTGGCGCGACGACGTTTGATGAATATAGAAAATATATCGAAAAAGACGCTGCGTTGTCGCGACGCTTCCAATCGGTGACGATCAATGAGCCATCGCCAGAAGAGGCAGTGGAAATGATGCGAGGATTGAGAGGAAAATTAGCCAAGCATCATCAAGTTCAAATTCCTGACGAAATGCTGACTGAGGCGGTGGATTTGAGCCAGCGTTACGTGACGGAGCGATTTTTGCCAGATAAAGCGATCGATGTGATTGACGAGGCAGCGAGTTTATTGAAGTCTAGCTCGCCAATAAAATTGTCGCGTAAGGATAAGTTGGCTCGTCAAATTAAGCGATTGGCTGGGAAAATTGACGCCGCGGTCGAAGCTGAGGATTATGAAAAAGCCGCAGAATTTAAGATGCAAATGAGGCAATTGGAATTGCAAGCCGAAGCGCTGAAAGATGAAGCCAGCGATGAACCCGTATTGACCGATGAATATTTGCGTCGAGCGGTTTCGGCAATGACGAATATTCCGATTGACAGATTATCGTTAAACCAGATGAAGGATTTGATTCGCCTAGAGAAGCGACTAAGCCAGAGCGTTCTTGGTCAGAATGAAGCTATTGAGCAACTGGCGCGTGCGATTCGTCGCAATAAGGCTGGTTTGAGTCGTCAGAGTGGACCGCTTGGATCGTTCATTTTTCTGGGTCCGACTGGAGTTGGTAAGACGGAATTGGCGCGAGTTCTGGCGCGGGAAGTTTTTGGCGGTGATGATAGCTTGATTAAAATTGACATGAGCGAATTTTCCGAGCGACACACGGCGAGTCGGCTTGTTGGTGCGCCGGCTGGTTATGTTGGCTATGAGGACGGCGGGAAATTAACGGATAAAGTTCGTCGTCGACCATATAGCGTGGTGTTGTTCGATGAAATTGAAAAGGCGCATCCTGACGTTCTGAATTTACTTTTGCAGATTTTGGAGGATGGCAAGTTAAGCGATTCTCACGGACGAACGGTGAGTTTTCGGCAGACGATTGTCATATTGACGAGCAACGTCGGCGCCGAGCAAATGATCCAGGATTCGGAGCTGGGATTTGGTGCGTCTGGTCAGAAAAAGTCGGCTAGTGAAAATCGTCACGAGAAAAATTCGCGTGCCGCTCTGCGTGAGCTTGAGGAATTTTTGCGTCCAGAATTGATTGGTAGATTTGATAACGTGATTACGTTTAGGCCACTCTCTCGTTCGGTTGTGCGAAAGATTTTTGACAATCTTACGTCCGATTTAATGAAAGCTGTCGCTGAACATGGAATGACGCTTGATATCACTTCTTCGGCGAAGCGTTGGTTGATCGATCGGGGATTTGACGAGCAGCGCGGCGTGCGAGTTTTAAGACGAACAATTCAGTCGGAATTAGCAGATCCGCTGAGCGATGTTTTACTGTCCAATAAAGCAAAACCTGGCGACGTTTTGGAGGCTAAAATTGAGAATGATAAGGTGGTGATTAATGTCAATCGTGCGTAAAATATTCAGCGTCCTCACGCCGATAATTGTACTTTCTGCTGCGGTTTTTGTGATGATGAATCGTCAGCAAATTATTGACGAAATTACTCTGTGGCAATATAAACCGAGTGCGGAAATTGTCGCTATTGCTGACCGCGTAAAGATGTCGGATACTGGCAGGAAAATGTTTTACGTTTCTAATCCGCAAATCAAATCGGCAAACGAGTTCAACGAAGATTGTCGGCGCGTGGAAAAAGGAAATGCGATTTTGGGTTGTTACAATCCGTCGTCTAGAGATATTTATATTTATAACGTGACCAACACTGAACTTGATGGCGTAAAGGAGGTGACGGCGGCACATGAAATGTTGCATGCCGCCTGGGAAAGGCTGAGTGAGTCGGAAAAATCTCATTTGAGCGAACTCCTGGAAAAAGCTTATGATAGGGTGAAAAATAAGAAATTGTCCGAGCGGATGGAGTATTATGATCGTGCGCAGCCTGGAACGAGAGCCAACGAGCTGCACTCAATTTTAGGGACGGAATTTGCCGATTTGGGCGACGAGCTGGAAGAATATTACCGACGATATTTTACTGATAGATCCGAAGTTGTGAAACTGCACGCGCAATATCAAGAAAAATTTGAGTCCAGAGAAAATGAAGCGCAGAAGTTGAGTGAGTCGTTGAAGGTTCGAAAGGAAAAATTAAATAGAGAATTATCACAATATTCAACTTACTTGGCGGATTATAATAGTCGCGTGGCGGACTTTAATCGGCGAGCGGGCACTAGTGGCGGATTCTTGTCGCAGAGTGATTTTTATAGTCAACGCCAAGCTCTGAAAGCGGAACTCTCGGAGTTGAACGAAAGGCGTGCCAATTTGAATTCTGAGATCAATTCTTACAATTCTGATGTTTTGCGGCTCAGAGAGTTGGGTGTGCAGATTGATGAATTGAATAAAAGTTTGGATAGCTTGGAGGGGGCGAAATAATGGCGAAAGCTAGAAATCAATTTGTTTGTCAGCAGTGCGGGGCTAGTTTTTCAAAGTGGGCTGGCAGGTGTGAAAATTGCGGGGAATGGAATTCGCTAGTCGAGCAGGTCGTTTCTTCTGGTGGCTCATCTGTTGTCGATAAATCTTCCGGGCGCGGCAAAGCCTTGAAAACGTCTAGCATTCGTGAAGCTGCCTCCGAGTCTGGCCTAGAAAGACTAAGCACTGGAATTGATGATTTGGACGTTGTTTTGGGCGGTGGATTTTTGGTTGGTGGCGTGGTGTTGGTTGCGGGTCAGCCTGGAATCGGCAAAAGCACATTGCTCGCGCAAGTTGCAGCGCATATCGCTAAGTCAAAATCCGTGCTATATGTGAGTGGTGAGGAATCGGTTTCTCAGGTGAAGCTTCGTGCGGAGCGTTTGGGGGCGGCTGATTCGGAGAAAATGCAGCTGGCGTCCAGTAATAGCGCGGAAGATATTGCTGCGTCAATTCAGCAGGGCGGATACGATTTGGCGATCGTCGATTCGGTTCAGACAATTTCTCTCAGCGAGATTTCCTCGGCTCCAGGGTCGGTTAGTCAGATTACCAACTCGTCAAACGTAATTATTCGCGCCGCTAAATCTTCGGGTACGGCAGTCATTTTGGTTGGCCACGTCACAAAGGAGGGTTCGATTGCTGGGCCGAAGATATTGGAACATTTGGTGGACGTAGTGCTGAATTTTGAGGGTGATCGATATGGCGGTTTCCGAGTTGTTCGGGCGCAAAAAAATCGATATGGCTCGACTAATGAAGCGGCTATTTTTGAGATGGACGAGCAGGGGCTAAGAATCGTGAAGAATCCGTCGGCCGAGCTTTTGGCGGAGCGTCAGAATCTGGACGGGTCAATTGTGCTGGCGACCATGGAGGGCGCACGTCCGCTTTTGGTGGAGATTCAGGCGCTAGTCAATCCGACGAATTTTGGCTATCCTAAGCGCACGGCGAGTGGTTTTGATCTGAATCGATTGAATCTGTTGGTGGCGGTTTTGGAAAAGCGAACAAAGTTGAAATTGGCGGACAAAGATATTTATGTTAATGTGGTTGGCGGATTAAAGCTGAATGATCCAGCTGCTGATTTAGCTGTAGCGATGGCGATTGCTAGCGCTAGCGCTGGGCGAAGTCTGGATGAGGGTGCTGTGGTATTCGGCGAAATTGGCCTGGGTGGTGAAGTGCGCTCGGCGACCAATTGGCAAGCTCGAATTAAAGAGGCGAAGAAACTAGGCTTCACTTATGCGATTGCGCCAAAAGTTCATAAAGATAAATTTATACAAGGTGCCAGCGATATGCGACAGGCGCTGATTGACTATTTACAATAGAAAGGGAAAAATGAAAGATTTTTACGGATTGATAATAATTACGATGTTGCTTGGTTTGGCGGCTGAGATTTATTTCTTGGCGAAACCGCGACGAAATTCGTCGGTGGGCGCGGCGCCGATTTTGGTTGACACATCAGTGCTTATGGACGGGCGAGTGACTGAGCTGGCGAAGACTGGATTTTTGTTGGGAAAAATTATTGTGCCAAGGAGTGTATTGACGGAGCTGCAATTATTAGCCGATGGCGCAGATCATGATAAGCGCGAGAGGGCGCGATTTGGCATGGACGTTGTTAAAGAATTGAAGGATATTTTGAAATCTTCTTTCGAGCTTTACGATGATAATATTCGCGTGCCTGAAGGTGTGGATTCGCGCTTATTGAAATTGGCAAAGGAAATGGATGCGGCAGTGTTGACTCTTGACTATAATTTGAATAAGGTGGCGCAAGTTGATGGCGTCAAGGTTTTGAATATTAATGAGTTGGCAAAGAGTCTGCGGATGAGTTATTTGCCTGGTGACGAGCTAGATTTGGAATTGTCACAAAAAGGCCAAGATTCACACCAGGCTGTTGGATATTTGAAGGATGGAACGATGGTTGTTGTTGAGAACGCCAAGCGTTACATCGGTCAAACGAAGAAAATTGAGATTATCCGAAGCTTGCAGACCGATGCCGGAAAAATGATGTTTGCTAAGCTTGTGACTGAACAGAAAAAACCTGTAAAGCAGAAAACTAGCGTTCCTAAAAAGCGCACAAATGGCCGATCAAAAACATCAGCTCAACACGAGGCTGAGCTGATTAATTTGGTGAATAAACAATAGTTTATTTAGTTAACTTGAATGCTGCCAGTTGATGTGGCGGTGTAATATGCAGAGTCTCTCACAGTCACAGAAACTGTGTGTGTCCCCGGTGTGTCAAGCTCTACTGTAGCGGTCTGCTTACCGCTTGAAGTAATTTCTGAACTCTTAATGCTCTTTCCGTCCACGGTAATTTCGATTGCCGATAAGCCCCAAGTTCCTGCTGTAACGTCGACACTTATCGTATATTTCTTACCGCTGTTGGTGTATGATATTGATCCAATTTGCGGCTTAGTGTCGTCACACTTGTGAACATCGTCTTCTGCGTTCGCATCGTAACCTGAAGGAACGGTAATTGATTCTTTCTTAGTCAAAGGATCGATAATCTTTGTCACTTCAATTTCTTCCTTTGCACCATCCGGAGTACAGTTTGTCGCTTTTTTCTTAGAGACTTTATCGAAGGTGATTTTTTCTGTAGATTGGCTTTGTTTCTTATTCCACCATGACGGGTAGAGTTCGCCGTTGACAGTCTGAATTCCGCTTGGCCGCTCGTACCATTGACCTGACTTCCATTTACCTTCTTTGGCGTAAACTTGGGTATGGGCGAATTCCATAACGCTTCTAATCACCGGCATGCCGTAGTTGGAGGCTGACGTGCCAATCACACTAGTATCGGAGTTTCCCAACCAAAGCCCCATGACTAATGCTGGACTATAGTTGACTATCCAGAGGTCTTTTGGCTGTGAGCCTTTGTCTGATGTACCAGTCTTTGCGGAGGTTCGAACGCCATTAACACCCATCCATCCGTGAAGTCCAGGAGTTTGGTCAGACAAAATATCGTTCACGATGTATGCTGATTGCGAGTCGATAACTTGCTTGCCTTCATCTTTCCATTTTTTCAGAGTTTCACCTTGGCTGTTCTTTACCTCAATCACGCTTGAGACGTCTTTTTGGACTCCCATTCGCGCCAATGTTGAGTAGGCGTTCACCAATTCTGTTTGTTTGGTTCCACATGCGCCGATTGCTGCACCGAGTCCGTAACCGCCGGCATTTTCTTCTTGGCGGCAATAGTTGGTGTCGCCCATTCTGCGGATTCCCTCGACGACAGGCTTAGCGGATCCGTCGCCAACGATGTAAGCGGCTTTAATGGCTGGGACGTTTCGAGATAGAGCTAGCGCTCTTCGAATGTTGATGGCGCCCATAAACTTATTGTCCCAGTTCCTTAGAGTTGCGCCGTACAGTTTATCAATGTTCTCATCAGCTAATACCGTGCCGCTACCGTATGCTTGCTTGCTGTCGTGCTTGTCGAATAATTGAGTAAAGACAAGTGACTTAATTGTGGAACCTGGCTGAATGTAGGAAACTGCGGCGTTGTCCTGACCAAAGCCGGTGTAGTTAAAGTCACGGCTACCAACAAGCGCTACGATTTGTCCAGTCTGAACATCCTCAACCGTTGCGGCACCGTTACTAATTCGCACAGCGTCTGGTCGACCCGTTGCAAAGAACGATTTCATTTCATTTTCAAGTTTCTCCTGAATACGCCAGTCAAGGGTGGTTTTAATCGTCAATCCACCACGTCCAACGACTGATTCGCCAAGCTCTTTACTTAGCTGATTGCGAACCATCAATAGAAAGTGAGGGGCCTTGATGTTTTCTAGCTGTTCAGTCTGGGGTTTAAGCGTACTTAGGATGTCAATTTTCTTAGCTTTCTCAGCCTCATCTTTGGTGATAACACCTTGCTCGGCCATATAATCCAGAACTGTGTGCTGTCGGGCAATCAAAGCCTTATTTCCAGCGGTGTTGTATGGATTATAGTAAGTTGGATTCTGTGGAATACTGGCGATTAGTGCCGCTTCTGCCAGTGTCAGATCTTTTGCGTGCTTACCGAAGTACGTTTGAGCGGCAGATTCTGCGCCGTTACGACGACCGCCGTACGGAGATTCATTTAGATATAACGATAGGATTTGATCCTTGCTATACATTCGCTCAACTTCGATTGCGAGGATGATT
>CAUTQX010000006.1:0-23793 GCA_963540705.1 uncultured Candidatus Saccharibacteria bacterium
TGTTAAATAAATAAAAATTGAAGAGCTAGACCAAATTATTGATGATGAAAAATTGAATAAAAAGGCAACGTATTCATTTGTCGAAAATGCTTTTCGTGACGGATATATCCAATCGACTGGAACGGACTTGTCGCGAATACTGCCGCCAATCTCGCGTTTTTCGGCAGGAGGTGAACGTACTAAAAAGCGTGAAATAGTGTTGCAAAAGTTGAGAGGATTTTTTGATCGATTTTTCAGTATTTCTAATGGAAAATTGTAAATATAAGGGGAGAGAAGCATATGAATGATAAAGAAAATACTATTAATGTCGCCCGTGCTATTATTCGCATTGGTGACGCCGCTGAAAAAGCCAAAGATTATAGCTTGTTGAAATCGCTAGAGGAAATGGTTGATCAGTTGGCTCGACATAATGTTAAAGACGCTGAGGTTGATATGCAGTTGCTATTGGAATATGTTAAATCATTGAACGATTGTGAATATTGCCGAGAGTCTAATGGTGAAGCGAATACTGCTGATTTGGTAGATGAAATAAATCGACAATTAGCGCGTCTTAGTCAGGAACAAGTGGATAACTCTAATAAATTGGCTTTGGTATTTGAGCCGACAGTTCATTTAGTGACTGCGAATTATGCCAAGGATGAGAATGGGACGACTTCTGGCGTATCAATAGCTTTGGTCTTTAATAAAGATGGCTCGGTGTCCGCGCCGCGCGAGCATTTTTTGAACGCAGAGTTGCTTGATTATTTTAACGATAAACATCAGGTCGATTATCAATTTATTGAAGATGATTTACCGCCGAAACTTCAGGATTATCAATTAGTTGCGGGAACGGCGGAAGCGAGAGAAATCTTGCCGCGGGAATTGAAAGTGATAGATTTTTAAGGTTTTATGAAAATCTCCGTACACATTAAACCAAGCTCTCGCCATCGCGAAGAAGTCGTGAAAAATGACGACGAAACGTTGATGGTTTATACCAAAGCCCCGGCAATTGAAGGTCGAGCCAACGCGGCTGTCATAAAATTATTGGCAAAACATTTTAAGGTTGCGTCTTCCAAAGTTAAATTAGTGCGCGGTGCAACTTCAAAATATAAGATATTTGAGATTGATTAAGTTTACGGATAAACGGCGCCCGGTGTCATGTCGCCGATTAAATTTTGTACCGTTACGAATGAATATCCCTGCTGTTTGAGTGAGTCAAGGATGCAAGGAACGGCATTTACGGATGTCTGATGAATGTCGTGCATTAAAATCACAGCTCCGTTGCGAGCGCCAGCAACAGCCCTTGAGCAGACAATTTCGCTATTACGATCAGCCCAGTCACGTGTATCAACAGACCAAATAACTGCCGACATTCCGCGCTGACGGAATTGCTCCAAAACTGCCCGATTAAACGCGCCGTATGGTGGACGTATGATATTAGGCTTGGTGCCGACGGCTTGTTTTATGGCGTTATTTGTCTGATCAATTTCACTAGCGAGTTGCTCTTCTGGGATCTTATTTAATTCCGGATGCGACCAAGAGTGATTGCCTAATTGATGTCCGCGCGAATGCATACGACGCAACGTATTAGCGCGTGCTGAAACTTTGCTGCCAATTAGGAAAAATGTCGCCTTGGCGTCGTATTTATCCAATATATCCAACAGTTTTTCGGTGTATGGCCCGGGTCCGTCATCAAAAGTTAGAGCAATTGTTTTATTTGCGACGGTAGGAGTTGGAGCTGCGGGCGCTGGTTTTGGTTTTTCTGCAGGCTTGGGGATGTTGGCGAATTTTCTCGCCGTTGGGTTTTGCAGATATTTAGAGACGGAGGAAATTGGCACGGTAATTGTCAATTCGCCGTAAGATGATGGCAGTAGCGACGCCTGACCGAGCGGCCAAGCCAGTGCATTGCCATTATTGGTGATAATAAAGTTAGACAAAGCTTCTTTATTTATGATTTCGTTCAGGTCAATTTCTGGCTGTTGGCGCTGTTTGATGGTCTGAGAAATGCTATTTTTGGCAGCGGATATGATTGCTTCGGCGGCTTCATCGGACTGTTCCGTAAAATCAGCTAATCCGATAACTTCGCCAGATTTTTTGTCGAAAGTCCAAAATTGTGTCATTGATGCTGGATGCGCGCCGTTCATATCCTGCTTAATATTGACGACAATCGACAGTGCTTCTGAAGTGTTGTGTGTGACTTGATAGCCAATCGTTTCGGTCATTGGCTTATCAAAAACTGTCGCCAGTAAAACCGTATTTTGAAAATCGCGATCAATTTTATCAATCGACTCGCTAATTAAGCGATTAATTTTTTCATTTTCCGTGATCGGATATTCAATTGAAACTTTTTCTCGTTTATTATCTCTGGTGACGAACTTTGAGCGAATGCCAGAATATTTCGAATCGGCAAAATAATACTTTTCGTCAGAGGGCGCAGTCGTTTGTCGCGAGTGTGATTGATTGAGGAAATATATCCCAAATAGCCCTGCCGAAAATAGCAATATCAAAAACGGTATGATAATAAATAGTTTTTTTCGATTTTGGCTTTGCTTTTTTCTCTGGATGCGCATATTATAAGTATAGCACTAGTATTTTTGGTTTTGTTATTATTGATGATAAGTGAAGACCGGTTTTACTATAATTACAACAGAGAGGAGTTTACGGAGTGAAACTTGAGCCAATTATAAAAGTCGATAAACTCGTTAAAACTTATGATGGAAATAACGTGGTCGACGGCGTGTCGTTTGAAGTTAAAAAGGGCGAGATATTTGGGATTCTTGGTCCTAACGGCGCGGGCAAAACAACAACGTTGGAAATGTTGGAAGCGCTCAGGTCAATTGACGGCGGTACGGCTACAATTGACGGCATAGATGTTGCTAAGAAACCTAAGGACATTAAGAATATAATTGGCATTCAGCTTCAGTCGACGGCTTTTTATGACAAACTGACTTTACGTGAACAATTGAAAATGTTTGGTAGTTTATATGGTCGGACAGTTGATACTGAGGCGCTGCTTGCTAAGGTTCAATTGACGGAAAAAGCTAAGAATTACGTCGAGCAACTTTCTGGCGGTCAAAAACAGCGTTTTGCGATTGCTTCAACATTGGTAAATAATCCGAAAGTGTTGTTTCTGGACGAGCCGACAACAGGACTTGATCCGCAGGCGCGCCGAAATTTGTGGGACTTGATTAAGGAAATTCGCGACGAGGGAATTACGATTCTTTTGACGACGCATTATATGGACGAGGCGGAATTATTGTGTGACCGTCTGGCGATTATGGATAGTGGTAAGATTATCACAATTGATACGCCACATAATCTTATCCAGCAATTATTGGCGCGTGGTTTTAAGAAGGAACAAGTTGTCGAGCAAGCCAACTTAGAGGATGTGTTTATTGATTTAACAGGAAAGGCAATTCGGGATTAATATGAAAAAATATTGGATTGGAATATTCGGGCAAGTTCGCGCTCAACAAAAGCGTTTCGTTCGAGATAAAATGGCGCTATTTTTCACTTTCCTTTTTCCGCTGATTTTTCTATTAGTGTTCGGGTCGGTTTTTAGTAATGATTCGACCAATTTTAATATTGCAATTGTCAACGATTCGCAGACAGAATTTGCTAAAAGTTTCGTTAAAAATGCCAAAGAAAATTCGAAGGATTCGATTCTCAAAATTAAAGACGTTAAAGATATGAATGACGCACGCGAAAAAATGAAGCGGTCGGAACTTAACGGTATTATTGAGCTTCCAAGCGATTTTGGCGCGATAAAAAATAATGGCAATCATCCTATTCCAACAGGCACTATGAATGTTATTTACTCCAAAGGTTCTGAGCAAACAGGCGGCGCGTTGGTGGCGGTGATGAATCAAATTACCAATAGTATCAATAGTCAGATGGGTCAACCTGAAGCTCCGCTTAAAGCTGTTGGTAAAGCGATTGGTGATGAGCAATTGAAATCGTTTGACTACATGTTTACGGGACTATTGACTTTCAGTTTGATGAGCATGGGTATTTTTGGTCTATCTAACCAAATACCGGCTGAAAAGAAACGTGGTCTATATCGTCGGTTACGCGCGGCGCCTTTTACTTCGGGCCAGTTAATCATCTCCACGGCAATTCATTATACAACGATTTCCTTGCTTAGTTTGGTGATGATGGTTATCGCTGGGACGTTGATATTCCACTTTAATATGCGAGGCGATTGGGCGCTATTTGTAATGATGTCTGTATTGTCTGCATTTATGACTGTGGGTGTGGGGTTATTAATTGCTGGGTTGTCAGAGAACGAAGATCAGTCATCGTCATTAAGTAACTTAATCTCTTTCCCGATGATGTTTTTATCTGGCACGTTTTTTCCACTTCATCTATTTCCAGAATGGCTGCGAAGTATCGCTCAGTTTATTCCTCTGACTCCAGTTACGGATGGATTCCGGTTAATTATGACCGAACATGCAAGTTTTATGGAAGTCTTGCCACAATTCGGTATTATCGCGGCTTGGACTTTCGCTGTTTATTTCTTAGCCATTAAGCTATTTAGGTGGGAATAACTATTCAAGGATAGCGAAACAAATAGAAAAACGTTATGTTTATCGTAAGCGGGTGCTTGTTATTTTTATCACGGGAGTTGCTTAATTCCGCGCGACAAATCAAATAATTATTCGACGCCGCCGGCTTTAAGAATGCTTCTTAATCCGTTTTCTCCACCGACGAATCCGCTGGTTTGATAGTCGTTAATAACCATATATGGCAATCCATTCACGCCAAGAGAAAGAGCTTTTTGGGTATTGTCATCAATTTCTTTTTGGTGTGGTTTTTTGGTCATGCAGTCGGAAAATTGCGATTCATTCATGCCGACGTTTTTGGCGGAAGTTAGGAAATATTCCAGCGGAAGAGCAGGGATTTTCTTCGGCACAGCAACATTTTTTACGCCAATTCCTTTATCGAAATAATCGCTTTTAATGCGTGGGACGATATCGTGGGTGTACTGCCAATATTTATCTTGATCAGCAGCACAAAACGCAGCGTGAGCACCAGTTTCGGTATTGTTGGTCATCTCTTTTAATAACGTTACTACGCGATGCTCATAACGAACTTTGCCGGATTTAATATAGTCATTTTTGAAGAATTCTGTGCTGGTTGCGGCTTCGACCTCGGCGCAAAATGAACAAAAATAGTCAGTATAATCAATGAACACGTTTTTCGCGTCAGCGGATCCTTGCGACATTTTTTCGTTCCACGGTTTATTGTCACCAATGTGACGATTCGGCGGGCGATTGACAATTCCATAGATAAACAAAGCTACGATTCCCACGATTACAATTCCCGAAAGAACCCAAATAAGCGCTATGCCAGATGATTTTTGTCGATTCATATTTTCTCCTGTTTAGATAATTCTGTGTACATAAAAATAATTTGACCTGATTTATATAGCGAGAATAAACTGAGTAGCAAAGCCAATAAAAGGACTATTGTGCTGGCGATATTTGCGGCGGTGGCGGCGGCAGCTCCTGAGAAAAATATGGTTACAATTGGTAAGATTAGTGACGTTCCGCAGGGAACGCAGCCGAGTCCAATTGTTGCGGCAATTGATGCGATTCCGCTTAGTCCGACTTGTCGAGATATAGTTTTTTCATTGTCGCGATTATTCTTTGCTGTAAAAATTACAGCGGCGATCGATACGCCTTGAAGAATTGACACTATTACAAGCAGCGCGCCATTTAGTGAAGTGAAACTTTGTTTGAAGATGTCTATAATCATCGAGCCGAGCAGCGCGATTTTATCGAGGATTGGTAAGCGCGACATCATCAGCGGTCCGTAAAAATTGGCGTTGATTGCGAAATAAATTATCACGGCGAAGGCTGTGGTTGCGACAATTGTTATTAGGAAATATTTCGGTAGACCAAGCATTCTGCCGACTCCTAAAAGCGCTGATTTGATGGTTAGTTTGTAGTGCTTATCGTTGTAATTCATTGTGGTAGTTGTGCTATAAAGTTTGCTGGTGTATTATTACGATCTCTTTTTTAGTTCGTAAATAACTTTTGTTGGCCATGGAATATTATCAATTTTGAAGTATTTTTGTAAATGCGGCAAATAGGCTTCATCGAATTCATTCCGCGACTGTGTTATTTTGTAGCCATGTGGCGCACAAATCCATTTGTAAATAAGGTGGTTCATGATAACGTACGATTCTTTTGATTCGCGTTCAAGTGAATCTAATCCCCAAACCGCGTGAAACATGATTTCATAAATAGTTTGACTATTTGCCCTGTAGATGTACGGAGCGATAGGATTATCATTGCCGTCACAAACGATATCAGGCATGCTAATTACTGAATTTTTAACAAGCGCTTCGATCCATGTGCAAACTTCATCGTTGACATCTTCGGACGCTACTTCGATAGACGTGACTAGGCTTGACGTCTCGCCGGGACCCCAATCACGGATGATAATGGTGCCGTCGGGCTTGAGTGCTCTATCTAGTATTGCGAACGTTTTAGTGCGCTCAGGTCGAGATAGATAGCTCATCAATTCGTGAAATACACTAGACATGTAGATGATGTCGAATTCATCTTCGGCGTTTTCAAGTTGTTCTTTAGTGATAAAATCAATGTTATTTTCTTGAAGCCTAGATTGAACAATTTGTGAAACATCATAGGCTACGTAGTGAGTTCCTGTTTGCGCTATTTGTTTGATAAATTCTGGCGAGAAGCCAGAACCGAAATCAAGCAATTTGACGTTTTTACCAAGGTGCTTTTCGATGGCTCCGATTTTGGACAATACTGTCTGATTCATCCGCTCTTGATAGGCTTTGTTGGTGTGATTTTCCAAGTACTCACTACGAATTTGGTTCATGTATGTATTATACGATATTCGTAAAGGCAATTCGATCATCCACGGCGGCAACTTTTACTGTGTCGCCGTCGTGAATCTTGCCGTCGATTAACTCTAAGGCCAATGGGTCGAGTACGCGTTTTTGAATTAATCGCTTAAGTGGGCGAGCGCCGAAACTTGGGTCGTAACCGTCTCGTGCCAACATATCGCGAACGCTACTATCAAAATCCAACGTTATATCGCGGCTATCTTTGACTTGGCGAATAACTTTTTCTAATTGCACATCAACAATTGCGCGCATCGATTCAGGATAAATACGATCAAAAATCACGATGTCGTCAATTCGGTTTAAGAATTCTGGGCGGAAATGACCACGAAGTGTTTCTAAAATTTGATTATCGAGCGAACTAATGTCATCACCTGTGTAGTCCATAATCATTTGCGATCCGACGTTGCTGGTCATGATGATAATGGTGTTGCTAAAATCAATCGTTCGTCCTTGTCCGTCGGTCAATCGACCGTCGTCCAAAACTTGTAATAGAACGTTGAACACGTCAGGATGTGCTTTTTCGATTTCGTCAAACAAAACCACGCTATAAGGGCGTCGCCTAACGGCTTCCGTCAATTGACCGCCTTGATCGTAACCAACATATCCTGGAGGCGAACCGATCAATCTGGCTACGGCGTGGCGTTCCATATATTCGCTCATGTCAATTCGAATCATGGCGTGTTCGTCGTCGAATAATTCACGGCATAAACTTCGCGCGACTTCTGTTTTTCCTACGCCAGTAGGTCCGAGGAATAGGAATGAACCAATTGGTCGATTAACGTCGCCGAGTCCAGCGCGTGACCTACGAATGGCGCTTGCTACGGCTGTCACGGCACGATCTTGTCCGATAACTTGACGGTTGATTGACTCTTCCAATTTGGTCAATTTACTGGATTCGCTTTCCATCAATCGTTCCACTGGGATTCCGGTCCAGCGCGCCACAACGCTAGCGATATCGTCGGGCGTAACTTCCTCGCGGAGTAATCGGTCGTGAGTTGGAATTGCCGCTAGCTCCCCGCGAGCGCTTGCTAATTTTTTCTTCAGATCCGGTAAATCGCCATACTTAATGCGGCTAGCGGTGGCTAGGTCTGCGTCACGTTCGGCAATCTCCAATTGCGAACGTAGATTGTCCATTTTCTCATTGGCCGTATTGACGGTTTGCAAAATGTCTTTTTCGTATTGCCATTTTTTATCAATCGCTTCAGCTTTGGCTTTAATTTCGGCAATTTGTTCTTTAATTTCGTCTTTACGAATATTGGCGTGGTCAGATTTATCTTTTTTCAACGCCGCTTCTTCAATCTCTAATTGCAAACGTCGATTATTCAATCGATCCAGCGTAATTGGCACACTTTCTAATTGCATTTTGAGTGAGCTAGTTGCTTCGTCAAGTAAATCTACCGCTTTATCAGGCAGGAATCGGTCGGGCAAATATCTGGTGGACAATCTGGCGGCCGCCACGATTGCATCATCAGCGATTTTTACACCGTGATGGATTTCATATTTTTCTTTCAATCCACGTAAGATGGCGACAGTGTCGTCAAAGCTAGGTTCGCCAACGTAAACTGGTTGGAATCTTCGTTCTAGGGCTGCATCTTTTTCGACGTATTGGCGATATTCAGCGAGTGTCGTCGCGCCAATCATGTGTAATTTTCCGCGAGCCAATGCTGGCTTTAACATATTGCCCGCGTCCATGCTACCTTCGCTTTTCCCAGCGCCAACCATGGTGTGAATTTCATCGACAAAAAGAATAATCTCGCCAGCCGCTTCTTCTACTTCTTTCAGAACGGCTTTTAATCGATCCTCAAATTGTCCGCGGAAACTAGCTCCCGCCAGAAGACTGGAAATTTCTAGGGAAATTAGTCGCTTATCCTTCAGTGAAGCGGGAACGTTGCCTTTGACAATTCGTTGCGCCAACGCCTCAACAATTGCGGTTTTACCAACTCCCGGCTCTCCGATAAGAACTGGGTTATTTTTTGTGCGGCGACTTAAAATTTGCATAGTACGTCGAATTTCTTCATCTCGACCAATCACCGGATCGAGTTTACCTTCTCGCGCCAACGCCGTTATATCTGTGCCGAATTTTTCGAGTGGTTTAGTTGTTTCTTCTTGATTCATGTTTGGTGGCATAAAATCCTCCTTTTGGTTTTTAGTCCTAATTTGTTGCGCCCCAGTAAAAGACAGAATGGCGAAATTTGATATAGACATAATAGCAAATTAGCACTCTCAGTGCAAGAGTGCTAACTAAAATAAATAGCCATTTTATGATATGTTAAATGTATGAATATTCTTGTCACTGGTGGCGCTGGATATATCGGCAGTCACACAATCATCGAACTATTATCATCAAATCATAAAGTAGTGGTGGTCGATAACTTATCAAATTCATCCGTCGAGAGCCTGAGGCGAGTTGAAGAAATCACTGGTCAATCAGTGCCGTTTCATGAATTTGATTTGTGTGATCGTCAGCGACTATCGGAATTATTTAAGTCTGAGAAAATTGATGCGGTAATTCATTTTGCCGGATTGAAAGCTGTCGGTGAATCAGTTGAGAAGGCGCTTCTTTATTATAAGAATAATCTTGAAAGTACATTGGTCTTGCTTGACGTGATGCAAGAATTTGACGTGAAGAAATTGGTATTTTCTAGCTCGGCAACAGTTTACGGCGACCCGGCTCGGTTGCCAATTACCGAAGATATGCCGTTGTCTGCCACAAATCCATACGGTCAGACAAAGTTGATGATTGAGCAAATACTTCGCGATATTTCTGCGACAAATCAAAATTGGCAATTTACATCTCTCCGCTACTTTAATCCAGTTGGCGCTCATCCGAGCGGCCGCATCGGGGAAGATCCCTCAGGAATCCCGAACAATCTTCTGCCGTTTGTGTCGCAAGTTGCTGTTGGTAAGCGAGAGCATTTGAGCGTTTTTGGTGACGATTATGACACTCCAGATGGAACTGGCGTGCGTGATTATATTCACGTGGTTGATTTGGCAAAGGCTCATGTGGCAGCTCTGGAGAATTTGGGTCGACCGAACGAATATAAAGTCTATAATATCGGCACTGGTCGCGGCACTTCAGTTTTGGAATTGGTGAAGGCATTTGAAAAAGCGTCTAGCCACGAGGTTCCGTATCAAGTTACTCCGCGCCGAGCAGGTGACATTGCGGCGTGCTATGCAGACCCAGGCTTGGCGGAAAAAGAATTAGGTTGGCAAGCAGAATTGACGATTGAAGATGCTTGTCGTGACGCTTGGAACTGGCAGAGCAATAATCCAAACGGCTACGATAGTTAATCGTCAGCTTTGGTGAAGATTTTATTTTCGTAGTAAGCTGAGCGTTTGGATAGCTCGGAGTTTAGATTGTCGATTCCGCCGTATTGTTCGGCCAAGGTTTTCTTTCCAGAGAATAGATTTGTTCCTAGTCCCAACCGATCGCCATCAATTTTAACTCCCAGCGCCGCCAAAGTTGACGGATACATGTCAAATGTTGTAAATTGACGATTCTTTGAATGGTTGGTTGAAATAGCTGGATTTATGAATACGTTGTAAATTGTTCGTTGATAATTGGTATTGCCAATTTTTTCGTCGTAGTATGAAGTTTGCATGCCCAAGTGATCGCCAGAAATTATAATTGTGGTATTCTCGTAAAATGGCTGAGATTTAACCCAATTGACGAATGCGGCGACTTGTTTTGAGGAGCAAGCGTGAACGTTGTCGTATTGATTACTGAAGGTTTTGGCACAGGTTTCGTCCAAATATCCGTCGGTAAAGTGTGTGTCGGCGGTCAATAATTGCAAGTTGAATGGCTTGTCTGACGCTGCTAAACGCGAGGCTTCTTCGCGGGCAAATTGAAATAGCTTTTTGTCTTCATAACCCCACCAAACTTTGTAATCTTCGGATATTTTTCCGTGTTTTTTGGCGTAATTGTAATCCTTGATGTCAAAATTGCCGTGTTGAGTCAGTAGTTTATCTCGCCCACCAAAGCTTGCTTCTGAGCCCATAACGAACGTTTGATTATAGCCTTGTTTTTCTAAAATTTCACCAAGACTATACGCTCCTGGCAAAAACTTCTTAAATTCGCCAAGTGCATTATGGTCGCGTCCGCCTACTAAGTTTTCTTTAAGGGGAACGCCAGCTGATTGTGCGGCCATTCCCGCTACGGTCCAGCCAGTGTTTGTTGCCGGTAAAGCGCCACCTATGCCAGAAGATTTATTTGAAAAGGATGTATTTTTTAATGCTAATTCTTCCAACTCCGGAATAACGGAAGTCTCCGAACTGCCGCCATTGGCTTTTGACGCCAAAGTGTTTTCCATTGACTCTAAATAGATGTATATTAAGTTGCGTTTTTTCTCTGGGAAAATCAATTTGGCGGTTTTTGGATTGACGTAATTTTCCTCGTATAATTTGGTTGACTGAGTGAGAGCATAAATATAGCTAGGAATGTTAAAGCTTTGGATGAGTAAAATAAACGCAATTAAAAACATACTTAGCGAGTAAATTGCTTGATTTCGTAATCTTAAAAACGGCAAACTGAATTTTCGTGATGATTTGATTTTTTTAAGGCAAAGGGCAATTATGCGATTTATGAATGAGATCGATTTGTCGAACATTGGAATTAATAGTACGCCGAATAGTAAGAAAACGAATGGAATATTCTGAAGCACGGCTGTCCATAAATTGTCAGATTTGCCACCAGCTAAGCCGTTGACGAAATAGAAAATTATTTCGTCGATTTGCGAATTTTTAAAGACGATTGATTTGTAACGGGCTGCGATTAAGAAAAATGCAGCCAAAAAAAGCAGAATGATTGATATTAGCTTAATCCAAAAGCGCTTAGTAAATTTAATTCTTTTCACTATTCTATTATATCACTTATGTTTTTAGGGATAAAAGGGTATAATGAAAGCATGAGCAAAAATAAAACGCGCACGTTTGGGATTAGTTGGTGGATTGGACTGGTTTTATTTGCGGGGATGATTTGTTTGATGTTGGGCGATATTTTGCATCGAGATGGCGTAATTGGCTCAAAAACTGATGTTTTGGTGATGGGCACGAATGCTGGATTTAAGCCGTTTGAATATATTGATAACAATCAGGTTGTTGGTTTTGATGTCGATTTGGCGCGAGAAATTGCTAAAAGCTTAGGTAAAGATTTGAAGGTTGAAGACATGTCGTTTGATGGGCTACTTCCGGCGCTGGATAGTGGACAGATTGATATGGTGGCAGCTGGAATGACGGTGACACCTGAGCGAGAAAAAAATGCACTGTTTTCTGATCCATATTATTCGGCGTCACAGAGAATAATTGTTAAAAAGGGTAGTCCGATTCGCAATAAATATCAATTGCCAGGGCGAAAAATTGGCGTACAGCTGGGTACGACTGGCGATACTTTGGCGTCTAAAATTGCTGGAGCATCAGTCACACAATTTCAAACCGCGCCGAGTGTTTTGCAGGAATTAAGTTCGGGAAAAATTGAAGCAGTTATTTTGGATGACGCTCCCGCCAAGCAATATTCGGCTGGATTTTCTGACTTAGAAATCTTACCGGGCGCGCTCAGTGATGAAAGTTATGCGATTGCTATTAAAAAGGACAATAAAGACCTCCTAGAAAAGGTTAATAAAGAAATTGCCAAGATGAAAAAAGATGGTCGCTATGAAAAGCTAATCCGCAAATATTTTGGCGAGGAGGCTAAATCGTGAATTTTTGGGAAGTGATTTTTGGCGGCGGTCGATGGTTATTTTTATGGCATGGATTAGAGGTAACGCTGGTTCTGACTGTGTTGTCGCTGATTTTAGGATCGGCAATTGGTGTGCTTGTCGCCCTGATGCGCACGTCGAATTTACGACCATTTGGCAGGATGAAAACGAGCAGACTCGCGAACTTTAATCCGCTGGCTAGTCTGGGAAAAATTTATGTCGATATTATTCGCGGCACACCACTTTTGGTCCAGCTATTGATTATGTATTACGTCGTTTTTGGGTCGTATCAATTTATGCCGAAGATTTTTGTGGCGGCGGTGGCGTTCGGGATAAATAGCGGTGCGTATATCGCCGAGATTATTCGTGGCGGAATTCAGAGTATTGACAAGGGACAAATGGAAGCGGCTAGGTCTTTGGGTCTGAGTAATTGGCAGGCAATGCGGCTAGTTATTTTGCCGCAAGCAATGAGAAATTCGTTGCCGGCGTTGATTAGCGAATTTATTGCGCTATTAAAAGAGACCTCAGTGGTTGGCTGGATCGGTTTGAATGATATCATGCGGGGAGCCGACAATATTCGTTTTCAGACGGCGACAGCTTTTCAGTCGTTATTTGCTGCTGCGGCGATGTACTTAATTTTGACGGCGATTTTTACGCGAGTAATGGCGCGAGTAGAAAGGAAATTGAAGCATGACGATGATCAGCGTTAAAAACTTGAAAAAAACGTTCGGCACAAATCGAGTTCTTCGCGATATTGACGTGGAAATTGAAGAGGGCGAGATTGTCGTGGTGGTTGGATCGTCTGGTTCTGGCAAGTCGACATTCTTGCGTTGTCTGAACTTGCTGGAGGAGCCGACTTCGGGTGAGATTATTGTTGATGGAGTAAAAATTACTGATCCACACGTGAACTTGAATGTGTTGCGTCAGAATATTGGCATGGTTTTTCAGCAATTTAATCTGTTCCCGAATTTGAGCGTGATTGAAAATATTAAACTCGCTCCGAAAAAGCTGCGTAAATTTTCAGATCAAAAAGCAACAAAGATCGCGCGAAGTTTATTGGACGATGTTGGGCTATTGAATAAAGCGGACGCTTCGCCGAATAGTTTGTCTGGTGGTCAAAAACAGCGAGTAGCTATTGCGCGGGCACTAGCGATGGAGCCGAAAATCATGCTTTTTGATGAGCCGACTTCAGCGCTAGATCCAGAGATGATTGGCGAAGTTCTGGACGTGATCAGGAAAGTTGCCAAAAAGGGAATGACCATGGTGATTGTTACGCACGAAATGAAATTTGCCCGCGAAGTTGGCACGCGGATGATTTTCTTAGACAAGGGCGAGATCATAGAAAACGGCACACCTGAACAAGTCATGGATCACCCGAAAACCGAGCGCGCCAAAAAATTCTTCGCCAAATAGTCTAAGCAGCCCAGCTATAATTCGCTTAGAACTGGAACTTCTGTCAATTTGTTAACTAGCTGGTCCAGGTCGACCTCTGTCAGATAACTCGGTAAAATTCGCGTCGTTTTTGGATCGACAAAGCCACACTTGGCTACTTCCTCGACGCCGTGCGATGTTTGCTCCAGGTTGATGTGCTGGTAATCTTGCCAATTGATGATGAGGAAGAAAAATTCCAATTGTTCATTCGGGCCATGTGCGGATTGCTCGCCCGATTCGGCGAATTGCTGGACAAATAACAACTTACCGATTTCTGGTTTGACTCCCGTTTCTTCAATCATTTCTCGACGCAAGCCGTCCAGTAAGCTTTCACCCATTTCCAAGCCGCCGCCCGGCGTACACCAAAAATTACGCCCTTTGCCATTATTGGCGGTCAATTGTTGACAGAAAATTTCGCCCTTGTTGTTGATAATAATTCCACGTACGTTTACTCTTCGTCGCATAAAACCTCCTTTGATTGCTAATAGCCAGAGGTTCAATTAAGCTGAACGTACGCCCAATAATTTCATGGTCGGGGTGACTGGATTTGAACCAGCGACCTCACCGTCCCGAACGGTGCGCGCTACCGAGCTGCGCCACACCCCGACGCTAAAAATAGTATAGAACTAACAAAAATTTTTGTCCAATTGTAGCTTGCGAGATAGAATCAATCAATTTCTCGGTGATATAATATAAGGTGGACTTAGAGCGTAAAGGATTATAAATGAAGCATATTTTACGAATTTTTAGCGGCTATTGGCTAATGTTCATCATCTTAGTTGGATTTACTTATGGCGTCGTTATGGCGAATTTGTGGCTGCCAGATAAAATGTCGGAAATCGTCAATAGCGGAATCATCAAACAGGATATGTCGGCGATTTGGAGCAATGGCTTAACAATGATTTTAGTAACTGCAGCTGGCGGTTTTTGTTCAATTGTCGTGGGTTTTTTGGCGTCGCGAATTGCTACGGGAATGGCACAAAAATTGCGATTGAAATTGTTTGAACGAATAGAAAGTTTTTCTTTGGCGGACTTTAATAAGTTCTCTACGGCGTCGCTGATTACGCGCTCAATGAATGATATTCAGCAGATTCAAACAACGTCAATAATGCTGCTAAGACTGGCGTTAATGGCACCGATTATGGCAATTGGCGGTCTGCAAAAAGCCATGAATAATGCACCAGACCTAAGCTGGATTATCGCTTTGGCGGTGTTTGTTTTGTTTGTGGCTATCGCCGCGTTATTTACGATTGCCGTGCCTAGGTTTAAGAAATTACAGACTCTGGTGGATAAACTTAATTTGGTGGCGCGGGAAAATTTGGTTGGACTGAAAGTTATTCGTGCGTTCCATAACGAGAAGATTGAGCAGAAAAAATTCCAAGAAGCTAACGTGGAATTGAACAGGATGAATTTATTTGTGAATCGTTTGATGATGTTGCTTGATCCGATTATGACTTTAGTGATGAACTTTTCGAGTGTGGCAATTGTGTGGTTTGGCGCGCATTTGATAAGTAGTGGCAATTTGCAAATTGGTAATATGATGGCGTTTTTGGAATACGCGATGCAGGTGATAATCTCGTTCTTGTTGCTGTCAATGGTGTTTATTATGGTCCCGCGAGCCGCTGTATCAGTGCGTCGAGTCGGGGAGGTTTTAGATACTTTGCCGTCGATTACTGACCCGAAGTCGTCGAAAAAATTACCAAAAGACGCCAAGGGAAAAATTGAATTTAAGGACGTTACATTTACTTATCCTGACGCGGATTTGCCAGTGCTTTCGGATATTAATTTTGTAGCCGAACCTGGTCAGACAACGGCGTTTATTGGCAGTACTGGTTCGGGAAAGTCGACATTGATTAATTTGATTCCTCGTTTCTATGATGTTTCGGCGGGGCAGATTTTGCTTGATGGCGTTGATATTAGAAATCTGAAATTGGAAGATTTGTCTGGTCAAATTGGTTACGTGCCGCAAAAAGGTGTGCTGTTTAGTGGAACGATTGCTAGTAATATCAAATATGGCAACGCTGAGGCTAGTGATAAGTTGGTTGAAAAAGCAGCCAATATTGCCCAAGCTTAATAATTTATTAGCTAGTTAAAAAATGGTTATAAAAGTGAAATCGCTCAGGGCGGTAGCAATGTTTCTGGCGGTCAGCGACAGCGTTTGTCGATTGCGAGGGCTATTGCGGTTGAGCCGAATGTTTACATTTTTGACGATTCGTTTTCGGCGCTGGATTTTAAAACTGACGCGAAGCTGCGGGCCGTGCTTGCGAAGGAAACTAAGAATAAAACTGTGTTAATTGTTGGTCAGCGAATAAATACAATTATGAATGCCGATAAAATTATTGTGCTTAATGAGGGAAAAATTGTTGGTCAAGGAACTCATCAGGAATTGATGAAAGATTGCGAAGTTTATCAAGAAATTGCCGCTTCGCAGCTCTCGGAAGATGATTTACAGAAAATGTCTATTGCTGCGAAAGGAGTGTTGTAATGTCTAGGCAAACCACGAAAAAACGTCAGCAAGTACGAATGGGCGGCCCGATGGGCGGAATGGGCACTGGCGAAAAGGCTAAAGATTTCAAGGGAACGGTCGAGAAGCTGATTAAATATTTGTCGGATTTTCGATGGCAAATGTTGATGGTTCTAGTTTTTGCGATTGGAAGCACGACTTTTGCAATTGTTAGCCCAAAGATTTTAGGTGGTGCGACAAATCAAATTGTTGATGATTACGCCAACATGAAAGCTTACGAGGCGATTACGAGTAAATTGCCAAAAGGCGTTTCGTTGCCGACAGGAACTACTGGCGCGGACATATTGAATAAATTACCGAACAAGTCGGACATTGAAAAGCAAATTCCGTCCAGTCAGCTTGAGGCGATTAAAAAGTTAGATCTTAGTCGTCGTCCAGAATTTCATTTTGACGCTATTTGGCGAATTGTTATTTTGTTGATTGGGCTGTACGTACTGAGCGCGATTTTTCGTTATATTCAAACTTGGATAATGACTCAGGTGACGCAAACTGTAACTTTTAGAATGCGACAACAATTGTCTGAAAAAATAAATCGCTTGCCGCTGAGTTATTTCGATAAACAAACCTACGGTGAGGTTCTCAGCCGAATTACCAATGACGTCGATACGATTAGCCAAACGTTAAATCAGAGTTTGTCGCAAATTGTGACATCAACGATTACGGTGCTCGGTATTTTGGTGATGATGTTTTCGATTAGCTGGCAAATGTCACTAGTTGCTCTATTGGTTCTTCCTCTGGCGGGAGGTGTGATTACACTAATTGCTAAAAACTCGCAAAAACAATTCTTACGTCAGCAAACGCAGCTGGGCGAACTTAATGGCCACATTGAAGAAATGTATGGCGGTCATCAAGTGATGCGCGTTTTCAATGGTCAGAAGAAATCGATTGCTAAGTTCTCTAAGATTAATAATCGGCTTCAGGAAAGCTCCTGGAAGGCTCAATTCTTTTCTGGATTGATTTATCCGATTATGAACTTTATTGGCAATATTGGCTATGTGGCGATGGCAATTCTGGGCGGATGGTTGGCAATTAACGGTCGGTTAAAAATTGGCGATATTCAAGCGTTTATCCAGTACGTTGATCAATTTAATCAGCCGTTGGTGCAAGTTGCTAATATTGCTAATATTCTGCAATCGACAGCCGCTGCCGCTGAGCGAGTGTTTGAGTTTTTGGACGAGCCAGAAGAAGCGGTTGAATCGAATAACTTGGTAAAATTGTCTAACGTAAAAGGCGAAGTTGAATTCGATAACGTCGTCTTTGGTTATAAGCCAGACCAGACTATCATCAAAGGTTTGTCGGCGCATATTAAGCCAGGTCAGCGCGTGGCGATTGTCGGTCCAACTGGTGCTGGCAAAACGACGCTAGTTAACTTGCTGATGCGATTTTATGAGATTAATAGCGGTTCGATTAAAATTGACGGCGTGGATATTCGTAGAATGAAACGCAGCGATGTGCGTCAAATGTTTGGCATGGTGCTACAAGATACGTGGCTATTTAATGGCACGATTCGTCAGAATTTGATGTATGGCAATCCAAAAGCCACCGAAGAAGAAATGGTAAAAACCGCCAAAGAAGCGCATGTTGATCATTTTGTGCGGTCGCTACCGGGCGGCTATGATATGGTTCTTGGTGAGGAGGCTGCTAACATTTCCCAGGGAGAAAAGCAGCTGCTGACAATTGCTAGGGCGATGCTAGAAAAAGCGCCAATGCTGATTCTGGATGAAGCGACAAGCTCGGTTGATACACGCACCGAGGTCCTTATCCAAAAAGCCATGGAGAAGTTGATGCAGGGAAAAACTAGTTTTGTTATTGCGCACCGTTTGAGTACTATTCGCGACGCTGATTTGATTTTGGTGGTTAAGGACGGGAATATCATTGAGCAGGGCAATCACGAAACCCTGCTGCAACAAAACGGTTTTTACGCCGAGCTTTATAATAGTCAGTTTGCTGAGTAGGTGCTCACTATTTTTTACATAGCGATATTTTCGTAGCTTTTGGTACGTGTAGGTCAAAATCAATATCAGTTTTCTGGACAATCTCATAATAAGGCGGGATTGATGGGTTTTTCGGAAGTTCAATTATTTTTCCATCGTTAAACAGCTGTCCTTGTCGGTAGATATTGTGAATAAACGGCACGTTTGGCGTTACTTTTCTTAAGCAATATAGCGCTGATTTATGTTGCGTTTCGCCATTTTTAATGACTTCAGGTTGTGTGTGCCATTGTCCCATAATGCATAATGTTGGTAGAGAATTGTCAATTTTGAGGATGTTTTTAGCTAGTTGCTCTTCTCGTTCTTGCGGGCTTGGTGGTACGGTGATATTTTCATCTAAATTATCAAAAAATGTATCAATAAAAATAAGTTCTTTAAGCTGGTTTTGTTGTAAAAGAATTGCTATTGTCTTTATCATTTCAAGAGATAAAATGCTTGAGTCAAAAAGATCTTCATCAACTAAGGAAAAATCGCAAGAGCCGGTCTTTACTGAGTTGATGAAGTTAGATACGGCGGGGCTGGCCTCAATAGCCAATCGTTTTACGCCAAGTTTTATAATTAGAGTGTAGATAGCATCGGCATTTTCTTTTATGCCGTGAATTTCGCCGTATACAATTATGTTTGATTTTCGCAATGTGGACTGAAGCGAATTTAACTGTCTTATGTCTAGTTGTTTCGGTAAAAATGTTTTGATAATATCGTGGTTATTCATAGGTGCTAATTGATAGTTTACTTCATAAAACCGTAAATATATAGGGCTGCGTCGTTGATAATTTGTCGATATTTGGCGAACTATTTATAATTAAGTCATGAATATCGCAGACCAACTCCTCGCTAAATACCCGATCATTTCTGACCAAGTCGACATAAAAGAACTTGGTGCGCTTTTAAGAGAGTTGGAGAAAACTTTACGCCGTGGCGCCACTGGAAATATTGTGGAGTTTGGTTGTTATGTTGGCACGACTAGTTTGTTTATTCGTCGATTACTGGACGCTTATAATTTTACGGGCGAGTTTCACGTTTACGATTCATTTGCGGGATTACCAGAAAAAACCCAGAAGGACAATAGTGCCGCGGGTGATCAATTTAAGGCTGGCGAACTACTGGCGCCGCGTAAGACATTTGTCCAGAATTTTAAGAAAGCAGGATTGAAGTCGCCGATTATTCACAAAGGCTGGTTTTCCGATTTTACTTCTGATGACGTGCCGGAAAATATTATGTTTGCATTTTTTGATGGCGATTTTTATGAGTCAATTGTCGATTCTTTTCGGGTTTGTGAAAGTAAGTTTAATGAAGACGTGATAATTGTTATTGATGATTACGTAAATGAAGCTCTGCCGGGCGCTGCAAAAGCTACTGATGAATGGCTAAAAGTTAACCGACAATTCGCAGCCAGGACTGAAGCTAGTCTGGCAATCCTCTCCTCTTGTTCAAAAACATAAACGTGTTACAATTAAAACATCACTAATATAAACAGGGGAGGGTTGTGATGGACGAACCAATTCACATCACGTCTGAAATAGGAAAACTTAAGACCGTTCTATTACATCGGCCAGGAGAAGAGCTGGAAAATTTAACTCCAGATTATCTGACCGATCTTTTATTTGACGATATTCCATATCTGAAAGTAGCGCAGGCTGAGCACGATGCTTTTGCGGAAGTGTTGAGAAGTCGTGGAATCGAAGTTTTGTATCTGGATCAATTGGTTGCCGAGGCAATTAACACAGATCAACTGCGCGAACAATTTGTTGATGAAATGTTGGCCGCTTCTAAGCAGGATTCACGCCGTGTTACTCAAACATTGCGTCAATTCTTGTTGGACTTGCCAACTCACGCTATGATCCGCAAGATTATGGCTGGTGTTCGCAAGGATGAAATTACTTTGCCTCCAGATCAGCATCAGCAACTTCATAATATGATCGAGAAAAATCATTATCCGTTCTATCTCGACCCGATGCCAAACCTATACTTTACACGCGACCCAGCTGCCGCAATTGGTAATGGCTTGACGATTAATAAGATGCACTGGACAGCTCGTCGTCGTGAATCGCTATTCATGCGCTACATTATCGACCACCATCCACGTTTTGCTAATCGTGCGCCAGTTTGGTACAACCGCACAGAGAAATTCTCAATGGAAGGTGGCGACGAATTGGTATTAAGCAATAAGGTTATGGCAATTGGTGTCTCAGAGCGAACAACCGCTGAGGCAATTGAAAAGATGGCAACCAAATTGTTTGCTGGTTCACAGTTTGAGAAGGTCATCGCTATGGAGATCCCAAAATCTCACGCTTTCATGCACCTTGATACGGTATTTACGATGATTGACCGCGATAAGTTTACAATTCACCCAGAAATTCGTGACCACGGTGGTAAAATGAACTGCTTTATTTTGGAGAAGGTTGAGGGTCAGCCATTCCCACGAATTACGCACGAAACAGATTTGGAGCACGTTCTGCGGGTTGCGTTAGGTTTGCCGACTGTTACATTGATTGAGTGCGGTGGTGGCGATCCGATTGCTGCCGCTCGCGAGCAGTGGAACGATGGCTCAAACACTTTGGCAATTGCGCCAGGTGTTGTGGTGACTTATGATCGCAACTATGTAACTAACCAAAAATTGCGCGAAAACGGTATTGAAGTTATTGAGATTAGTGGCGCTGAGATTGGACGCGGTCGTGGCGGCCCGCGCTGTATGAGTATGCCGCTAGTACGAGAGGATGTATTCTAATGGCTCAGAGTTTGAAAGGACGATCGCTACTGACTTTGAGCGATTATACCGCTGAAGAGATTCGCTTGCTGCTAGATACAGCTCGAGAATATCGCCGATTGAAATATGCTGGTATTCCGCACCGAATTCATGAGGGTAAAAACGTGGCATTGCTATTCGAGAAGACTTCAACCCGAACGCGTTGTGCGTTTACTGTGGCCGCTAATGATCTTGGAATTGCCCCAGAATACCTTGGTAAAGATGACATTCAGTTGGGTAAGAAAGAGACGGTTGAAGATACTGCCAAGGTTTTGGGTCGAATGTTTGACGGAATTGAGTTCCGTGGCTTTGATCACGCGACTGTTGAGGAATTGGCGCGTCACGCTGGAGTTCCAGTATGGAATGGATTGACCGATAAGTTTCATCCAACACAGATTTTGGCTGACTTCATGACAATTGAAGAGCATGTTGGAAAACTGAAGGGAACTAAGTTGGTGTTTGTTGGCGATGGTCGCAACAATATGGCGAACTCGTTGATGATCGGTTCGGCTATTATGGGCCTTGATTTCCGCATTTTGGCGCCTCGTGAATTGCATCCAGATCAGGCTTTGGTTGATAAAGCAAACCACTTTGCAAGGTCAAGTCACGCACGTATTACCATCACTGATAATTTTGAAGAAGCCTTGCGCGGTGTCGACGTAATCTATACTGACGTTTGGGTTTCAATGGGCGAGGAAGATAAGTTTGCTGAGCGCATTAACCAATTGCGACATTTCCAAGTTAATCGCCAGATGATTAACTTAACAGGAAATCCTGAAGTTAAGTTTATGCACTGTTTGCCGGCATTCCATGACGCATTGACGATTACTGGAAAGAAGATTCAGGAAGATTTCGGTTTAGATTCAATGGAAGTGACGGATGAGGTGTTCCGCTCGCCACATTCGATCGTGTTTGATCAAGCGGAAAATCGTATGCATACAATCAAAGCTGTGATGGCTTTGACATTGTAGTTGTTGTCGTAATAAGGAGGTTAAGGAGGCTCCGAGGCAATGGTAGAAAAAATTAAAAAGGCAAAGCAGAAGCTTCGATCACCGTCGGCGTTTACTATTTTGTTTGTCGTGATTATCGTTATGGCGGCATTGACGTGGGTTGTTCCTTCTGGACTATACAAGACAAACGAAGATGGCGATCGTATAGCTAATTCGTATCACGTAGTTGAAAAAGAGCGAACCGTCACAGAAGAAAAAGACGGGAAAAAGGAAGAGGTCAAGAAGCGCGCCCAGCAGGGTTTGTGGGATGTCTTTACTGCTCCAATTAAGGGTATGTCAGACAAGCTTGATGTCATCGTTTTCGTGATGGTGCTTGGTGGCTTCTTGGGTGTCACTATGAAAACTGGCGCGCTTGACGCTTCTCTTGGTGCGCTACTTCGTAAGATGAAGGGCAAGGAAAAGTGGCTTATCCCAATTTTGATGGTTCTCTTTGCTATCGGCGGTACTACTTACGGTATGCAGGAAGAAACTGTGGCGTTTTATTCACTTGTTATACCGATGATGATTGCTGCTGGCTATAACGCCATGACTGGTGTGATGGTGATTGTGTTAGGTGCCGGTACTGGTGTGCTTGGTTCAACAATCAACCCATTCTCTACCGGTGTTGCTGCAAAGACTGCAGACGTAAAATTGGGCAGTGTTATTCCAATAATGTCGATCATCTTGGTCCTTTGTCTTATTGCTGCAATCATCTTCACTATGCGTTACGCTGCAAAGGTGAAGGCTGGTAAGTATAAAGAGGATGTTCGCTACAAACCAGCTACGGCTACTCTCGACATGACAAACGTGCCAGAATTCACTGGTCCGCGAAAAGTCGTTATGGCTGTATTTGCTATTACATTTGTGCTGATGATTCTTTCCTTGATTCCATGGGGAAGTTGGAATATCACATTCTTCGCTGATATGTTTGAATGGGCTGCAGGTTTACCAGTCATTGGCGCGGTACTTGGTGTAGTCCACAGTGCGGCATTTGGTGATTGGTATTTCAATGAAATCACCGCACTATTCCTAATTTCAACTATTGTCATAACCGCAATTTACTACAAAGAGTTTAAGAAAGAGGGTGTTTTCCCAGTTGATACATTTATCGACGGTGTGAAAGACATCTTGCCGGTTGCTTTGATTATTGCAGTAGCAACAGGTGTTTCTGTAGTGATGACTAACGGTGAAATTCAGGACACGATCATCAGCTGGGGTGAATCTCTCCTGAAAGATGCTGGTGGCGGTGTTGTCGGTGTGTTGGCGTATCTATTCTACTTGCCAATGTCATTTATCGTTCCGTCATCATCAGGTTTGGCGGCAGCAACTATGCCGGTTATCGCGCCAATTGCTGACTTGGTTGGCTCAAGTAAAGAAGTCATGGTGGCAGCCTTTGCGACAGCGTCTGGCTTGATTAACATGATGGCTCCAACTATCGCGTCATTGATGGGTGGATTGGCCTTGGCTGGCGTTTCATATCGCGACTGGCTAAAACGCTCAGCTCCAATTATGGCGGTATTTGCTATTATCAGCATCACAGTTATTGCAATTTTCGGAGCA
>CAUTQX010000007.1:0-23738 GCA_963540705.1 uncultured Candidatus Saccharibacteria bacterium
ATTATCGTGAATTCGACGATTGGCATTATTCAGGAGCTAAGGGCTAAGCGAGTTTTGCGGCAATTGGAGCTGATGAGCGCGCCGAAAGCTCGATTGTTAAAAGACGGAAATGTTGTCGAGGTTGGCTATGACGAGCTTAAAATTGGCGATGAGATTCTTATTCAGGCTGGCGATGAACTACCGGCGGACGCGAAAGTTATCGAGTCGAAAGGCTTGGAGCTGAATGAAAGTATGTTGACTGGCGAGTCTGCGTCGATTGAGAAAAAGGATGGCGATGTTGTGCTGGCGGCGACGACGGTTCTGGCTGGCGAAGGTACAGCGCGAGTAATTGCGATTGGCGACGACACGAAAGCTGGCGCGATTAGCCAAGTCCTGAAGCGTTACAAACCAGAACTCACGCCTCTGCAATTGGCGATTTGGCGCGCAATTTACTTCTTGACTTACGGCGCAATTGTTCTGTCGCTACTCATCGCTATCGTCTATTATTTCTCTGGCGATAACGTCGTCGTTATCTTAAAAACCATAACTTCGGCGGCAGTTACGGTCGTGCCGGAAGGTTTATTGTTGGCGAGTTCTCTGCTTTTGGCGTTCGGCTCACTGCGATTAGACCAGGCGAAACTATTGCCACAAAAATTGTCAGCAATTGAAGCGATGGCGCTTTTGAATTTGCTGGCTGTAGATAAAACGGGCACCTTGACTAGCGATGAAGTTACACTGGAGCAGGTCGCGGCTTTCGGTGATGAAAATGACTATTCAGACCCTGACATCGCCAGCTTTGCGGCGTTAATTGCTCATGAAACCAGCGGCGGAAATATTACTGGCCGTGCAATCTTGGCGGAAGCTACGTCGCCAAAAAATACGAAAGTTCTGGAAGTGATGGCGTTTTCGTCGGCGCGTAAAATGGCTGGCGTAAGAGCTAATATTGACGGCGAAATTCGGACGTTAATGATGGGTGCGCCAGAGTTTGTGTCGAAGTTGGCGCCAGTAGATAAGGAAGCTCAGAAGAAGCTGAATGATTGGGCTGACAATGGCTTGCGCGTGTTGATGCTGGCTGAATTTTCGGATGATAAAACCAAATTGAAAGACTTGAAAAATGGCTCTGGAACGGCAATTGGCGCGGTTATTCTGCGCAATTCCCTGCGTCATGGTGTTATTGAGACGGTGGATTTTTTGCAGCGCCAAGGCGTAACTATTCGCGTAATCTCTGGCGATAACCCGCGCACGGTTCAATATATTGCCAAAGAAGCCGGAATCAAACATCCAGAAAAGGCAATTTTAGGCGAAGATTTGGCGGCACTGAACGAAGATGAATTTAATAAGGCGGCTGATACTTACACGATTTTTGCCAGAGTTTTGCCAGATCAAAAAGAGCGCTTGATCAATCGATTCCAGCAATCCGGAAAATTCACTGGCATGGTCGGCGACGGCGTGAATGACGCTCTGGCTCTGAAAAAGGCTGATCTCGGTGTGGTGATGTACGCTGGTGCGCCGGCTTCTCGTCGAGTTTCTGACATTATATTACTCAACAATTCGTTCACCTCTCTGCCGATGGGAATGAAACTTGGTAATCAAATCATGCAGGCAATCGAAGTCATCGCTGTCCTGTTTTTCCATAAAATTATTTACGGCGTGACACTTCTTCTTGCAACGATTCTTATTAATATGAACTATCCGTATTCACCGCGCCACATTACGTTTATGAATATTTTTTTGGTGACTATGCCGACGCTGATGTGGACGCTATTCCCGCCAGTGCCGAAGCATCGAATAAATCCGAAGCGATTTTGGCATGATACTTTGCTGGCTGTTACGCCGATTGCTTTAATTACTGGCGTGACTGTCGCGTTCACTTATTGGATTACCTCTGTTATGTTCCCTGGTCACGCTGCAGAAGTCGCAACGATGACCGTACTTACCGCGACTTTGTTTGGTGTATATTTGGTGTTCTTGGTGGGAATTATACTGGACGTGACTATCGATAAATCCGCCAAACGTGCTCGCCTGCTTTATCTTCTGTCGGTGATTATTGTAGCGGCTGGAAGCTTTGGCTTTGGGTTCTTGCGCGATTTCTTCGACTTCACCGTGCCGAATTTGTTCATAATGTGGCCAGCTGCTGGTGCAATTATCGTAGCGATGTTAGCCCAGCTATTCATTGCTCGCTGGGCTGGTCGGCGAATCGTTCGGTAGTAACTTGTCTATCTATTCAGTAATTTGCCAAAAACGAGATATCCTGTAGTCCAGAAAACGCAACCGCATAGTAAAAATATTCCAAATACTTTCAAATAGTCCGAGAACGAGTTTAATTCGTACCAACCACTTATTAATAAACAAGGAAAAATTGTCAATATCATGATGACGAAATGTATGGCGGATTGTTTAAGTAATGACCATTTTTCGATGTCGTATATTACAGATGCGGCTGCGACTATGGATATTATGACGCCAGTTAAGAATGTTCCCTTAGTTTGTGATGGGTCAATTTTTTGATGTTCCATTATGAGAGATAATGTCGACATTATAACAAAAGGAATAATTCCTCTAAACACCGCTTGTTTCAATATTCTAATCTTCATGGCTATAGATTACGCTTTCTTGTCCAAAACCACAAGGTGCTCAATGTGCGGCGTCCTCGGGAAGAAATTGTAGCCTTGATGATGCACGATTTCGTATTTTTCCTGAAGTAGGCTGACATCTCGCGCTTGCGTGACTGGATTACAGCTCAGATAAATAATCCTAGGCGGCTCAGTTTCCAGCAGTCGATTAGTAACGTCGGCGTGAAGTCCAGCGCGCGGCGGATCAACGATGACAATTTGCTCGCCAGTTATACATTCCAGAGATTTTTCGCTCGGCGCCAAAATCGCCTTGGCATTCGGTCGATTCAGTTTGGTGATATTCCTCTGCATTTCCGCGACGGCATGTTCGTTAATCTCCACCAGAGTCACGTCATCTCCGCCAATTGTCAGGCCAATTGTTCCAACTCCAGAATAAAGGTCAAGTGTCGGCATTTTTTCATTGCAATTAATCCACGCTTTCATATCGTTCAGGGCTTTTTCGTAAACGGGAATGTTGACTTGGAAAAATCCTTCGCAAGCGTAGTTGAAGGCGACGCCTAAAATCGTGTCGCTCAGTGTCGTGTCGCCGAATTTCTCTAAGCGTTCTGTGATTCTGCTGGCTGGGCTTTTGGGGTCGGAATAAATTATTTCGCCGCCCGCGGCTGATAGCAATTCGGCTTCATCGTCGGAAATCAGGTTTTCTATCTTATCTTTTACGTACAATTGCCAAACGGCGTTTCCTTGTTGGTCTGAGCGAATTAAGAGGGTTTTTAATTGACGGGCAGTGACTAACTTTGTCCTTAAGAGGTCGCGGATTTCAATTGCCAATTTATTTATGCTCGGATGCGCCAAGCTGGTTCCGTCAACGATGACTTTTCCCTTGCTACCACGCTTGAAAAACGCCAAGTCCAGAGTTTCCTTTTCGTCGTCGTCCGTTTTGTCTCCGAACCAGCTGAACTCGACTTTATTGCGATAATTAAATTCTACGCCGTCAGAAAATACCTTGATTTTTTCAGGCAATGTGATGTTATGAAGTGAAAAAGCCTCTTCGATTAGCGACGCTTTGTACGATTGCTCGCTGGACATCGGCATGATTTGCCAGGGACTGGTGCTTAAATAGCTATTTTCGTCTTTCGGCGTAATTCGCTCTGGACTTTTCTCGATAATTTCCGTCACTACTCCTTCGACGAAGTGCGATTTTTTCTTTGTCACGCGAATCGTTACAAGTTCTTTTGGCAGCCCTCCCCAGACGAACGCTTTGCGGCCGTCGTCAAGCGTCCCGATAGCTTGCCCGCCGCCAACGATTTTTTCTAATCTCAAGGTCTCAAAAATTTGTTTTCCCATTAGAGTATATTATATCAGGATGTGTGGATTTTTTCTGTCTGGCGTGCTATAATCGTCATTGTCCTGGCAATAGTGGGACGTCGCCAAGTGGTAAGGCACTGGGTTTTGGTCCCAGCATTCGCAGGTTCGAATCCTGCCGTCCCAGCCAAGCTGTATAACAGAGTGAGCGACAAGGTTCCGTGACCTTTAGCTACCATGAATAACTACCTCTGTTGTAAAGCTTGGTTAAATAGGAATTACTGTCCAGTCCGGAGCGGCTGGACGGTTTGTTTTGTGATTTGGTTCCTAGACCAGCAGGTTCCTTTTTTGGGTGGGTACATATCTCTGCGGATTCGGTACAGTTGCATTTTAGGTCCAGAGCAAAAGATATTATTAGTCTCTAAATCGCTCTCGCTCGACTACGCTCTTTCTTTCTTGCTCGTAAGTATCCGCGAGCTCGCGCAGCGATACTGCAAACTTCAGAAAGCCCAAGGCCTCAACCTTATCCGCACGTTTTTGCCACTTATCTCTCAGGGAGGCCTCGGCCTTGCCTGTTTCGTCCAGCACATGAACACCGCGAGCATTACAAATACCCGTATTATATCCAGATCTCATGGATGCTGCGTTGTTCCGATCTAGAATCCTTGCCGTGGCTTTATGAATCCATAAACCAGACGTATCCTTAGGGGAGTTTATAAGGTAACCACCTATGATAGATTGGGCGATGTCTAAGTGTCCGCTGGCTTCGCAGGCGTTTTCAACTTTCTTAATCCAGGCTGTGAAGTTATTTTTATGGAATGTGCCATGGATATCTATGCCTGGCATAATCGCAAAACTATTAAACGACAATATTTTCCATAGTTTATGCTGAGTAGCTTCGTTAATCTCCTGTTCCTTGGCGTCAGGAGAATTTGATTGATAAGCTACTTTAATTAACTCGCAGAAAAATTCCGCATCGTTTGCAATTCGATATGTCAGTGCCTGCGGCTGCCCTATTCCATTCTCTCCAAAGAATTGCAGATAGGCCCATTCGGCCTCCCATAGGTCTGTTTTGGTGTAGTCGACACTGCCATATAAATACTTGAACACGCTACCTATTTCGTACGGTAGTCTATTTATATCTGAAATATTCTCAGTGGTTTTTAAGGATGCCATTAGTACTCTTAGACATAGTTCCGGGCTAGGTTGCTGCTTAGCAGAATTATTACTGCTCATAATTAATGAATCGATATATCCGATTGCAGCCAGAGGGCGTTTTGCCTTCAGGAGGTTTTTGATTGCAGCTTCAGAATAATTGTCATCGATCGTATATCGAAAATTATCGACCCTATTCCAGTATCCTTTAGTAACATTCCCATCCTGTTGTGAATCCAGCAAATCCCAAGTGCTTTGAATAAATGGCAAAGCCAGAAGAAATAGAATTTTGTGCTCATTATCCCAGTTGGCGAGGCCTAGCTTAGCAGTCCAGCTCATGTCGCCTTTGTAGTGAAAATATCTTGCATAGATGAAGCTGTTTATAAACTCTTTCTCGGATTCGTTCCCCTTGAGAAGCTTGGGCAGTAGCATATCTTCTAGGGATGGATAATCTATAGACCCCAGGGCTAGACCGACGGTACGTGGAAGTTTAGCCTGATTGATAAGCTTTTTGATCTGATGATTGGCGTTCCGTGAATTCAGGATACTAAGAAGTGCTTGCTGTCGCCTCTTTTTTAGATCTTCCTCCCCTTTCTTCCGGTCACTATAGCTTATTAATTCATGGTCGTAATTACTGAACAGATAAATCGACTTCTGTAGAGTATTTGTCGGTTCTATACTATTAGCAATATCTTTTAGGGCTTTTGCTCTCTCGTGCTCGTCCTTATCGTGCCTATCTAGGTCATTTATTTTTTTGAGCAACACCTCCCATATCGTTTGTTTATATTTGTCAGTCGATTTTCGCAGGCGTTTACTTAGCCGATCAATAAAGTTCGAAAAGGCGTCGTTTGTAAGATGGTCAATATTCTTGATTACGTCAACAACCTCTTGTGGTGATTTGGCAGTGCTTGCATAAAGGCCGGAATAATACGAACTTTCCTCCCATAGCTTTTGTTGTGTAACGGGTTGAATATTGTTGCCTATAGCCATCCATTCCGGGGCCTCTCGTTCCATTGTCGTTTGGGTTACATTGGGTAGTAATCCTTTAAGTAGCTTTCGTCCAATATCCCTATGCTCGTTAATTATCTTTTCAACCACGCTATGCTGAACCGCTATGGGGGCAAGTGTTTTGGGTCTCCATGGCAGGACTGTGTGTAGGATAATATCTAGTGAGTAATCCCGCCCCTCGCCCTTAGATTGGTGCATTTCGAAAGCTGAAACCTTGGCTAGTGCTAAGCTAGCTTGCGAGAAGTATCTTTTGTCCCAGGATAAATCAGCTAATGCCCAGCGCAGACCAGTCATATAGTCGGGCTGGAAGAATGAATCACCCGAGCTTTCCTTGATGACTGCTTTAATTGGGTTGTTGTCTTTTATTGCAAGGGTATTTTCTAGTTTTGATAAAAACTGAGTCGGAGACGCTTGGGCAATCAATGAAGCGTTATCAGCAATACTCATCCATAGTTTTGGACTTTGAGCATTAGAAAGTAGCTTATCTATCGTATAGCTTACTGTGTTACCTATTCCATTAGCAGAGCAGTTACTGAACATGATTTGGTTATTTGCAAGCATAGCCATGCCGTTGGCTACTCCATTCCTAATTGCGTCTGAATAGTCGCGTTTCTTGCCATAAATGTTGGCCATATATCTTTCATCAACGGCCAGATCTAGCGCCGGGTTGATTTCACTCAGGATTTCCAAATATATATCCGCAAAAGTACTAATGTTGTTGTCGTAAATATAATTGCTGAGTTGCCTGAGCGTTGATTTTATATCGATTACTTTCCATGTCATACCCTTAAGCTCCAGTGTCTGATTGTCGCTAGAATGAATTGACTGGACGATGTCTGGCAAGGAATTATCATCACATCTTAGGAGCCTAGATACAGCCTTTATGTCGTTTGGATTTGCAGAATCGAATTTGCCAATTAAACATAGCAGCGCAAGCTCTTTCTTGTAGTCAGTGTTAATTACGAGGTTGTTTTCTGGCGGTTCTGACTCCTTAGATGTCTGGTTCTCGTCAGTTAATTCCATTGCGTCAGATTGCTGGATAATTTTTTCTTCTTCAAATATCTCTAGTAATTTCGGAGGGAGGCTACCTTTTACCAGCTCTATTTGGTTTTTATTGTGAGTTGCTACATAGTGGCAAAGTCGCTCCCATATTGCCTGAGGAGATACGCCTCCCTTCCATGTTTTCTGTGCTAGTATGCTATGAATTAAAGTGAGGTTAATATCTCCATATTCAAAGAGACTCTCATGTATGTCGGATTTTACTATGAAGAAAGTTTTAAAGAAGTCGAATTCCTCGTTCCTGGTCAAGGAGGAGCCGCCGTTTGCTAGCTTCAATTTTTTGTGTAGGCGATTTAACCCTTCAAGTTCTTGGCTATTTCTGCCCAAGAGACCACTGTCGTAGTCTGTCCAAAATTTCTCGGCCGACTGATAAGAGCTCTGTATATGAGTTAGTATATTCTTTAGTCCAGCTCCATTCCTGTCAAGACTGCCGCTAACGAGCATTATTCTATCGTATCTTTTGTCGAAGTTTTCGCTATTAAAATCTTTCCAGGCGTCTTGCACGACCTCTTTGAAATCTTTGTCTGAGGGCTTCAGGCTAAGACTCCGCTTTACCTGAACTAGCAGCGTTTTTTCTGTTTCAGTCGTCTTGTCTCTTAGGGTCACTTCACAATCATCCGTTTCTCTCCCGTGTCGATTCGCCTGGAGGGCAACTTGGGTTATTTCGCAGTTACCCATTCTCGGCACTAATCCCTCTGTCATCATTTGAACTATAAAAAACGCCTGTACGGAATGTTCAAAAACATATCCGTCACCGCTTGTGGATAGGGGGCTTGTCCGTTTCTTACTTTTCGTCAGATCACCACTGTTCATCATATAGAATTATAACACCCATACTGCAGCCGGTAGACCCTAGCACATACATATCTCTAAAGTGATAATGTTGTCAGCACATAGCGACCATATTCCGCGAGGGGTTTTGCTTTGTCGTAATTAACGCCATGTGCTCTCGGCGTATACTCAACGATATTCATGTGATGGGAAATAGTCCGCGCCAGCTCATCGCTCACTTTGATATGGTCACAGTTCTCTTCCAGAAAATCGCCAAGCTGAGCGATAAGGTCGCGTTCATTTATTGCTCTTTCTGGGCAGTCAGACCCTCCCGTAGAGCGAGGTCTTTCATTTCTTTTATCTGGGAGTCTATGCTCATCGCCTGTCGCTCATCGGATTCGCTCGATTTGCGCGCGTATAGGCAATATTTTTCAATATAACTATTCTCATTCACGACAACAACACATTGCCCAATTTCCCCTGTAAAGTCTAGCGAATAATGACTAATAAAATAACCATTTTTATGGTATGATTACAGAGTCTACACATTACGAACAGTAAGCCGCAATGGCTGTCCTTTTTTGTTAGCATCGATGAAGGCGCCATTACTGAGCGGGCTCGCCTAAAGCTTATGCAGCGGAAAGGAATACCTAGTAAAGCGTATGTCATCAATTATCATATCTCAAAATCAGCAGCATTCTCAGCGGATTGACGAGTCGTCGTTTAGCAAAGAAGATTCACTGCAATCCTACCTCTATGACAATCCCGACATTATACCGATTTACGATATTGATGAAGATGCGCGTCTGTATATCGCAGCTCGTGAATTTAGTACGGAACATGGACCAATTGACGCTCTTGGATTTGACCATACAGGCAATGTCTATGTTATTGAGACGAAGCTGTTTCGTAATGCTGATAAGCGCCGCGTTGTAGCGCAAATGCTCGACTACGGTGCGGCGCTGTGGCGTCATGCGACAAGTTTTGATGCTTTTTTGCAACAGGTTGATACGCACACGAAAGATCATTTCGGCCATCCATTCCGCGAGCATTATGAGCAGTTTTTTGGCTTTGATGATGCGAGCGAACAAATGCGTGCTATGCGGGATAATTTGGCCGAGGGCAATTTAAAATTTGTGGTGCTGATTGATCAAATAGACGAGCGTTTGCGTGATGTGATTATGTATGTCAATCAAAACAGCAAGTTCGATATTTATGCCGTTGATTTTAAGTACTATACGCACGATCAGCTTGAAATTGTCATTCCTCGGCTTTACGGAGCTGAAGTGAAAAAGACGGTTGCTGCGAGTAGTGCATCTGGTCGCCATCAGTGGAATGAGGCAGATTTCTTTGCAGCCGTTGATAGCAACCGCGAGCTTGTTTCTTCCGAGCAGCGGTCGGTTGTATATGCACTCTGGCAATGGGCGAAGCGACATGATGTACAGATTAACTGGGGTACTGGTGCGATATGGGGTAAGTTTAGTCCAGTGTTTAAGAAAATTGGCCATACTCGCTCATTTTGCTCAATATCAATTGATGGCGCGACTGATATCAACTACTGCTATCTTGACGAGCAGGCTGATCGCGTACTGCTGCGTGATATTCTCAAGCAGCATATTGGCGGCGTTTGCCCTAATGTGACTGATATTGATACAGGCGAATTGTCGCGCAAAGGCCCAGTGTTGCCCGCCAAGATTATGGTGCAAATTGTTGATAAGGTAATTGCTGCGCTTGATGAATTTATCGAAAGAAAGGAAAAAGATGAAAATCAATAAACTTGCTTTACAGGCATTTTATGAATCACACAGAGACGAGTACTTGCGGCGACGATTTTCTGGTGACAAAGCCTTATGGGATGAATCATACAAATGGGATATATTGCCGCGCCTTAATAAAGAGCTGGCGGCGTACGACTCGGTTAATGGTGATTCGATTGCAGAGATCGCGCATATTGTAACGCACCATACAAATACTAGCAATTTTCTTAACTGGCGTGATATTGAAGACCTAAAAGCTCTTCTATTGCGCAAAAATGCCCATTCGGTCCTGAGTGAATTATGGATTGCAAAACCTGAAACGGCTGCGGAATGTATTCAGACGGCTAGTCAACTTGCACAATTGTTTATGTCAGACAAAAGCTTTGCTCCGTCTACCTGGGCATACCTGCTGGCAGCATTCGATTGTAATTCGTTTGCACTGTATCGTGAAGCGATTATGAAACAAGTTGCTGAGATATGTGGTGTTGATAGCCCTACTGCTGCATCTCAGGGAGAAAAATACACATTACTCAACGATGCCGCATTGTATCTGGGTGAGCTAATGCGAGATGATATCAACGACGTGCCGTATATGCAGGCACTGAATGGGCAGGATTTTTTGTGGGTTACGCTAGAATATTCTGATTCTTAAAAGTCTGTTCCTTCATTTTCTGGAATGCCACGCGCAATGTTGTACTCTCTAATTTCTTGGCGGCGCTTCTCCTTATACTCCTCAAAAGAATACCTCTTAATGACTGAGCCCGAATCGTCATATTCGACGTATTGCACGCCGTCAGCTGTCATTTTATCCATATCTCTTAGTCCCCAATAGAGCCTCATCTTTGCTGCTCCCTGTATGCGTTTTATTTCGTCGCCATAGGTTTTAATGAGCGATCACAAAAAGCGTAGTTTAAAACTACGTCTCGTCCCCGTTGTTACGCATATCGCGACGGAGACTCTTCAATTTATAGGATAAAATCCTTGTAACTTGCCAAAGTCGCCTGTGCGATAGTCTGGCTAGTTTGATGTAGGTATTGCTTCACAAAGTAATACCCAAGCCTATACCCCGCCCAGCGCGGCAAAATATCATCGCCGGTGAAAAATATTTTGGTATAATCGTAAACCTTGTCTTCAAAATTGCCTTGTAGTGCGGCAATTATCTTGTCAATTTCAGCTTGAGAAGTTTTCTGCATTTCTCTCAAGAAAAATTGTTGGTTTCGCCGTCCGAGTTTAATCATCGCTTCCTCCTCTAGCGCGACCGCCAATCCCTCCAAAATCATCCCATCGAACATAGTTTCGGCATATTCAGGCAGTTTTTCCCAACGCAGCGAATGCGACATTTCGTGGCAAATCGTTTCGAAAATAAAATCCTCGCTAACCCCGTTCTGGCTTTTATCAACAGAAATCATAATCAAGCGCGAATGAAGCGTTTTGCCAGCGATTCCGTCCTCGGCGATAGTTGGCAGCATAAACGAAGGCGTAGTGATAATTACATCAACTTCGTAATCAAACTGCGCGAACTCGCTCGAAACAAAAGTCTCGGCTTGTTGCGCTGTATTTTTGAATATGGCAATTTCGGCATCGGTGAAAGTTTGGTTGGCGTTAGCGATGTGTAGGTGGAGTTTGCCCATGGTTTTACTATACTGCAATAACATAAGTATTACTATAGGGGCAACGCTATTTATTAAGCGCAATATTTAAATGGAAATCACTAAAATCTCAGCAGCGACCTTCGGTGGGTCGGGGTGCGAGCAACCAGCCGAGCAGGGCTTTGCCCTGATTTATCTTTCAATGCTATGTCATAGTCTGGAAATAGGTTCGAATCCTGCCGTCCCAGCCAAAATTTGAACAGATGTAAATTATCGCTCTTTTGGGCGATTTTTATTTTTAGGCAATCAAGCCATTTTTATCTAGTAAATTCATAAAATCGTCAATAAACAAATTAGTTCTTTCAATGATTTCTTTCTCTCCAAACTTTTTATAGTCATAACCTATATTTTTAAGCTCAAGATTTTCTGTTCCGCCCATGCGCTGTCCTCTACTATTTACAAAACCCTGGTAATATTTAATTTTATCTTCAAATCTATAGTCGGATGCGCGAATATTAATTCTCTTTTCTAGGAGAGATTTGTTCCCCAGGAGGTCAATTTGTCGATTATTAGACAATCCTTTCTCATTTTCTTGTCGTTTTCTGGGATAAATATGTTCAATATCAAACTGCTGAGAGAGTTTTGGATATAATTGCTCTTTATTAAGCATCATACGAAGCGCCAGCATGGATTTGGTGATTGGTCTGCCGTTTTTGAAATCATAAATAAGGATCGCACTGCGTGTTTGCTCTTTATCAAATTTGAAGTCTGAGAATGTAACTTCATTTAGATTAACTATATTCAGCATCTCGGCGAAAATAGGCGTTCTTAATGCGTTCACGCCTGGGTGCATTATTGCGTATCCCCATATGAATGCAATTGTGCGATCGAGAAACATCTTAAAATCTTCATCATCCAATCTTCCGTCTTCGGTGCGATTTGCTAAATAGTAAACAGATATGAAATAATTCCACATGCTATTTGGCGCGTAGTTTAATATGAATAATTTCTTTAAAACCTCTTCGCTGAAACGTTCACGATTTTGATCGGTAATATCTTCCCAGAATTGAGCAAGATCTTTAAGATTTTCAAAAGTGTCATCTTGTTTAAGTACGGAATATTTATCACGTTCATAGAATCTTCTAAGTGACTCGGTCGTGGAAGACTTGTTATTGTCTCGCTTGGCGCGAATGAAATACATGTATCTCGTAAACAAATCGTCCATTGGTGTGCCGGTGATTGGGTGAAAGATTTTTTCACATGTCTCCTCGAGTTTTTTCCAATCTTTAATGAACTCATCTCTGTCGTCTTCACTTTTCTGTTTGTAATATTGATAGAATTGAGCCTTAAAAATATCAGAATCTGAAAGCGGTAGACCCCTATCGTTTAACGTTGAGAAAATGCGAAGAGCGGTATCTTGAGATTCGGCTTCGATTGGCATAAGAATGCAGTTGTTTAAGATGCGAGCAGGAAGTTTTTCGGCAAATTTCGGAAAATCATTGATGAAATCGTCAACTTTTTTAAGGAAGAACCGGAAGTTGTTCGCGTAGCGACTAGTCTGGCTGCTGTTTACATTGCCAGTTTTTAGAATTGATAAGAATTCGTCTTTATCTTTGTCTGTGGCGACAACAGAGTCTATTTTTAGGTGCTCCTTATCTGGCTTGCCCATTTCGTTTGTTTTCCATATACAGCTGGCAATGCGTTCGGAAAAGTCTTTTGAATCTTGATCTTGCATTTTCGTGAAGCGGTCATAGAAAGCTCGGAGAAGAAGCATGAATGTTGTCAGACGTTGTTGACCATCAATTACTTCTTGCTGTTTCTTGTCGTTTTCAAAAGTCACAATTGAGCCAAGAAAATATTCATCGCTTGTGTCGAATTTTGTAGCATCATTATCTGGTATCGCGAAAGAAAATATATCATCCCATAGAGTTTGACAGCTATCCTCGTTCCACGCGTATGGGCGCTGGTAATCTGGTACGATGTAGTCTGCTTTCCTATCCGATAAAAGCTCATAGATACTTTTCTGGTCTACGTTTAATTTTGACATAACACTCCTCTAGCCGTCTTTAAGATTAAACTTGTGAATATTCTTGCACTTTCTTTACTCTACTATACCACTTATGAATCTCACTAGTGGCGATTGGAATAATTAACGAAGCTATGCTAATTATTGCCATATGATGAATGGCGACTTTGTGAATATGTAGTATTTCGCCGAGTGGTCCAAATAACACTAAAGCCTGCAAAATTAAGGACATTACTATGCCTACGTAAAATCCGCGGTTCATCACTTTCAGTCGCGTAAAGACGGAATCTTCATCGCTGCGAGCATTAAATGCGTTTGCCCATTGGCTAACCACCAGAGAAATAAATACCAGAGTTTGCGCGTAATCGTGACCATAATGCTTCTCGAAGAAAACGTAGGTAATTAATGCAATTGTTGCCATAGTCCCAGCAGCTACAGTCATTCGCCAAATCATTGTCTTTTCTAGAATTGGAGTATTGGGGCTTTTTGGTGGTTGCTTCATGACGTTTTTCTCGGCAGGTTCCAACCCAAGCGGAATCACCATTGATGTGTCTGTGACCAGATTGACCCATAAAATTTGTACAGGCTCAAGCGGAGTTTTAATGCCAATAAGTAACGCGCCAATCATCGTAATCAGCTCACCTATATTGGTCGACAGTAAATAAAACAACATTCGCCTTATATTGGCAATAATCGTTCTACCTTCCCGCATAGCATCAATGATCGTCTTGAAATTGTTGTCCAATAGGATTATTGCCCCAGCGTCTTTCGCAATGTGCGACCCTGAGCCCATGGCAATTCCCACGTCGGCGCCAGATAAAGCTGGAACATCGTTTACGCCATCACCAGTCATGGCGGTGATGTTGTGACGCTTTAAGATGGTTAAAATCTGGTATTTTTGTTCTGGAATAACACGTGAGAAAACTTTTGTTCTGTCTATGATTTCGTCCAATTGGTCGTCGGTCATTTTCGACATTTCTCGGCAATCAAAAACTTCCTCTCTGCTATCAATCATGCCAAGTTTTTTGCCTATTTGATATGCCGTTTCAAAGTGATCTCCAGTAATCATCCGAACCGAAACGCCCGCTGAAATCGCTGATTTTATAGCTAGAGAAGCTTCTGGTCGTAAAATGTCAGCTACCGCTACTAGTCCTGAAAACTGTAGTTTCTGGCGTGATATTTCGGAAAAGTCGGTCAGGGTTTTTGAGCTTTCGCTAATTGCCAAACCCACTACGCGATATCCCTTTGAGGTCAAATCCGTGATAGCCTGCCTGGCGAGTTTCGAATCGGCCGTCGAGAGCTTACAGTGTTTGATAATTTCTTCTGGCGCGCCTTTATAGTATATTTTATAATTCGCTCCGTCATGCCAAATTGTGGCGGACATTGAGAAATCTTGGTTGAACGGCAATTCCGACGCGGGCGCTCCATGGATATTCGCGCTATTTTTTCGGGCAAAATTATCCAGCGCAATATCAAGCGGATCATGACTCTTGCTATCGCCATGATTAACGAAATACCCCATTATTTTTGGAAGATTATTACGCTTTTCAAGAGTCCATGTTTCCTGAACAGTCAGCAAATTCTTGGTAAGAGTTCCGGTCTTATCTGTCGCAATTGTAGTTATTACGCCAATTGTTTCAATTGCGCGCATCTGATGGACGAGCGCTTTCTTCTTCGCCATTCGTCGCATTCCCAAAACCAACACTATGGAAATAGCAATTGGCAAGCTTTCTGGCACGGCACTCACCGACAGTGCAATAACAAATCTCAAACTATCCAGAACGTCCATTCCGCGTAGTAAACTCAAACAAAACGCCACGGCGGCAACAGCGCTAATAACTGCAATAATTTTGGTGATTAATTTGTCAATTTTTTGCTGAACTGGGCTTTTGGTGGCTTCTTTTTTTGACAATGAGGCCAGATTACCGAACTCTGTTTGATTGCCAATTGCGGTAATTATTCCAGTTGCCGTTCCGGAAACAGCGAATGATCCCTGGAAAAGCATATTTGTGCGTTCGTAAATTTGCCGCTCGCCGTCTAATTTGCCGCTGTTTTTGTTAATTGGAATTGATTCTCCCGTTAATTGAGATTCGTCAATGCGAAGGTTTATAGCCTTCATCAATCGAATGTCGGCTGGAACTTTTTCACCTTCGGATAAGTTTATAATATCGCCAGGTACTAATTTTGAACTGTCGATAGAAACAATCCTCCCAGATCGTAAAACGTCGACTTTTTGCGCATCATGACGCGACAAGCTTCGAAGAACGCGATCAGTAGAAAATCGTTGCACATAAAAAATAACAGCGGAAATAACCAAAATAACAATGATGATAACTGCATCGACGATCTCGTTGTGAATAAGACTGACAACTGCTGCCAGAATTAACACTAATGAAAAAACATCCATAAAGGGCTCGATAATTTTTTGCCAAAGCGGCTCGCTCTGGAGCTTTATGACATTTTTTCCAAATTTTTTCTGGTATTTTTTTACTTCACATGCCGTTAATCCTTTGCGGCGTGACCCTAATTTTTTCAAAGTTTCGTCGACTGATAAATTATAGAAAAGCATATGCTTATTATATGAAAAAAAGTCCCCACTCGCTAGTGAGGACTAAACTGTCGTGGTGGACAATTGAGATTAGCTAATGTTGATAACCTGTAATTGCTTGGTCGCCAAGCCATTTTTCCAGGAAACAGTTTCGGATTTCTTGTGATTTAGCAAGCTTTTTCCCAGCGGACTATCCACGGAAATTCGCCCGTCCAGAGGGTTTGCTTCCAGGCTGTGAACCAGCGTATAGCGGAAAATTTTTCCCTGCTGATCCATCAAGTCCACGACTGAGCCTATAGCGATTTTCAGACGATCACGTTTCCTCGGTAGTGGCTTGGCGTGACGCAAAATATCCTTCTTCATAAAGATTTTTGATTGGACATTTTCCAGTTGCGTAATCACATCGTTGCGGTGTAGTTTGTCATCGCGTGATTTGGCGCGCCCAATTTCTTTCAATTCCAATATGAGCGCTTTCTCCGAAATCTCTAGCCCAGAAATTTCTTTCTGAAGCTCCTTAAATCCTTTTTTGCTTAAAAATGTTGTACTCATACTTCCCCTTTCAGATCGGCAATTTGCCAATCAACAATCCTATTACAACATCTAATTCTGAAAAATAGCTGAAAATTTACAGAATCGGCAAAGAGATTGTGAAAATGGTTGAGTTTTTCGAGGTGCTAACAGATATTTGTCCGCCCAGTGCTTTTGTCAATTGCTCCGCTAATGGCAATCCTAACCCGTAGCCTTTCGTCTGTTGATTGCCGCGGAAAAATCGCTCAAAAACGTGCGGTAAGGTTTGTTGTGAAATTGTGCCGTCGTTGATGAAGTCGACAGTGATGTTTTGTTTTGATGGAATGATGCGAATTTTTACCATAGAATTTTTCGGGCTATGTTTCAATGAATTGTCGAGTAAGATTGCACACAATTCTCGTGTGGCTGTGTGGTGGAGTGGAATGTTTGCATGTTCTGGGCAATTCATTTTAACTCGCGCTTCGGCTTTTCTGTCGCGTACTAATTCTGATATCAATTCCGTCAAATTGAAACTTTTACCTTCCAGTGCCAACTTATTTTCTGTCTGTGATAATTCCAGAAGCATCGCCGTGAGCTCAGTCAATTTATTTATTTCCTCCAAATTGCTTTCCAGAGTTTCTGTAAGTTCCGCCTTCTCTGCTTTTCGATTTTTTAACACAAATTCAGTTTCTGCTTTCATGACGGCTAATGGAGTTCGCAATTGATGGCTAGCATTGGCAACAAATCGCGATTGAGCTTTGTGAGCGGTTTCTATCGGTCGCAAAGTGATTTTCGCCAATAAATACGAGCACCAACCGCCAGCAAGCAACACGATGAGATTTATATAGCCCAAACTAATCAAAAGATTTCGAGTTGAATTATCTATTCTTTCCGACAAATTGATTGCAGGAAAATCATCCTTCCTTTGAACGATAATTTTATGAATTTGCGCATCAACCTCTGAGCGCGCCACTTGAAAAATAATACTACTAAACAGCAAACTGACAATCATCAAAATCATCAAATACCAGCCCGCCAACTTAATTGTTGCTGAAGTAAAAATTTTCATGATTCAATCCTATAACCGAAGCCGCGCACGGTTTTTATCAATTGCTTTTTGAATGGTTTGTCGATTTTTTGGCGTAGATTTTTTATGTATGCCTCGACATTATTCGGCAAAATATCAGCGTCAAAATCCCAAACGTGATCAATCAGCGTTTCTTTACTGAGAATCTGATTCGGATGCTGCATCAAATATTCCAGCAGCGCATATTCTTTGCTTGTGAGGTCGATAATTTTTCCTGCGCGAGTTACTGTCTGCTGTTGCTTGTCAATTGTCAAATCGTCAATTTTCAAGATGTCTGGTTGCTGAATTGGCGGCCGACGAAGCAAGGCTCGCACGCGCGCTAACAGCTCGTCAATGGCAAATGGCTTAGTTAAATAATCGTCAGCGCCCACGTCCAGCCCGAGTGTTTTATCCTCGGTCGTGCTCAGTGCCGTAAGGAATAAAATAGGCATATTTTTCCCATTTTCTCGCAGCTTTTTAACAATTTCTATACCATCCAGACCTGGCAGCATTCGATCAACAATCAACAAATCATACGGCTGACTGTCCGCCAAATTAAAGCCCTCTTCCCCGTCGTACGCCGCATCAACCGCGTATTTTTCGCGCTTCAGAGATTCGGTTATGACTCTCGCAATTTTTCGTTCGTCCTCAATAACCAATAGTCGCATATTTATATTATATCTTTTTTTTCGTTAAGTGTTATAATTTTATTTAAAGAAAAGGAGGCGTATGCCAGATAATAAAAAAATGGTTGAGATTCGTCATTTTAAGATGAGTTTCGGTGATAAAACTGTCATTAAAGATCTGAGTTTCGACGTTTTTCGCGGCGAAGTTTTTGGTTTTTTGGGGAGTAATGGCTCGGGAAAAACTACGACGTTGCGCGCACTGCTTGGACTATATCAGCCGACCGCGGGCGATTTATTGATAAACGGCAAGCCGTATTCGGTGGGAAGTCAGATTCGCCTCGGATATCTTCCTGAGGAGCGCGGTTTGTATAAAAAAGAAAAAGTCTTAGACGTGATGCTTTACTTTGGTCAATTGAAGGGCTTGAGTCGTAAAGAAGCTAAGGATTTTTCTCTGAAGTTTTTGGAGCGCGTCAATTTGAGCGACAAGGCTAATACTCGACTCGACAAATTGTCTGGCGGACAGCAGCAGAAGATTCAGCTTGGTGTGACAATTATGGGCAATCCTGAACTGCTGATTATGGACGAGCCGGCCAAAGGTTTTGATCCGGTGAATCGCCGATTGTTAATGAATATAATTGAAGAACAGCGAAAAGCTGGCGCAACGATTATTTACGTGACACATCAAATGGAGGAAGTTGAAAGATTGTGCGATCGTCTGATTTTACTGAAAGACGGTCAAGCGGCGGCATACGGAACGCTAGAAGAAGTAAAAAAACAATTTGGCGGCGCGTCAATGGATGATATTTTTATCCAAGTTTACGGCGGCGAGGCAAAGGAGCTGGGCGATGAGTAAAATGCATAATTTGGGGACGGTTTTCAAATTTGAGACTCTTAGGACGTTAAAAAAGCCGACATTTTGGCTGACGGCATTAGGTTTTCCGTTGATGATAGCAGTATTGTACGGCATTATGTTTTGGTCGCAAAGCACGACTATTGAAGCGTCAAAAAATCTGGAAAAGCAAGAATTTTCTCTGGAAGTTACCGACGATTCAAAGTTAGTGAAGTCAGAATTACTGGCGGCAATTAAAGCCAAAACTGCCAAATCGAAAGAATCTGGAATTGACAACGTAAAAAATAATAAAGTCGACGCATATATTTATTTTCCAAAAGATTTGAGTAAGCAGAAAGTTGAAGTTTACGGTAAAGATGTTGGGCTATTCCAAAACGGAAAATACAGCGCGGTGGCGCAGAGTTTATTAAGTCAATCAGTGGCGAGCGATGTCAGTCCAGCTCAGGTCGCAATTTTACGCGACAAAGTCCAATTGTCATCAACTACATATCTGGATGGAAAAGAGCATGGCGGTATCAATGAGATGATTGTGCCGGGAATGTTTTTGGTTGTTTTGTTTATTCTCATCAGTATTTTCGGCAATCAAATGCTCATCAGTGCTACCGAAGAAAAAGAAAATCGCACGGTTGAAATGTTGCTTACGACCGTTAAAACCGACACTTTGATTATAGGTAAAATTCTGTCTTTGATGGTGTTGGCTTTGATTCAGATTTTGGTGATTGTTTTGCCAGTTTTGGCGGGCTATTTGGCATTTGGCTCGAAGCTGCAATTGCCTAATCTGGACTTGAGCACGCTTGTGTTTGATCCTGTGAGAATTGGTCTGGCGATCATAATTTTCTCCGCCAGCTTCACTTTATTTACGGGAATGTTGGTGACTTTGGGCGCGATGATGCCGACCGCCAAAGAAGCCAGTCAGTGGTTCGGAATTGTGATTATGCTATTCATTGGTCCATTTTACGGAATCACGGCGTTCGTTTCCTTCCCTGATTATTTCTTCGTTAAGTTCTTGTCGCTATTTCCATTCACTGCGCCGATTCCATTGTTATTACGAAATGCAATAGGCAATTTGCCGATTTGGGAAGCTTTGCTCGGTACGGCGATTTTGGTCGTTACGGCGGTGTTTGTCATGTGGCTATCTGTACGCGTTTTCCGCTACGGCGCGATGTCGTATGATAGTAAATTATCTCTGTCGGCGTTGCGAACACACCGAAAAGCTGGTAAAGTTTAATTATGAAAGTACGTATAGAGATAGACACAAAAACATTTGTGCGATTTTGGCTGGTCGTTATGGGCTTTGGCTTGGCTGGTCTGGCAATTTATTCCGCAAAGGGTGCGCTAGTTCTGCTGGGGATTTCCCTATTTTTGGCGCTGGCATTGAATCGTCCAGTTGCGGCAATTGCTAAAAAACTTCCTGGAAAAAGTCGATTGGGCGGCACGGCGTTAGCATATACGATGCTGGTTCTGCTTTTGGGCTGTGTGGTTTGGTTTGTTATTCCGCCGATTGTCCAGCAATCCGCCAAATTCGTCGAGAGCATTCCGAGTATAATTGACCAAGCCAGCTCACAGTGGCGTGGCGTCAATGATTTTATTGATAAGAACAATTTGCGTCCACAGGTCGATTCGATGATGGAAAACATTAGGCAGCAATCTTCGTCTTGGGCCACGAGCGTCGGCACGAATCTATTGTCCAGCGTTGGTTCTTTGGCGTCGTTCTTAGGCTCGCTATTCTTGGTGTTGGTGCTGTCATTCCTGATGCTTCTCGAGGGTCCAACTTGGGTGAAGCGTTTGTGGGGACTATACAACGATGAAGAAAAAATGGAGCGTCATAAGAAGCTGGTTGGTCGAATGTATAACGTGGTCACAGGTTATGTTTCTGGACAATTGACGGTTTCTGGAATTGATGCGATATTATCAGGTTTCGTGGTGTTTGTGCTGAGTTTGACATTCCCTGTCATAAATTCCAATTTGGCAATGCTCACCGTTATGGCGACGTTTGTGTTGACGCTAATTCCGATGTTTGGCGCAACGATTGCTGGCGCGTTGATATCGCTGCTACTGTTCTTTAATAATATGACCGCGGGCGTTATTTACGCGATTTATTTCGTGATTTACCAGCAGATTGAGAATAACTTTGTTTCCCCGTCCATCCAATCAAAGAAGGTTGAGCTGTCGGCTCTGACTGTCTTGGTCGCGGTGACAATTGGTTTGTATGTTGGTGGCCTATTGGGCGGTTTGGTTGCTATTCCAGCCGCTGGCGTCGTGAAGGTTTTGCTGGATAATTACTTAGAGCAAGCCAAATCTAACCGCGTTGAGAACGAAAAACCGCTTAATAAATTAGTTAAGAAATTGAAAAACGAAGATTAGTTGACACAGAAAAAATATAGCCCGTTGAATCTAGCGGGCTATTTCCATGTCCAAATACTGCCGCTTGGTGTATCACGAACAGCGACGCCAGCCTGAAGAAGTTCATCGCGGATTCTGTCGGATTCTTCCCAGTTTTTCTCTGCGCGTACTTGACGTCGCTGGATAATCAACCTCTTCAAATAGTCAGTAATATCAGACGTAGACTCGGCCAAATCCAGCCCTAAAATCTCGTCAATCTCATCAATAAACTGCACCAAACTCTGTCGATGAATTTTATCAAGTGGCGTATGATCCAACTTTGAAAATACTTCATCAATCAACGCCAGTGCGCCTGGAGTATCCAGATCATCGTTCAATTTATCGACCAACGCCTGACGTCCCACTAGCAACGAAACTGAATCGTCCTGCTCGTCCTTATCATCGTCATCTTCCAGCGTGTCGTGAGTCTGATGTCTCAGAACCGCGTAATCCCGCCAATGATTCAATCGCGCCTGCGCTGCTTCCAGGATTTCCCAGGTAAAATTGCCCTCCGTTTGATAATGCTTGCTGAGAATCGCCAGCTTAAACGCCATCGGACTAAACCCTCGCGAAATAATATCTTCCAGCGTAATAATATTACCCAGTGATTTGCTCATCTTCCGGCCGTCAACTTTTATGTGATTATTATGTAGCCAAATTTGAGAAAATTGCTTCCCAGTCAAACTTTCGCTCTGGGCAATTTCATTCGTGTGATGAACCGGAATATGGTCAATCCCGCCGGCGTGAATATCGATGGAATCGCCGAGTGTTTCACGAGCAATTGTCGAACATTCCAGATGCCAGCCAGGAAAACCGATTCCCCACGGACTATCCCATTCCATATCGCGCTTGGCGTCTTTTGGCGAAAACTTCCAGACGGCGAAGTCAGTAATATTGCGCTTTCCTTCGACGCTTACTCTGGCGCCAGCCTCCAGCCCAGCTATGTCTAGCCGCGCTAATTTCCCGTAATCCTTCAAAAGCGACGTATCAAAATACATACCGTCGCCGTCGATTTTATATAAAAATCCTTTTTCATCCAGTCCTTTTGCGAAGTCAATCTGCTGCTGAATATAATCCGTCGCCCGCACTAAATAATCTGGTTTTATCAATTTCAGCACGTCGTAGGCTTCATTGTTTGCAACGGAAATGTATCTTTCCGCCACATCCCAAGCAGTCTTCCCCTCACGGCGCGCACCTTTTTCCATTTTGTCCTCGCCGTTATCGTCATCGCTGGTCAAATGTCCAACGTCGGTGATGTTTTGCGTTCGAATAACGGGAATATCTTGCCAGCGTAGCAATCGTACCAACACATCCCAGTAAATATAGCCAACCCAGTTGCCGATGTGCGGTTGCGAATAAACTGTTAGGCCACAGGTGTAAAACTTGACCGTTTCTCCGTCGAGTGGTTTCAGTTCATCTTTTCGTCTAGTGAGCGTGTTATAGAGTTTTATCATTAGTTCTATTGTACGTTACTCTGGTTAGTTTTTCAAAATTGACATAAAAAACAGCCCCAGTTGGGACTTAATAATTTCCAATGAACAGTTGACAAGCAGAAGCAGATACACACTAAGACGCGTCAGAAGAATGACGCCTTATTTTTTGGAATCATCTTCTGCTCGTCACTATTCAGTTATGTTGACTTAGTCAGTCAAAGTCGGGCGAAAAAGGCTCGCCAGACACTATTTGACGCAACATTACGGGGATAAGCCTATCCTCAGGACGAACTACCTCTACGCGAATGCTACGGTTGAACTTGCCGTCTACGATCAGGTTCATCTGCAATACGTCATGACCATCCCAGTCTTTGTAGTAATTCGCCTTCTCTAGGACGGCGCACTTTACTTCAGGGATGCGAATTTGGTCCCAGCGTCCTTCGATGACGTCACCTAGGGTAACGTTGGCGTAACGCAGAACTACATAGAACTCGTAGCAGGTTTTGCCTTCTACCTTAGTCTTGACGGGCAAGACGTACGAGCTGTCAGTCTCGTCAACGTGAATGGTGGTCCCATTCTCGTCGTACTCTAGACTGAAACACCCGTAGCTTAGCTTTGCAGAGCACAGCTCGATACACCATCGCATGACATTCCGCTAGTCGCCAATCGACCGGAATAAGATTCTTCCGGGCTAGGAGAAATGAAGCTGAATTTGGTGCCATAGCGGGTAGCCATGCTAGACCTCACACCACACTCCTCTTTCGAGCGCGTTACCTTCGGAAAGGTTTCCGCGTTGACCCAGAGGTGGACCTCATCCCCGAAAGAGGATGCGGTGTCAAGCGTGTAAACAACAACGGGAATTCCTGCTCGGAAAGTCTTGTCGTACTTGCGGTTCAGGTGTGCCATTTTGGCTCCTTTCTTTTCTCGCGGCGAACGGTTCGCCATCTTTGCTTTTTGGCAAATAATCATGCGTGCATATGATCAAGCATGAAACGAGATTTCAATTGTCAATTATATATTCTATCAACAACTAAAACCCCGCTTCATGCTTAAGTTTCGTCTTAATCTTCTTACATCTGCTTGTCAAGGTACGCTTTCGGACAAGGA
>CAUTQX010000008.1:0-22153 GCA_963540705.1 uncultured Candidatus Saccharibacteria bacterium
CAAGTTGCCCACGAATAACATCAGCAGCGGCATTTCGTGAGGCTGCTGAGTCGCGAGTTGGCGGCGTGAGAGATCGGCGCTGATCTGATACCGGCATGCCCACTCGACCGTTTGATTGATCATCCGTCGGATACATAACTTATTTCATTATACGTCAAATTGATATCAAATAAAAGTCGTGCTTGTGAGAAATTGCTAGTTGTGTTACAATCATACGGTAGCTTGGAGCGTTCTCTTGTGCCGCGGTGGCGGAATTGGTAGACGCGCTAGACTCAAAATCTGGTGAGCAATAGCTCGTGCCGGTTCAAGTCCGGCCCGCGGTACCAGAGGCGGCTTCAGGTGAGAATCGTCCAATTTGGGCGATTTTTTTATGCAAAGAAAACAGCCCGCAGAAAGGCACTACGCCGAGGCTTTACGCCTTCCAGGCAAGCTGTTTTTCTACGGGCTTTATTAGATTGCCCAGCAATTGTCGTCGCTGCAGCTATGGCAGTGGTTAACCAATGTGGTTAGCATGACGCAAGTTAAGATCACGCCGACCAACATACTGCACTTAATTGCGGTATGTACGGAAATAAATCCCGTTAAGACCGCAAAAAGCGTGCAAGGAATTACAACAATTATAATTGTAATTGATGTAATGACAAGCAGAAGAATGATAAAAGAGATCACTTCTTCTGTGCCGATGACAATCTTGTCTATTCTGCGACGCATGACTTTCACCTCCTTCTTGAGAGGTCTTTCACACTCGCGACCAAGGGCTACTTTCGCCCTTTGACAAGTCACACGAGCGAAAGCTTAGTAGTATAATACAACTAATTGTGCGTAATGTCAAGCGGATATTTATGTGAGGCTACATTTTGCAAATAGCGGTGCTGATTGCTGCTAGCGGCGCTTTCGGCGACCAAATCAAGTAGCTTGCGGCGCGGGCGCCGACGGTTCCTCGCCAAATTGCCATTGGTGCGTCCCATTTTTGAGTGACAACTTCTCCGTTATGGGCGACTATTAAATTGTCGGCATGAAAAACGCAAATTGTTACGGGATATGTGATGGTGAATTTGTGAAATGCTTCGACAAGTTGCGACAGTTGAATGCTAAATGTGATCATTTTTGGGTAATAGATGGCGCGGAATATTTTCTGAACTTGCGCCAGACTTGCTATGAAAACCACGTGAGGATTGTCCAGAATTTCCTGAAAACTGTTTTGCACAAGGTCAATCGCGTCTCGCGTCAGTACAACGGGAATTTCTGACTTTTTGATCAATTCTTCGTAGACAATTGCCGTTTGGCTATTTCGTCCAGAATCACCGCATAATAGCAATACGTCCGCCCATCTTTCCAGCGCCAAAGTTTCAGTGAGCGCTTCATTTGCCAAACTGCCTGATTGGTTTGTTGGCGCGAATAAAACGTCGGTCATGGTAGCTGGGACGCTTTTTTTCAGGGCGTCTGGCAGTAAAACTCGAGCCTCGCCTGCGCCAGCCCTGAGCGCTTCTTGATAACTTTCTGCGACCGCCAAAAAGCCTAATTTATTGCCGCCGATGATTCCCAATTTTCCTGCTTGATTGCGTCGTTCTGGCTTGTTCCATTCGACATCTGGAAAAAGTGGTTTCCCTGGTTCTTGTTTTTGCCAAAATTTCATATCCATTACAAATTTACCTCAATGCTCACCGGGCAATGGTCGCTGCCCATTTGTTCTGGATGAATTTGCGGATTAGTAACGCGATTTGCAATTTCACGCGACGCCAGCCAATAGTCAATCCGCCAACCAACATTTCGCGCTCTGGCGTTGGCCCAATGTGTCCACCAACTGTAAGCGCCAGTTTTTTCAGGGAAAGCCGCTCGGAAAGTGTCAACAAATCCAGCGTCCAAATAGTTCTGAAAACCTTTCCTTTCTTCGTCGGTGAAGCCGTGCTTGCCAACGTTGGGCTTGGGGTTTGCCAGGTCAATTTCCTGATGCGCCACGTTCATGTCGCCGCAGTAAAGAACTGGCTTTGATAATTCCAATTCTTCCAGATAAGCCAGAACCGCTTTGTCCCATTTTTTATATCGCAAATCTAATCGACTTAAATCTCCTTTTGAGTTTGGAGTGTAGCAATTAACAACCCAAAAATCGTCAAACTCGGCGGTGATAATTCGTCCTTCGTCGGCTGGATTGCCGTATTCATCGCCCGTTAAATCAAATTGTTCAATGATGTTTGGCGGAAAACCGTCGCGCCAATTTAGAGGCAGGATTTTAGAGAAAATCGCCGTGCCAGAATAGCCTTTTTTGGCGGCGGAATAGAAATGCTCGTGATAATTTGGCAGGTCAATTTCAACCTGATCTCTGGTTGCCTTAGTTTCCTGCAGGCACAAAATATCTGGATCGTACGTGTCGATAAACTTCACGAATTCACCCTTGTTGATGACTGCGCGAATACCGTTTACGTTCCAAGAGAAAAGCTTCATAGTTTTATTATACCGTGATGGTATAATTTAATGAATATGTTGCCAATGTACGATAAGTTTTTGGGCGAAATATCAAGCGGCTTTATGGACGTCGGAGGCGTGAAAACTGCTTGTTATTTTTATCAAGGCGGCTCGAATAAAACTATTTTGCTAATTCACGGCATCGGTGGTGATTTTCACGGGATGATTCCGCTAGCTTACCGCCTGAAAAATGATGCGAATTTGGTGTTTGTTGATTTGCCTTCTCACGGCAGAAGTCAATTGATAAAAGATATGAAAATGGGCGACATTGAAAATTGGGCGATGAATTTGACGACGGCTTTTGGCGGTAAAGGTGTGTCAATTGACGAGGTTGTTGCCCATTCGCTTGGATGTTTGGCGGCAAATAAAATGCGATGCCGGAAAATTTGGTACATCAGTCCTCCGATGAAAACTTCGGTTATATCGAGAATTTCCTCGTCGTTTTTTTACCGCACTCGTCGGATGAGCCAATATATCTATTTGAACTATTATTTTTCGGTGTTCCGTGGGCTGTGTTTGGTGAATAATAGACGGAAAAACACCGTGGATTTGATACGGTGGCTGACGAAAAATACGCGAGTAACACGGCGGCAATATTTGGAGCAATCGAAAATTGCGCGAGACATTTCCCGAGGTGGAAAAATTATTATTTCTGAGCGTGAATTTACGGGATTGATAGTTGGGCGACTGGACAAGATTTCGCTTCCTGTGAACGCCGCCGATGGTGTAAAAATTGATAAATTTGTGGAGCTTGATACGGGGCATTTGTCGGTATTGGATAGTCCAGAGTTGGTTGCTGAATTGATATTGGCGGAATAATTATTTGCTATACTGTAGGTATGAGTAAGAAAGACGATAAAAAACTAATTGTTAATATGATTTCTGAGAGTGAATTCACCGTTCAGGGTCATGGTGTGCATACGGCCTTTGTAGAGATGACAAATGCACTTAAAGATCGTGATGATGTTGATATTGCGGTGAATAAGGCGCGGTTAGACGCGGATATCGTCCATGCACAAACTACTGGACTGTATTCTATGAAAAAAATGCGTCAATCGGGCGGCAAGAAAGTCGTGTCTGCTCATGTCGTGCCAGCTTCTTTTATAGGAAGTATCAAGGGTGCAAAATTATTAGAACCGCTTGCTCGTGCGTATTTGCGGTGGTTTTACAATAAAGCTGACTTGGTCTTAGCGGTATCTGATTATACAAAGAATGAACTGGAAAAAATTGGTGTCAAGAAGCCAATTTCTATATTATATAACACTATAGATACGGCAAAATATGCCAATTCACCAGTGAAGAAGAAAACTGCTAGACAAAAACTTGGTATTAGTGAGGACGCTTTTGTGGTCGTTGGAAATGGTCAAGTGCAGCCACGCAAGCGTGTCGATGTTTTTTTTAAGATGGCGGAAAAGATGCCTGATGTGGATTTTGTGTGGGTTGGAGGTGTGCCGTTTGGAGCTATTGCGGCTGAAAATGGGGCTATGCAAAGAATGATGAAAAATCCGCCGAAGAATTTGAAATTTACTGGTGTGATACCGCTTGGTGATGTTGCTGATTATTATCGTGCGGCCGATGTGTTTGTTCTACCGAGCGAACAAGAAACTTTCGGTTTGGTTGTTGTCGAGGCAGCCGCTGCAGGATTACCTGTCGTCTTACGAGATATATCCGATTATGATACAACGTTTAGGGATGGGGTAGTAATGGCTTCATCTGATAGCGACTTTGCGGCTCAAGTAGATAAGCTGAGACGAGATAAGAAGTTCTACAGCCAACAATGCCAATCAGTAGAAAAGATTGCCAAACGTTTTGATAGCAGTGCTGGCGCTGAACGGCTAGTCGAGTTTTATCGATCGCTGATATAAATGGTATAATGAGGACATTATGAGGATAGGACTTTTTACGGACAGCTACAGACCATCCATTAACGGTATTGTCTATGTTGTTGAATCATTAAAACGCGAATTGGAAGCTTTGGGGCATGAGGTTTATGTTTTTTGTCCAGCAAAGTCTATTAGTCCGTCCAAGCAAGCCGAACTTCTCCACGAAGATGAAAATAGTCGAATAATTCGTTTCCGTTCAATTACAGGCGCGTTTTTTGATGATTACGACACGTCGGTGTTCTTCCCTCCTGTGGTGCAGCGTCAAATTGCCAATATGAATTTGGATGTGGTGCATATTTTTACGCCGTCGCAAATTGGGCTATTGGGCGTGAAGGTCGCGAAGAAAAATAAAATTCCTTTGATTATTCAACATTGTACGGATCTATATGAGTTCGTCGATCATTATCCTGCTGTTTTGCCGGGAGCTTTAGCGCTTGCGGGAGTAGTTTTTCCATTGTCAGTGAAATTGAACGGACAGGATTTGCTGGAAGTTGCCAAATTATATCGTCCACGTAATGGCGTAACGAAATGGAATAAAGATATTATTGAGCGCGTCATAACTATTTTATATAGCAAGGCGGATGCGGTGATTGCCCTGTCGCGCAAAAGCCGTGATCAATTGGAATCTTGGCAGACTGAAGATTACACGTACGATGTTACTTTAATGCCAAACGGCGTGAATGCTCTTCCGCGGGCGAGCGCGAAGCGAGTTGCGGAATTTCGCGAGCAATGGGGTCTTGATGAAAAAGATGAAGTGTTTGGATTTGTTGGACGTTTGGGCGAGGAAAAGAATTTGCCAATTTTGATTCAGGCGTTTAGTGAGTTTATTGCTGAAGCTCGTCCGAAATCGAAGCTATTGTTTGTTGGTGATTTTGAATATCGAAAGACTTTGGAAAAAATGGCAGCCGAGACGGATTTTGCGGATAGGATTATCTTTACTGGCGCCATGCCACGAGAAGATTTGGGCGTGGCCTATAAAGTGATGAATGTATTTACGTTCCCTTCCTTAAAAGATACGCAGGGTTGGGTGCTTCATGAAGCTGCTCACGCCGGGAAACCGGTTGTTATTATCGATAAGGAAGTTTCAGAAGTTGTGAAGGATGGAGTTAACGGCTATTTTGCAGAAAATAATCCAGAAAGCGTTGCAGAAAAAGTAATTGCAATTTTAAAAAGTCCGAAAAAACAAGCAGAATTTAGCGCTGAAAGTAAAAAATTAGCCAACAAGTTTACGGAGCGAAGCCAAGTGAAGAAGCTTGAAAAGCTCTATCAAAAGCTAATTGACGCGCGCGAAAATCAATAAATCTCAGGCTGAGTTTGTAATCAGTACGATTATCTATTAGAGATGAGTCGCTTGGCTTCTCGGTCTTGGTCGCGGCGTTTGATGGTTTGGCGCTTATCGTAATTTTTCTTACCTTTTCCGAGCGCAATTACAACTTTAATAAATTTTCCGTTGGTCAACAATTTGGTTGGGACAATTGTCATTCCCTGTTTTTTGGCTTCTGTAAAATTGGACAATTGTTTTTTACTTACCAATAATTTCCGCGCCGAAGTGTCGACTGAGCGGCTATTTGCTTCTCCGCGAACGTTTAACCGCAGTGAAAAGCTGGCGTTATTTAGCCATAGTTCGCCATTTCTTAAGCTAACAAATGAGCCTTTAAGCTGGACGTGACCTTCTCTGGCGGCTCGTACTTCCATCCCAGTTAAAACCAAGCCGGCAACAATCTCCTCGCCGAGTTCATAATCAAACCGTGCGCGACGATTGATAATATTCTGTGTGGCTGGTTTTTTAGCTTTTGGCTTTGACATGGATTATATTATAGCAGGTTTAGTCTTCTGAGGATCCTAGGATTTTCATAATGGTTTGCGCTTTCTCTATATGTCCAAAGAGAGATACATGTGGGTTGTCTGGGTTAAAGCGATGGTCATTCGGTCTTAAATCTGCCAATCTTTCAATTATTCCTACTGTTGACGGACAGTTTTTTAATTGATCGATATAACTACTCCTCTTCGTCACTTCGTATATGCCGTCGATTATTCGGAATGCTAGAGGAAAATCCCTAAAGTCTTCATGCTGTTCGATGAGTGAGAGATTTAATTCCAAGTCGCTTAAAGTTTCAGAAATATTTTCGGCTATGTCGTCTTTGAGCTCACCTGAAATAGACCTTATACTGTTTGATAATTCTCTGTAGATATAATTGGTCGGAAGCAATATGACGTTTCCAGTATACTTTTCCATAGGTTTATATTATAACATTAATTTGTATAAATACAAGTGAATTGCCTCTGTTATAATAAGTTAGATGATAGCTGACATTCACATTACTGAAAAAAGTTTTGGCGATAAGACGTTAATGAAAGACGTCAAGTTTAGTGTGGACGATGGCGAGAAAGTCGGTGTGGTTGGCCGCAACGGCGTTGGTAAGTCGACGCTGTTTGGAATATTGGCGGGCACGGATAATGATTACACGGGAGAAGTTATTTTTCGCCGTGGCATTACGATTGCGACTACGGCTCAGGAACATCACGGTTTGGGTGAGCAAACGGTCATGGCGTATATTCTTGGTGGGCTTCCAGAATATTCCAAGCTAAAGAAAATCATCGATGAATATCCACTAACTATGGGCGACAATATGCGAAAAATTGAGGAATATACACGGGCTTTGGAGCGATTTGACCAAAAAGGATTTTATCAAGTTGAAGAAAAAATTGAACGAGAGCTGAGCAATTTTCAGCTTGAAGGTTTTGGTAATCGGAAGATTTCTTCCCTGTCTGGTGGGCAAAAAAGATTAGTTGAGATTGTTAAAATTATGCACTCGGAGGCGCATTTGGCGCTAATTGACGAGCCGACAAATCACATGGATTACGTGGCGAAACAGCAGTTTATCGACTGGATGAATTCGCAGCCACATCAAGCGATGCTAATCATTACGCACGACCGTGACGTGCTGGGAAAAGTTGATCGAATAGTTGAGATTAAGGACGGTCAAGCGGTAAGTTATCGTGGAAATTATGACGCGTATTTGAAGCAGAATTCGCAAGCTACAACGGTTGGAATGAACAATTTTGAGCAGATTGAGAAGCGAATTGTTAACCTGAAGCAAAAAGTTTTGGACTATCAAAGGCTCAAGGAAAAGTCGCGAAATCCCGGCACGATCCAGAAGTTTAAGCGTTTGGAGAATGAGGCGCGGGCGGAGCTGGAGGAATTATCAGAAATGGAAAAGCCGACGTTTTGGATTGATAAAGAATCTGCTAGCCAATTGGATTATAAATCGGCCGAGCGTTACGGAAAGTTTAAGTCTCGCAATATTCGCCTGAGCATGAAGGATGCGTCCAGTCGCAGTCAGCATGTATTGGTTCGTGCGGAAAATGTGGCGGTTGGGATTGGCGAGAGAATACTGTTTGAGGACGTGAATATTGATCTGCATGAAGGTGAAGCGATTGAAATTAGAGGTCGAAATGGCGCTGGTAAGACTACGTTGATTCGGATGATTTTGGCATCGGGAGAAGTTTCAGATGGTGGCCCTATTCTTTATTCTGGCAATATTTTTCTTGATCCGCAGGTCCGGATTGGCGTATATGAGCAAGAAATTGACGAAAAGTATTTGGCTGATCCGCTTGAAAAAGCCATTGAAAAATTATATATGAGTCGCGATTTGTCGATTTCTGATACGAAAATTCGGCAACTTTTGGCTGACTATTTGTTCACGGACGCTGATCGGATGACGCCGCTGGCTCGCTTGTCTGGCGGTCAAAAGGCGCGTTTTCAGATTATTGCTATGCTGGCGAACGACCCGCAGCTGCTAGTTCTGGACGAGCCGACAAACCACTTAGATTTGCCAAGTATTGAGGAACTAGAAACGGCGCTGGCTAAATATTCCGGCGCGATTCTTTACGTCAGCCACGATAATTATTTCCGCGAAAAACTTGGCGGCAAAGTTGTGCAAATTGGCGCAGAATAAAAATTTTCCGCCAGAATTTGACGGAAAATCTTAAGCCTATTTTCAAGAAATTAGTCAGCTAGTAAGCTGTTTTTTCGTAGCAAATCTTGTAGTTTCGGTCGATCAAAACCAAGCACTAATTCTCCGTTGATATCCGTTACGGGTACGCCCTGGAAGTTGCCACCATTTTTATTTAGCAATTCTTCTTTTGCGCTAGGATCAGCCTCGATATCTTTGGAAACAAAATCAATTCCCAGCTTTTTCAGCCATTCCATTTCCGTGTGGCAAAACGCACACCAGCTGGTGCTGTACACGACAACTTTTGTATCTTGATGGTTATTTGTTGTGTCTTCGCTCATATATTCCCCTATTTAATAACACTTCCAATTATAACATAACGGTTACGTCTATTTAGAATTCTTCGACGTCAAATGCCAATTTTTGCACCATTCGCAGTGATATATATCAATCGACAAATTCGGGTTTGCTAATTCTTGGATTTCTGCTGTTGAGAAGCGACGTTTTTTCTGACAATTAGCCAACCCTGAAATTGACATCAATGATGTTTTTTGGGCTTTTTGACTATTTTTTGAATAATTTCGTCGTGGCATCTTGCAAAATAGTATAACAGATTGATATAGTGGAAAGTAATGACAAAAGAAACTGACATTTCGGCTAACGATATAGGCGATTCTGGTAAGATGATGATTTTAGCAAGGACGATGATTGGTACAATGTGGCGAATGTTTTTGCCAACAATTGGTCTGACTTTACTGGGGCTGTGGCTGGATAATGTCAGCGGAATGAAGATGAGGTGGTTGCTTGCTGGAATTATTTCTGGCGCGATTATCTCAGTGATTCTCGTAGCTTTGCAAATTGCTAAAATTAAACAGCAGGAGTTGAAAAAATGATCGATTATATGGCAAGCGCTGGTCCGCATATTTCAGTAAAGGTTGACGAAGTTCTCAACATTGCTGGCGTATCTATTACGAATTCACACTTGATGGGATTCTTAGGATTGATCGTACTTGTATGGGTAATGTTCCGTACTCGTGCGGCGGTTTTGGGCAAAAAGAAACATAACTTTATCACAAGGCTAATTCAGTGGACGTTCGACGGACTTTACAATACAGTTTGCCAAGTTATTCCAGACCAAAAATGGGCGCGTAAGGTTGCTCCGCTTTGTATTACGTTGTTTTTCTTTATCGTTGCGCAGTATTGGTTGGGGCTTTTGCCGATCGTTGGTCCAATTACAATTGGTGAACATCACACTCCGCTGTTCCGCGGTGGCGTGGCGGATCTTAATATGACTTTCGGTCTGGCAATTGTAACTATTGTTGCAGCGCAGATTTATGCGTTTAAGTATTTGGGCTTTAAGGGTAATTTGGGGCGATATTTCGTTAACCCGCTGCGTGATCCAATTATGTCATTTGTCGGCATTTTGGAGTTAGTAGCTGAGTTTTCGCGAATGCTGGGGCTGAGTTTCCGTCTGTTTGGTAACGTTTTAGCTGGCGAAATTCTCTTGGCAATCATCGCTTACATGACGAAGTTTTTGTCGCCTGTGGCTCTACAGCCGTTCTATTTCTTCGAGTTGTTTATTGGCGGTATTCAGGCGTATATTTTCTTTATGCTATCAACTGTGTTTATTTCCCTGGGGCTGGCTCACCATGATTCACACGAGCCAATTGATGAAGTTCACTCCTCTGTTGAAACTAATAAATTAGCGGCATCAGAGAGTGATTAAATTAGGTAATAATTAATTAAAAGGAGAATATTAACCATGGAAGCATTAGCATTCACACTTACCTACGCAATCCCAGCAGCATTTGCAGCAATCGGCGCCGCAATTGTTGGTGCGGCAGCTATGAACGCAGCTGGTCGTAACCCAGAAAAAATCAACGACCTACGCACAATGATGATCTTGGGTATTTCATTCATCGACGCTATTGCTATTATCGGTTTCGTCGCAGCAATCGTCGGCAAAGTTATGTAGTTTTCGGGAGTAAATTGTGGAGAAAATATTAACACAATTTGCCAATTCTGGCGCATCGGAAAAATCTGGTTTGTTTGATTCGCTAGGTATTGATTGGGCGCTGTTGGCGTTTCAGACGGTAGCATTTTTAATCTTGCTATTTGTTCTTCGCAAGTTTGTTTATCCGCCAATGATGGAAATGCTCGTCAAGCGAGAAAAAGACCTGAAAGCGGCTGACGCGGCGGCAAAATCTGCTAAGGAAAATGCCGACCGAGCTGAAGAAATGACCGCCGAAATGATGCGAAAAGCACGAGCGCAAGCTAGCGACATCGTGGCGTCTGCTCGAGAAGAAGCGACCGAAGTTGTTGAAGAAGCAGCTAAAAAAGCGACCGCCAAATCTGAAGCTTTGATTAAAGAAGCGCATAATACGATTGCTCAAGAAATTGAAAACGCTAAGAAAGACCTGCACAATTCGACATTAGAGTTGGTGGCTGAGGCGACTGGCAAGGTTTTGGGCGAGAAAATTGATGCGAAGAAAGATACGAAGCTGATTTCGGAAGCGCTTGAGGAGGCTGAATAGATGAGATTAGTGTCCAGAAGAAAGTTGGCAAAGTACGCAGCTGAACAAATTTTAGCTGGCAATGACGCGGTATTGGAAGAAATTGCTGGTCTTTTGATTTACGAAAAGCACGAACGTGAAGTTGATTTGTTGGTACGAGATATTGAGGCAGAATTGGCTGAGAACGGTGAGATTGTAGCGTCGGTCGAGAGTGCGAGAGCGCTTGATGACAACACGAGGCGCAAGATAGAGCAATTTCTGGCGACTGCGGCAAGCAGTAAAAATAGCAAGCCAAAAGTGTCGCTAAGAGAATCAATTGACCCGACGTTGATTGGCGGATTTAAGCTACAAACGCCGACCGCAACACTGGACGCAACGGTTTCGAAGAAGTTAAACGACTTGCGGGCGAAGAAAATCTAGGAGGAAAAATGAGCAAGATTGATGTGACAGAATTAGCCAAAAGCCTGCGGGAAAAAATCGCGCAGCTGGAGGCGACAGAAGGTTTGGAAGATGCTGGCGTGGTTATTCGCGTTGGTGACGGCGTGGCTTGGGTGCATGGTCTAAGTAGCGCTGGTTATAGCGAAGTGCTGGAAATTGAAACTGACGGCGGCACGGTTGAAGCGTTTGCTTTGAACTTGATGGAAGATGAAATTGGTGCGGTGATTCTTGGCGGCGAAGATAAGGTTAAGGCTGGTGCCAGTGTTCGCCGCAAAGGTTCGGTGCTAGACGTTCCTGTCGGCGAAGAGCTGTTGGGGCGAGTGGTTGATCCGCTAGGTCGACCTCTTGACGATGGTCCAGCGATTAAGACGAAGAAACGCGGTTTAATTGAGCGTCCCGCTATTGGCGTGATGGGCCGTAAATCGGTTCACGAACCTCTGATGACCGGTATTATGTCGATTGACGCGATGTTCCCAATTGGTCGTGGTCAGCGTGAGCTTATCATTGGTGACCGTCAAACTGGTAAGACGGCAATTGCTATTGATACGATGATCAACCAAGCTCGTCAAAAAACTGGCGTGGTAAATGTTTACGTGGCGATTGGCCAAAAATTGTCGAAGATCGCTCGATTGGTCGACCGATTGAAAGAAGAAGGCGTGATGGATCAGACGATTATCGTCGCAACCAGCCCGTCCGACGCGGCCTCCCTGCTTTACTTGGCGCCTTACGCCGGTACTGCTATGGGTGAATATTTCCGCGATAACGGCGGTCACGCATTGATGATTTATGACGATTTGACCAAGCATGCGGTGGCTTATCGACAGATGTCGCTATTGTTGCGCCGTCCACCGGGACGCGAAGCTTACCCAGGTGACGTCTTCTATTTGCACTCACGTCTATTGGAGCGTTCAGCTAAATTGTCCGATGAACTCGGTGCGGGAAGTTTGACGGCTCTACCAATTATCGAGACGCAAGCTGGCGACATTTCCGCTTACATTCCGACCAACGTGATTTCCATTACCGACGGTCAGATTTTCCTAGAAACCGACTTGTTCTATCAAGGTATTCGCCCAGCTATCTCTGCGGGTCTATCGGTTTCCCGTGTTGGTGGTGCAGCTCAAACGAAGGCGGTTAAATCTGTCGGTGGAAACTTGAAGCTCGGTCTTTCTCAGTTCCGCGAATTGGCATCATTTGCTCAATTCGGTTCAGACCTTGACGACGCGACAAAGGCGCAAATTGACCGCGGTCAGCGACTAACCGAACTTCTTAAGCAGCCGCAGTATCAGCCGATGAGCGTTTGGGAGCAATTTGTCAGCATCCACGCTGTGACTGGCGGTATGTTTGACGAAGTTCCAGTTTCTAAGATTAAGGACGCACAGTCTGCTCTATTGACTTATCTATGGAAAAATTCTAAAGACGCTATGCGTGAGTTGAACAAGGGCGACAAGCCTTCGGATGAGCAATTGAAATTGATTGACGAATCTACGAAAGAAATAGCGAAAGGATTTGAGGAGTAATTCATGCCGAGCACTCGCGCGCTGAAGAATCGTATTCGTTCGGTGGACTCAACTAAGCAGATCACCAAGGCTATGCAATTGGTGGCGGCTAGTAAAATGCGTCGGGCTCAAGAGGCAGATAAGGCTTCTGCGCCGTACACAATGGCGGCGGAAGAATTGCTGTCTTATTTGGCGAGCCAAGGCGCAACCGACAATCACCCGCTGTTCGTTAGGCGAAAGATAAATAAGCGATTGATTATCGTGGTGGCCAGCGACAAGGGTCTGGCTGGCGCATACAACACTAATGTTCTGAAGAAATATTTGGAATTGTTAAAGCGGGATGACGAACGAGGAATTGAGAACTTGACCTTGACGATTGGTCGGCGAGCTTCGCAATTTGCAACGCGCCTTAAAGATACGAAAATCATAGGTACTTACGAAGATTTGCCAGATCAACCGTCTGGATTGACGTTCCATACGATTTTGAATACGGCAGTAAATATGTTTGAAAATGGCGAAGTTGACGCTGTTACGCTTGTCTATACGCGTTTTGTCAATAGCATGGTTCAGACTGCCGAATTGGACAGATTATTACCAGCAGGAACGAAAATCTTGGTTGATCCAAGTGAAGTTTCTAACACGATTTCTGACGCCAAATATGAGCCGAGTATTCCAGAAGTTTTGGACGCGGTGGCGTATCGCTTGGTTGGTGCGCGACTGTTGCAGGCGTTGCTTGACGCTCGAGCCAGTGAGCATTCTATGCGTATGATGGCGATGAAGAATGCTACGGATAATGCCAGCGATTTGGTTGATGATTTGACGCTAGCTATGAACAAAGCTCGTCAAGGGGCGATTACTCAGGAACTTGCTGAAATTTCTGGTGGCGTGGAGGCGATGGAACAATGATAAATAACACAACCCTATTCGTCAGTACTGTTGTTGTAAAGGACGGTAAGTTGTTGGTCGTTCAAGAAGGCAAAAATAATTATGGTCAATTAGATACCTGGAATTTTCCAGCTGGTCATGTTGAGCCTGGCGAAAGCTTGGTGGATGCGGCGATACGTGAAGCGAAGGAAGAATCTGGCTACACAGTTGCAATTGATAGTGTGCTGTCGGTGCTGTTGAAAAATACTGATTCTGGTATGTCGCTGGTTGTGTTCTTTCTAGGGCACGTTGCCGATGATTTTCCTGTCGCGCACGAAGAAGGAATCCAGCAGGTTGACTTCGTGACGTTAGAGGCTTTAGGGAAACTGAACTTACGCTTCCCTGATGATATGATAGAGCCGGCTCGTCGAGCATTGTCGGATAAGAGTTATTCTTTGGATATAATTATGGATTATCAGGAGGCGTAGATGCGATATGAAAAGTGAGATTAATACAAAGGAAGTGCGGAGGAAAAATTGATGAGTAAAACACTAGGTAAAATTATTCAGATCGTTGGTGTGGTCGTTGACGTGGAATTTCCACGAGACGTTGAGCTTCCAGCGATTTATGACGCGTTGCACGTTAAGAACGGCAATGAGAATTTGGTGCTGGAAGTAGCGCAGCACCTCGACGAGCATACTGTTCGAGCAATTGCCCTGTCTTCGACGGACGGATTGAGTCGTGGTGCAGAAGTTGTTGCAACTGGTGCTCCAATTTCCGTTCCAGTCGGCGCGGAAACTCAAGGACGGATGTTCAATGTCGTTGGTGAGGCGATTGACGAAAAGCCGCAACCAAAGGGAAAAACCGCCCCAATTCACCGCCCTGCTCCAGCGCTTTCTGAGCAGTCAAATAAGACTGAAATCTTGGAAACTGGCATTAAGGTTGTTGACTTGATTGCGCCACTTGCTAAGGGTGGAAAAGCTGGCTTGTTTGCCGGTGCTGGTGTTGGTAAGACAGTTCTTATTACTGAGTTGATTAACAATATCGCTAAGTTTCACTCTGGAAACTCTGTTTTCGCCGGTGTTGGTGAGCGAACTCGTGAAGGTAACGACCTTTACTATGAAATGGAAGAGGCTGGCGTTTTGGACAAGACTTCGCTGGTCTTTGGGCAAATGAACGAGCCGCCTGGAGCACGTTTGCGCGTGGCATTGTCAGGTTTAGCTATGGCTGAAGCTTTCCGTGATGAAGGTAAAGACGTGCTGTTGTTTATCGACAATATTTATCGCTATACTCAGGCTGGTGCTGAGGTGTCGGCATTGCTTGGTCGTTTGCCAAGCGCGGTTGGTTATCAGCCAAACCTCCAGCAGGAAATGGGCGCATTGCAAGAGCGAATTACCTCAACAAAGAAAGGCTCGATTACCTCTGTTCAGGCTGTTTATGTGCCAGCTGACGACTTGACCGACCCGGCTCCTGCGACAACTTTTGCTCACCTTGACGCTACGATTGTGATGAACCGTGCTTTGACAGAAATTGGTATTTATCCAGCGGTTGACGTTTTGGATTCCAGCTCAAACTCGCTTGATCCAGAAATTGTCGGCGAAGAGCATTACCGTGTGGCGCGTGAGGTTCAGCGAATTTTGCAACAATATAAAGAGCTTCAGGATATCATCGCTATTTTGGGTATGGAAGAATTGTCGGACGATCAGAAGCAGATTGTTGCCCGCGCTCGTCGTATTCAGCGATTCTTGGCGCAGCCGTTCCATGTGGCTGAGAAGTTTACCGGAAATCCAGGTGTTTACGTTAAATTGGAGGACACCATTCGCGACGCTTCCGATATTTTGGCTGGTAAATACGATGATAAGCCTGAAAACTGGTTCTATATGGTCCAGGGTACGCTGGCTGATCAAGTCGCTCGCGACGCTGAATCTGAATCTGCCGAGGCTAAAAAACATTCTGAAAAGAAAGCTAAATAGTCATGAAATTGTCATTAGTCACACTTGTCGGTACGAAGGTTGACGAAGAAGTTTATTCGGTGTCAATTCCGACCACTGACGGCGAAATTTCCGTTTTTCCAAGCCATGAGCCGCTAGTGACGATTGCGCGGGACGGCGTAATTACCGTGCGTCGACATAAAGAAGATTCGGATAGTCAGTTGGAATATTTCGCAATCTCTGGTGGCGTGGTAAAAATTGACTATTCGTCGGTGCAAATTTTGGTTGATGAAGCTGATCACGGTGATGACATCATCGAGGCGGAAACTCAGAAGGCTTTGGAGCGTGCTATTAAGGCGCGTGATGAGGCTGGCGATCAAGTTGAGCGCGAGAAAGCCAAACAGCTTATCGACCGTCATATGGTGCGATTGAAGGTTGCTGATCTTCATAGGCGTAAACGACGACACTAGAATTATGTTGCTACGTTATAAGCGTGAAGTCTAGCATGTCGCGTAGAGCGTGAATTGCCATCTCCGCCTCCAAACGCTCATACATAGGAAAAATGTCGGGTATATTTTTCTCGTATGTTTTCAAAAAGTGGTCGTTGAATTGTTGAGGACTTACAGGAGAGCGTTTAGTTCCAAATCTAGAGAGCGATTCCATATATAATGCGATGTCGTTGAACGTGTCATCTGGACTATTGAGTTTTCGCATTTCTGTTAAATCTACCATGCGGACTCTATTATTGACATCTCTCGCAGTATTTTTTACCTGAAAATCTCCGTGCATCAGACCGAAATCGTTTAGTGTCACTAACGTCAATGCTGCTGTAGTTAGAGCTTCTGATATCTCTGACTCAGTAGGTTTGTGCGCCTCATTTAAGATGGTGTTGTCGTAAGTAACAACTCCTGATTCGAATTCGGTAATAACACTATAATTACCCCCCCATCTAGTAAATCCTAGGACCTGAAATGTTAATCGTCTTCCTTCTTCTCTACTGTTGAGATATTTTGTTATATTGTATTCGCGGATGGCGCGATTTAATGAGTCGGCTGGCTTTATTGCCACTGGTTGAATTGTTTTTGGAGAACTCTCCGTTTGTCCCGATATTGTCATGTCCCCAAACTGGACTTGATAAATACTATCTTGCATATTTTGGTACCTTATCCACTCGGACATCGAGGGGAGTTTGATTTGGTTTTGAAACATCCGATAAGAGTATTATACCTTCCGGACTATTTTTCAGGTTAGATGTTGTAACATCTGAAGGGTGAATATAAGATAGTTTACTTTCTAGATATTCAGACATACTTATATTATATCATAATAACTATACTTTTTCAAGCAGGTGGCGGACTTCGTCGGTCGTCGTGGTGTGCATCAATTTCTCACGAAGTTCCTTTGCGCCATCAAAATCGCGAATATAAATCTTGAAAAAACGTTTTAGGGTTTCAAAAGGTCGCCCTAAAATCGGCTGATAGGAATCAAATAAATCCAAGTGATAATTAAGGAGCGCCAACAGTTCTTCTTTATGATTATCTGCGTCAGTTTTCAATTCACGGAAGCAGAACGGATCACTGAAAACGCCTCGCCCAATCATAATTCCATTCACGCCGGGGTGTTTTCTGGCAATTTCCAGCCCATGCTCTCGATCGCGGATGTCGCCGTTGATAGTCAGAAGTGTTTGTGGGGCAATTTCGTCTCGCAATTTAACAATTTTATCAATCAATTCATAATGCGCCGCAACTTTGCTCATCTCTTTTTTGGTGCGCAGATGAATCGTCAAGTTCACGATGTCTTGTTTGAGAATTGTCGTCAGCCACTCGCGCCATTCATCGACGTAAGTATAGCCCAGCCGAGTTTTTACGCTAACAGGCAATCCAGATTTTTTGGCGGCGTCAATTGCAGCTATCGCTATGTCGGGTCGACGAATCAGAGCCGCGCCACCGCTTTTAATGGCAGATTTGGCGGGACAACCCATATTGATATCAATTCCGTTAAAACCAAGTTCCGCGCAGTGCTTCGCGAAAGCTTCCATGTCCCCTGGCTCGCCACCCCAAATTTGCGCAATCAGTGGCTGTTCATCGTCGGTTTTAAATAGTCGCCCAGCTATGGCTTTGTCGCCAGCGTGAACCCAGCCGGTAGCATTTGCGAACTCGGTGAAAAATATATCTGGTGCGCCAGCCTGTTTCACTACATGACGAAACACGACGTCAGTGACGGCTTCCATTGGTGCCAATATGAAAAATGGCTGCGGTAAATTATTCCAAAATGATGTCATCTCTGTTATTTTATCACAAAAAAGGAAAAACCCTATCTCGCCATCGAGATAGGGTGTGGGCGGGCTCAAGCGGTTCTGTTCGTAGTAGTTTCTAATCTCATCTTTGAGAGAAGAATCTGCGACGAATGAATCTCGCGAACCCAAAATTGGGGGGGGGGAGGAAGCAAGACGTCTTTGTCTTGCTTTCTCCCCGGCGGACACGGAGGGGGTCGAACCCACTTATCAACCGCTACTCCATTTTCACAACAAAGCGGCGGGATTTTTCCAGAATCATGTCCTTTGATTCTTTTCCGGATTATCGGCTGGGGAATCGACCCAGGGGCGGACGGACGCCCTTTTGTTGGTATTAACCCAACTTTTTCATAGATAGATTAAGATCTATGACCGTCATTCTGAGGGTCAGCGACGACCCTGCTTCTTCAGGGCATCAGCGGCATCAGCGCCGCGGTTGTCGACCCTCACAGCTTCCTTGAGCTTTTCTTGCTCCCAGCTAGAGAGCTTGCCTCCAGCTTTACCTTTGCTGATCGCTTTATCGCGATCAGCATCAGTCCATGTATCAAACATGGATATCACCTCTTTCTGTGCCGTAGTTATACGGCGTGAAGAAAAGAGCCGACCCTATGATTATGCTCCTGGAGAGCATGACATAGATATCAGCTCCACCAATAAAGCGTTTATTATAATAACACTAATTATAAAAAAATGCAACAATATACCAGAATATTTTTATATTTCGCCCGCCAGCAGGTCTTTTTCAAATTGCAGCATTCCCTTATAATCCGCCGAATATCCAGAAATGTCTGGCATATCAAGCGTGGTGATTTTATGCCAAATAATCTCAATTAGTTGCGTAAATTCAGTCAGCTCTTCTCTGGAGAATGTGTCTTCCAGACTAAGAATATCGCCAGTCTTCATGTCTGGCTCGACAAATTGTAGTCGCCCGCCAGTAAACGTGAAATTGCCATAATCGCGTGAATGCTCGACCAGTAGCTGATAGAACATCAATTGCTGACGATATTTATGAAGTTTGATTTTTTCGTAATCGGCCGAACCTTTCCAAGAATGCGACGGCTTGCCGGTTTTATAATCCGTTACGAAGATGGTTTTATTTTGCTTGTCGATGTCGACAACGTCAAGTTTACCGGTCAATCTGGCGTTATCTATAATTACGCCTTGGTTTGAAAAGTCCAATTCCGCCAAGTCTGTATCGTGGAAATCTGAAGATTTGGCGTTTAAGAACGCAGTCAAAGCCGACTTCCCTTTGTCCAAATACAATTGAAAATCGTCCGCTGGCAAATGCTGGCTCTCGAGGGATTTTTGGAAGAATTGGAGGATTTGTTCGGTGCTTGGCAATTGATGATCGGCGCTGAATGAGCAATGTGCTTGCTGAAGGCTGCTGTGAATCGCGGTTCCGTAAGCTGCGGCGGAATTTTTGGCGGATGGAAAATGTAGTAAATTGTTCAATAAGAAATTTTGCGGTCCGCCACGTGAAACGTCGAGGAAGTTGTTCAAATGCGTCGCAGAAAGTTTGTATGTTTCCAGCGCTGGCGCCAATAAATCCTTTAATTCTGGAACGATTGGTGAAGTTAGTCGCGTCGTCCAATCGGTTTCAGCGAGTTCAATCTGTTCGGCTGGATCATCGCTGGTCGGAATGATGGTTGGCGTGCAATTAGTCAAGAAACTGGCGATTATCGTGTCGCTGCCAGAATCGTTGGTTTGAGAATAAGTCATGGTCAATGTGGTTTTGGCGCGAGTCATCGCCACAAAGAATAACCGAAGTCGTTCGTCGTAAGTGGCGCCCGCTGGCTGAAGTTGGAGGTTTGCGGGATATCTAATAATTCGACTGCGTGAACGAACTTTTTCGCCCCAAGCGCTGTCAATTGCCCCAATCACAAAAACGTGCGGAAATTCCAGACCTTTGGATTTGTGCGCGGTCATTAAGTTTATGGCGCCGCTGAGTGAACTTGCGTGCGTGCGAATTTGTGTTAAGCGAGTTTTTGTCGAAATGTGCAGGTCAATAAATTCCAAAAAATCTTCCAGAGTCGGGTTTTTATCGGTGATTCGATCGCGAAGTTTTTGGCGCAAAGTACGCAAACTTTCCAGAATCGTCAGATATGCTTCTGGGTTTTTATCTAGTTTTTCTGGTGAGAAATAGAAATTGGCGAGAGAATTGACCTGAAGGTCGCCGCTTTCGTCGTTAGTTAAGCCTAATAAATTATCCAATTGCTCTTCCAGTGGCAGATTCGGCACGTCTTTAGCGCGCTCCAAAAGCCACTCCGCAAATTCCTTAAATACGCTATTCGCCAGCATACTTTCCAGCCACAATTGCCGATTTTTGTAAGCTTGAAGGCTCAATTTCCAGATGTCCAGCGCAGAAAATCCAAACGCTGGATGAGCCGCAATTTCCGGCAATAAACTATTGGCAATATCCAAATTATTCTGGCTAATCGCCACGACAGTTCGCGCTAATTTGTCCAGAATCTGGATTATGTCTTGCTCCAAAATGTCGTCGTGACGTTCGTAATTGACAAAAAGATTTTCCTTATAAAGATGCGGAAGAATTTCAATGAGTTCCTTATGGTGGCGCGCAATAATCGTGATGCTTTCTGGTTTCTCGCCATTTTTTATTAGTTCGGCAATTTGTTTGGCAATTCCCGCTCGCTCTTCACTAACAGATGAGAATTCTTGGATTTCGACTTTTGAACCTTCGCTATTTGCGTGTGCGGTCAATTGTTTTGATAGCCCGTCAATTGTGTTTTCCAGTCGATCCGCGCCTTGGGTGATGACGTTCCGCGCCGATGATAAAATGTTCTCGGCGGAACGATAATTATCGGTCAAAACGATGATTTTTGGGTCGTGATAATGTTGGCGGAAGCGCTGGATGTTGCCCACATCTGCGCCTTGGAAGCTGAAGATTGCTTGGTCGTCATCGCCGACCGCCATGATGTTTGGATTATCGTCGTTCTTGCTGGTCAAATTGAACAATAATCGTAATTGCGCCAAGTTCGTGTCCTGAAATTCGTCGACCATGATGAATTGGAATTGCTCCTGAAGATTTGCGCGCAGTTCTGGATGAGATTCGCAGGCTTGGATGACGGATAAAATCATATCATCGTAGTCAAATAATGAGCGCTCGGATAAAATATTTACGTATTTCTCGTAAACGTCAATTGCGGCAGACAATTTTTCTGCGGCGGTAAAATCTTTCAGGACAAATTCGCCATTGGCGTTTTTTTCGCACCATTTATTTTTCCAGGCAGTCAGTGGTTTTGTTGAGTTTTCATCAATCGCTTCCTGGGCGGCGTGCGCAATACTTAACGCTAAAATATTGGCATATGGCGTGATTGAAGCTGGCAATTTTGAGTTTTTACTATCGGGATTTTGGGTGATTGAATTGGCAATTTTTTCAGCCATTGGTGCAAATAACTCAATCGTCTTTTTTGATATTTTGGCGGAAAATACTTGCTGAATGTCTGGCGCAATTTCGGCTATTGTGCTTTGATTATCCTCAATAATTGACCGTAATTCTGACGGCGTTAAGCCACTTTGCTTGAATTCGGAAATAATGCGAATGAGGTCTTTAATATAAACAAATTCCCCGTTGTTTTTCGCGCTTAATGGATTTCGCCAATCAAGTTCTTCGAGTATTCCAGAGATAATTTGATATTGCGTCAATTCGTCAACTGGCTGAGCGTCGGCGCCACGGAAAAAATACTCGCGATGTTGATTGATGATTTCTGTGCCGAAGCTGTGGAACGTGTGAATCGCAATTTTATACGCATCTTCACCGATAATCTGGCGGAGTCGTTGGCGCATATTCGTGGCGCCGCTTTCAGTAAACGTTAGACATAAAATACTGTTCGGTAAAGTGTCGGTCTGTTTCAGGATTTGGGCAGTGCGCATACTTAGAAGCTCGGTTTTCCCCGTTCCTGGCCCAGCAATTACCAAAAGCGATCCGTGAATGTAGTCGACTGCTTGTCGTTGATTATCGTTTAATTTAGCGTAACGAGTATTGAAATCCATAGTTTTATTTTACCATGTTGACTAGTTTTAATAGAGCGTGTAATATTAGGGTATCGTGCTAGTTCCTTGCGCGTTTTGGTTAGCTAAGGGACGCACAGTACCTTAGCGATTTCTATCCTGGAAGGAGAATCATGAGTAAGAGGATTATTTCCGTACTTGCCATCGTCATGCTCGCCACTGGGTCGCTATTCGTGACTCAGAGTAGCGCCAAGGCATATCCTGGCAACTGCTATTCGGAAGTGACGCCTGATCTCAAAGGGCACGCTAGCTGTCATTCCGGCACGGGGTATTACCGTGTTGGTATC
>CAUTQX010000009.1:0-20790 GCA_963540705.1 uncultured Candidatus Saccharibacteria bacterium
GGACTGACATTGAATTGCCGGAAGATATCGTTGAGGAAGTTGGGCGATTATACGGCTTTGATAGGTTACCGCGTCATTTGCCAGAGCGAAGTATTAAGCCCGCGCCGAAGAATGAGCGTCGCGAATTGAAACAGAGAATTCGTCAAAGTTTGTCTAGGTCTGGGGCGAATGAAGTTTTGACGTACAGTTTCGTTCATGAGCGAGTTTTGAAAAATTCCGAACAAGATCCGAGCCGTGCTTATCGCTTGAGTAATGCGCTTAGTCCAGACTTGCAATATTACCGAATTAGCATTTTGCCGAGTTTGCTGGATAAAGTTCATGCCAATATAAAATCTGGTCACGACGAATTTATGTTGTTTGAAATTGGCAAAATTCACGATAAGAAATTAGGTTTTAACGATGAGAATTTGCCGATTGAAAAGACTTTCATCGACGGAGTTTATGCGAATAAAAAACCTCAAGCCGGCGCGCCGTTTTATAAGGTGAGGAAAATTGCTGAAAGATTGATGAAAGATTTGAGTGTTGAGGTTGATTTTGTGAAGATCACGGAATCTGACGGCGACGTTCCAGCGCCATTTGACGCGAAACGCAGCGCTTGGATTGTGGTGAAGGATGGCGACAATTTAGGAATTGTTGGTGAGCTGGTTCCATCTGCCCGACGTAACTTCAAATTACCAGATTATACCGCGGCGTTTTCTATTGATATTGAAAAATTGCAGGAAAATCTGAGTAAAAATCAGGGCTATAATTACCAGCCGTTAAGTCGGTTCCCGTCGACCGCCAGAGATATTTCATTGAAAATGGATTCGAATGTTGATTATGCGAAGGTTTATGCTTGCGCTGAAGAAGTTGCAAAAAAACACGGTGAGTTACAAATTAGTATAACGCCGATTGCGATATATCAGCCGAAAAATGACGATTCAACAAAAACCATAACTTTGAATGTGAAGTTTACGAGCGCCGAGCGAACACTGGAAGATAAAGACATCACGCCGATTATTGAGGAGATCGCCGCGATGGCTGCGGAAGAATTCGACGCCGCTCAGGTTTAATGTGATTTGTTGCGCTTGATAAAAATTGCTATAATTGAAAGGTAAATAAAGGAGGAATATGGCAACTACAAAAGGCCAGAGAATAGGTATTTGGGTTATTGCCGGCATGATGTTTTTGGGGACCGTTGGCGGATTTGTCGCTATGATGGTAGCACCTGGAAATGAAGCCAAAGACCAAGCCGCGCTTAAGAAAGCCCAGGATGAATACACCAAGGCTACTGACGAGCGAAAAAAGAAAGTGGAGGCTCAGACTAATGAATTGAGTCAAAAATATTACAGCAAGTTTTCTGAGTTTAGCTCGCGAGTTGGCGCGTTTGATGCTAGTGGAGTCAAAGAGCTTGTTAAGGAAGATTTGGTTGAGGGCGAAGGCGCGGAGGTTAAGGATGACACCAAACTAGCAGTTTACTATATTGGTTGGAATGCCAAGGGCGAGATTTTCGATCAATCAATTGCCGACGGTAAACTGAAAGCTCCTCTCAATATGGATGGTCCGGCAAATACTGCAGTCATTCAGGGTTGGAAAGAGGGCTTGATTGGAATGAAAATTGGTGGAGTACGTGAGCTGACAATTCCAGCTGACAAGGCTTATGGCGACAAAGCTCAGGGTGATAAAATTCCTGCAAATTCTCCGCTTAAATTCGTGGTAATGGCGATTGAAAAGCCAGCCGATATTCCAGAGCCAGAAATGCCAGAAGTGATGAAGCAATATTATCGATCGCGAGGTTTCAATGTCTAAAGATGTTATTATTGTTGGCGCTGGTCCAAGTGCGTTAACGGCGGCGATTTACTTGTCGCGCGAAGATGTCGACACGACGCTATATGAGCGTGGCGTGGTCGGCGGAATGGCGGCGATTACTGATCAAATTGACAATTATCCTGGATTTGCTGAGGGCGTTACGGGAATGAAATTGGCGTCTGAATTGCAACAACAGGCGGAGCGATTTGGTGCGAAGATTGAGTATGGCGATGTGACGGAATTGAAGCAAGTTGATGGCGAGTTGGAGCTGACAATTGACGGTCAAGCTGTTCGCGCAAAGTCGGTTTTATTGGCAACTGGCTCAAATCACCGCAAATTGGGCGTTCCTGGCGAAGATGAATTGTATGGCCGAGGCGTGCATTACTGTGCGACTTGTGATGGCGCGTTTTATCGGGATAAGAATCTAATCGTTGTCGGTGGCGGAAACTCAGCAGTGCAAGAAGCGATATTTTTGACGCGATACGCTAGTCATATTGATCTGCTGGTTCGCAGTAAGTTGCGCGCCAGTGACATTTTGCAAAAAGATTTGCAGAAGTATGTCGATGATGGAAAAATTACCGTTCACATCGGTGCAACGACTGATGAAATTATTGTCAAGGACGATAAGTTTTACGGCGTTAAATCGACCCAAAACGGCGAGCAGAAAGAATTTACCGCTGATGGATTATTCGTATTTATCGGGCTAATTCCGAACACGCAATTCCTGACAAACTCGGACGTTGGGCTGGATTTGGGCGGACACATCATTACTGACGAACATTTGCACACTAACATCCCTGGCGTTTTCGCCTCTGGTGATGTGCGCTCGGGGTCAACTATGCAAATCGCTTCGGCGGTTGGTGAAGGTGCGGTGGCAGCGCTGCAGATTCGTGAATATTTACAAGAAAAAGCCAGAGAGGAGTAAAAAATGGCAGATTTTAATCAAATTTTAACACCTGGTGATGTCGAAAACGGCATCGTAAATGTAGTTATTGAGATTCCACAGGGATCAAGTCATAAAATTGAGTGGAATCGTGAGCTTGCAGTTATGCAGTTGGACCGTGTTGAGCCAGCTATTTTTGCAAAGCCAACAAACTACGGTTTCATTCCGCAGACCTTGGACGAGGATGGCGACGAATTGGATGCGCTAATTATCACCGACGAGCCGTTGACGACCGGTATTTTTATGGAGGCAAAGGTTATCGGTGTGTTGGAATTTGTTGACGATAATGAAGTTGACGATAAGGTTATCGTTGTGCCAGCCGACGATCGAAACACAGGCAACGCAATCAACTCACTGGAAGACCTACCTCCACAATTACTGAAGCAAATCGAACATCACTTCAATCACTACAAAGACCTGAAGAAGCCTGGATCAACTGTAGTTAAGGGCTTTGGTGATGTAGAACGAGCAAAGCAAATTATCCGCGAGTCAATTACTCGTTGGAACGAAAAATAAATCGCGTTTGATTGCTGATTAAAATCGAGAGACTGGCGAGCGTTACTTGTGTCGGAAGAACGAGGAAACGCCGCCAGTTAATTGTTGTAAGATGCCGTTTGAGCGGGACAATTGCAAGCGCAATTTATCTTTGGCGTGTGGCGTAATTATGACATCCCGCCAATCTGGTTTTGGACGAGCGGATTTGCTTGTTAAAACTTCAATCGTGTCGCCGTGCTGTAATTTGTAATTAAACGGTTTCATGACGCCGTTAATTTTAAATCCGCTGGCGCGCGCCGCGATGTCAGAGTGAATTCGGTAGGCATAATCCAAAGGAAACGCTCCGCGAGGCAAATCATAAATGTCGCCCTTTGGTGAGTACACGAAAATCCTGTCGGAAAACAGTTTCATTCGGAATTTGTTGGAGTCGAACCGTTTTCCTTCGCTAATTAAGGCAGCAGCCTCCTGAAGTTCGCGAATCCACGATAAATCGGCTGGCATAGTTCCGATTTTTCCTTTTTTATAGGCATCGGTCAATTTTTGCTCATTATAATGGAAGCTGGCGGCCAAACCACGCTCAGCATATTCGTGCATTTCTTTGGTGCGAATCTGGAATTCAACAATTTGTCCGCTCGGAGTTTGCACGGTTGTATGCAAGCTTTGATAGCCATTTGGCTTTGGATTGGCAACGTAATCTTTAATCCTCTCGTACATCGGCTGATACATATCGTGTAAAATTCCTAGAACCAAATATCCAGTCGATAAATCGTCGACAATTATCCTCAGGGCAATCAAATCATAAATCTTATCGATATCGCCAACTTTGTCCAATTTCTTAAATAGACTATAAACGCTCTTAACGCGTCCGTCCATCTGGAAAATCAGCTTTTCCGTCTTTAGTCGCGCTTCAACTTCACGACGAACGTGATCCAACTTTCGTTGCGATTTTTTCAGTCGACTATCCATCAAATTTTTGGTGTTCTGAAAGGCTTTTGGCATCAAATACCTAAAACTCAGCTCTTCCAATTGAACGCGAACTCGCCCCATATTTAAGCGGTCGGCCAGCGGCGCAAAAACTTCAATTGTTTCTCTGGCAATTTTTTTCTGCTTTTCTGGCGTCATAAATTGTAGCGTTCGCATATTGTGCAGGCGGTCAGCTAGCTTGATAATTATCACACGCACATCTTCGCCCACGGCAATCATCAACTTGGTCAAATTATCCTTCGTGTGTGGCAAATAGCTATCCAGGTTTCGCATTCCAGCGCGAGCTTGTGAAACTTTAGTTACGCCATCCACCAGAAACGCCACGTCGCGTCCAAACAAACTCTCCAAATCGTCCAAAGTTGCGTCGGTATCTTCGACAGTGTCGTGTAAAACTCCCGCCACGACCGTATCGATGTCCATGCCCCATTCAATCAAGATTCCAGCGACTGCTAGCGGGTGATTGATATAAGGTTCGCCACTTTTGCGCTTTTGTCCGGCGTGCTTTTTCGCGGCATAATCAATTGCACTTGCTAAAACTAATACGGGAACTTCGTCGTATTTTTGCTTAGCAATTGACAGTAACTCTTCGCGCGTCATGTTTTTATTATACAACTTTGTAGTATAATTAAGAAAAGCTAAAGCGAAAATATCTAACAGGGAGGGCGATATGGCTGTAACGAGAATAGCAATTAACGGATTTGGGCGAATCGGGCGCAATGCGTTTAAGATTGCGAACGAGCGAAGCGACTTGGAAATCGTCGCGATCAATGATTTGACTGACACGAAAACTTTGGCGTATTTGTTGAAGCATGATAGTAATTACGGCGAGTACGGACGTCAAGTTGATTTTACGGAAAACGAGCTGATTATTGAGGGCAAGTCGGTTAAGGTTCTGGCTGAGAAAGATCCAGAAAATCTGCCGTGGCGAGATTTGAATATTGATGTGGTGATTGAATCGACAGGATTTTTCACCGATAAAGATGGCGCGGGCAAGCACTTAACGGCTGGCGTAAAGCGTGTGGTTATCAGTGGTCCGACGAAGTCTGAGGGAGTCGATACGATTGTTTTGGGAACTAACGATGACAAGGTAAAAAACGCGACGCCAATCGTGTCTAATGCTAGCTGTACAACCAATTCTTTGGGTGCGGTTATGGCGATTTTGGACGCGGAGTTTGGCGTTGAAAAGTCAATGCTAACGACAGTGCATAGTTATACGGCTAGCCAAAAGCTTCAGGATGCGCCATCTAAGGATCTTAGAGAAGGTCGCAACGCCGCCGAAAACATTGTCCCGACTACGACTGGCGCCGCAATTGCTGTAACTAAAACCTTGCCGCAGCTAACTGGAAAATTTGATGGACTTAGTGTGCGTGTACCGACTCCAGTGGTGTCGCTTAGCGACGTGACGGCGCTTCTGCGACGTGATGTGACTGTCGAGCAGGTAAATGACGCGTTCAAAAAAGCCGCCCAGAGTAATTTCTATCAAGGCATTTTGGGTGTTTCTGAGGAACCTTTAGTTAGCCGTGATTTTATCGGCAATTCATATTCTGGGATTGTCGATCTTCCGTTGACGAAGGTAGTTGGCGGTAATTTGATCAAGGTTATGGTTTGGTATGACAATGAGTGGGGCTATTCTAACCGTTTGGTCGAGTTGGTAGCAGATGTTGGATACTATCTTAGGCGTAGCGAATAACTACACATAATTTCCTATGAAAATAGCCCGCCGAAAACGTGCTCAAGCTGAAACTGGATAATTCAACCCAGGAAACACGGAAATTGCGTTTCAATTCAGATTGAATTAGTTTTCAGCGAGCTGTTTTCGTGCGGGCGTTAACGCCCACGCTCATCCTACTTGTTACTTCTTCCTGCTTGCAGCGAGAAGGACCAACGGGGAGAGGAGGATGACAACTCCTACGCTCTGCCAGAACGAGAGAGCAGGGATGACCGTAAGACCGAAGCCATTTAAGGATCCAGTCAAAAAAACGACTGACCAAGCGATCAGTGAGATCATGATCGCACAAAACGCCACACTGATGGCCACCGTCGCGGCCACCAGCAGAAATGATAAGCATTTCCTCATTTTTTACCTCTTCTCGAATAGTGAAGCTCAAAGCTAAAGGGCGACTTTCACCCTAAAACTCTGAGCAAAAGTTAATCTACTTATATCATACCAGCCACAAAATGTCAATACTTTTTGTCAAATAGCTACACCCTACCTCTGATAAAATGCCTAACTTTCCCTTGCAAAAATCACCGAAAACGCTTATACTAAAATTATGAAAATCTACCTCGGATCTGACCATCGTGGCTTTATGTTGAAGGAAAAAGTTTTTGCTTATTTGGTTAAGAATGGTTATGACGTTCAAGACGTCGGCGGCGTAGAATTAAATCCTGACGACGATTTTCCGCAATTCGCACAGGCGGCGGCGTTAAAGGTTATTGGCGATGATAGCAAAGATCCGCGTGCGATATTAATTTGCGGCGGCGGACAAGGAATGTGTATGGCGGCGAACCGATTCAAAGGAATTCGTGCCAGTGTGATTTGGGATGCGTTTGAGGCAAAAATGACGCGCCAAGATAACGATTCGAATGTTTTATGTTTGCCAGCGCGAGTTTTGGAAGATAACGAATCAGCGTGGAAGGGAATTGTGGAAACGTGGCTGAACACTCCTTACGCAAATGCTCCGCGATTTAATAGGCGTAATGCGCAATTGGATGAATTATCATGAGTAATTCTGTAATTGCCCCAGCGATTTTGGCGGAAAATGCCGAACAATACAAAGAGCAGGTTAATAAAATAACAGGTTTTGCTGAGCGTGTGCATATTGACATTTCTGATGGCGAATTTGCTCCAACTTTGACTGTTGGAATTCCAGAATTATGGGCACCAGAGGGCTGGACGATTGATATTCACGCAATGGTTAATGATGTTGCTGAATACGTTCCGAAGTTGATCGCCTTAAGGCCGCATATGATTATTATTCACGCAGAGGCTACTGGTGACGTAAAGACCGCGCTCATGCAGATTCGTCAAGCTGGAATTATGGCGGGATTAGCGTTACTAAAGTCAACGGTTCCGCGAACGGTTGAGGAATTGATAAAAATAGCAGATCATGTGATGATTTTTAGCGGTGAGTTGGGGCGATTTGGCGGAACTGCTAGTCTTATGCAACTAGAAAAAATACGACTTATTAAAGCTATCAACCCCAACGTTGAAATCGGCTGGGATGGAGGAGTGGCGGTAGATAATGCGTATAGTTTGGTTCAGGGTGGCGTTAACGTTTTGAACGTTGGCGGCGTTATTCAGAAATCGTCAGATCCGCGCACTATTTTCTCCAGATTGCAGCAGGAGATTAATAAAACGAGTGTGCTTTAATGGATGTCGACCAAATAGCGAAATTGAAGAAAATATCGCAACAATTACGAAAGTCTGTTATTTGTGAGTTATCCGAGGCTGGTTCGGGTCATTCTGCTGGGTGTTTGGGTTTTGCTGACGTTATGGCGGTTTTGTATTTTCACGCCATGCGATTAGATCCTGAGAATCCAGGCTGGAAAGATCGGGATATTTTCGTGATGAGTAACGGTCATTATGCGCCGCTTTTATATGCGACGCTGGCGGAGCGGGGATTTTTCGATAAAAAAGAGTTGGCTAATTTGCGAAAATTTGACTCCAAGCTTCAAGGTCATCCAGAACGCGGCAGCTTACCGGGAATTGAAACAACTAGCGGTCCTCTGGGTTGCGGTCTAAGTCAGGCGGCCGGCATGGCGTATTCATTGCAATATTTGGGTGGCAATTCTGAGCGATTCGTTTACTGTAGTTTGGGCGATGGCGAGCTTGACGAGGGAAATATTTGGGAAGCGGCGATGTTTGCAAAAAAATATGATCTGTCGAATTTGATTGCGATTGTTGATAGAAATAATATTCAGATTGGTGGCGATACAGAAAAGGTGATGCCGCTGGGTGAGTTGGCTGATAAATGGCGAAGTTTTGGCTGGGATACACAGGAGATTGACGGACATAATTATTCGACGATAATTCAGGCGATTGATAAGGCAAAGAATTCTCGTCAACCGAGTGTGATAATTGCGCATACAATTCCTGGTCGTGGCGTTGATTTTATGGAATATGATTACCATTGGCATGGAAAATCTCCAAACGCCGAGGAAGCGGAGCGGGCGCTTGCTCAATTGAGCGAAGGAGGCGGCGAATGAGTTTCTTAATGGAGAATTGGCAGAATTCGGAGCTTGCGGCAATTCGCGTTGGCTTTGGCGAAGGCTTGGTGGATATTGCGAAGAAAAATAATTTGGTGGTGGCGCTGAGTGCGGATTTAATGGAGAGCGTTGGCTTTGGTAAGTTTTACGAGGAAATCGGGAGTCCGCGGGCAATTGAAGTTGGCGTGGCGGAGCAAAATTTGGTAACTGTGGCTTCTGGCTTGGCGGCTATGGGCAATATTCCTTTTGCAGCTAGCTATGCGGCGTTTAGCCCGGGGCGGAATTGGGAACAGATTCGCACGACGATTTGCTTGAATAATCAGCCGGTTAAGCTAGTAGGCTCTCATGCGGGGTTAAATGTCGGTCCAGACGGTGCGACGCATCAAATGTTGGAAGATATTGCGCTGATGCGAAGTTTACCTAATATGGTGGTTTTGGCGCCCGGTGATGCTAATGAGGCTAAGCTAATGGCGGCGGCAATGGCTGGAGATAAACGCCCGAATTACGTAAGATTGCCGAGAGAAAAAACGCCGCTATTCTTAAATCAATCTACTTTTGAGATTGGAAAAAGCTATACGTTGAGGTGCGGTAAAGATGTTGCCTTGTTTGGAACTGGTGTGATGACTTATCAATTATTGTTGGCTGCGGAAAAACTGGCGAATGAATATGACATTCAGGCGGAGGTGATTCATTTTCCGACGATCAAACCGCTGGACGAGGATGCGATACTTGACGCGGCTCAAAAATGCCAAGCTGTTATTACGGCGGAAGAGGGTCAGATTACTGGTGGATTTGGCTCAAGCGTGGCGGAAGTTCTTAGTGAGAATTTGCCTGTGAAGATGAAGCGAATTGGTGTTAATGATACATTTGGCGAGTCTGGCAAAATGTCTGAATTGTGGCAAAAGCACGGTTTGGATGTCGATTCAATTGTTTGTAGTGTTGTCAATTTTCTCCAGTGAAAAACCCGCCAGGAGCTACCGCCAAGATCTAATTAAAGACCTCAAAGCAAGTAGTCCTGACGGGCGTGTGCTTATCTACGGCCGATCATGATAGGCCATACTGCAGATAAGCGTGAAAAGGTAGATACTCCCCAGGGCGAATGTGACAGACTCAAATATGCCACAGCAGTACGCCAAGAGTAATACCAGACACCACCATGCTGCACAGAGCAGTGCAATGATAAGTAGACAAGCCTTGCCCATGAAGGACACCGCCCTTACGATTGGATTCATATTCTCTTCTTCCTCTCCGTGAAGACGTACTCAAAGCTAAAGGGCGACTTCCACCCTTAGACAAAGCCTCGAGCGAGAGCCATTTTATGTTACCACCAAAACAACATGATGTCAATTCTCTTGGCATAGCGGGCGGTAATTGATATAATTACCATAAGTATTTTAGGGGGCAGTATGGGATTATCGATTTCAGAGATTCGGAAAAACACGACACGGGCGCGTCATTTAATGCAGCGGACACGGGCGCAGCGTTTTGCGGTTGGGGCGTTTAATATTGACAATCAAGAGACGCTGATTGCGGTGGCACGCGCGGCGCAAAAACTCCAATCGCCAGTGTTGGTTGAGGTTTCTGATGCCGAAGTGAAGGCTATGGGTCTAGAGAACGTTCGCGATTTGGTGGACAATTATAAAGCTGAGTACGGAATTGAAATGTATTTGAATCTGGACCACGGTCCGACAGTTGAGGGCTGTAAACGAGCGATTGACGCAGGGTACGAGTTTATCCATATTGATATTTCTCAGGCAAATCATAATGCTTCTGATGAGGAAATTATTGCGAAGACCCGTGAAGTTGTCGAGTATGCCAAGTTTACTGGCGCGCTAGTGGAATCTGAGCCGCATTATTTTGGCGGGAGTTCAAATGTCCATACGGAAGATATAAATTACGAGGAAATAAAAAAGACTTTTTCCACGCCAGAGGGTGCGCGTGCGTTTGTCGAGGCGACTGGAATTGATACTTTTGCGGCGGCGATTGGCAATTTGCATGGCAAATATCCAGTTCCGAAAGTGTTGGATTTGGATTTGTTGGCTGACATTCGTGAGGCGATTCATTGCCAGATTTCGTTGCACGGTGGGTCTGGCACGCCGCTGCATTATTTTGAGGATGCTGCGAAAATTGGCGTTTCTAAAATCAATATCAATTCTGATATGCGCTATGCTTTCCGAACGACTTTGGAGAAAACCTTGCGAGAAAATCCAAATGAGTACGCTATTGTTAAATTAATGCCGCCAGTTTATGCCGCTGTACAGGAAGTGGTGGAGTCGAAGATTAAGGCGTTTAATTCCGTGCGAAAGGCGGTGGTTTAATGGCAAAAATTATCACCGTTGGTGCGGCTATCCAAGATGTTTTTTTGAGTCAATCAGACGCACTGACGCCAGTTTGCGAAAGTCCGGAACATTGTTTTGCGCGATTGGATTTGGGTGCAAAAGCTGATGTAAACCAGATTCATTTTTCGACTGGCGGTGGCGCTACAAACGCCGCGGTAACGTTTTCCAGGCAAGGGCATTATGCTAGTTTTATGGGCGCAATTGGTCATGACCCAGCAGGTCAAGCGGTGATTGCTGACTTGGATAAAGAAAATATTGATACACACTTGGTGCGATATTCGCCAAAATACAGCACGGGATATTCAGTGCTGCTGCTGGCTTCAAATGGCGAGCGAACGATTTTAACATACCGCGGTGCTTCAACGCATTATCATGAGGCGGATTTTGATTTGTCTGAAGAGGACGCGGATTGGCTATACGTTTCAACTTTGGCGGGAAATATGCCGATGCTCCATAAATTATTCCAGCAAGCTAAGCGCCGCGATATGAAAATCTGTTTTAATCCTGGAAAGAAAGAGCTGGCGCAAAAGGATAAATTGCTGGGATTATTGTCTGATGTTGACGTTTTAACTCTGAACAAAGAAGAAATGCAGCAATTGGTATCTGGCGAGGATTTGGAGGCCTTGGTTAGGAGAGGTTTGAGATTAGTTCCGGTCGTTTTGGTGACGGACGGCATAAACGGCTCAATTGCAAGCGACGGAAAAACTATCGTTCGGGCTTTAATGTATGACGATAGACCGTCAATTGACAGAACTGGTGCTGGAGATGCGTTTGCGTCGGGATTTTTGAGCGAATGGGCGCGAAGCGGTAATTTGAAAAACTCTGTGATTATGGGCAGCGCGAATGCCAGTTCGGTGGTTATGAAAATTGGAGCAAAGGCTGGAATTTTATATGCTGGCACAGTGCTTCATGCTATGCCAATTCAAGAAAGGGAATTATAATGGCACAAAATTTGGGGAAATTGTTGGGTGATGACGTGAAGAAACGCCGAGCGTTGACAGAGCTCAGGCAGATGACTAGGGATGATAGCGATGTGCGATTGATTGCGGAGATATTAGCCAGAGCGCACTCGATTATTCGATCTCTAGGTCTGGATCCGTCAAACGCTACGGCGGAAGAGATCTATCAATCACTAATGGCCATTGCACCGAAAGTGGATAAATGGGCGCCGTTCAAAGCTTCTGAATGGGTACTTTTGGACGTTGATGGGCAAGTGATTTCGTTTAATCCGATTGACATTATAAATAACTATCACTGCCAGTTACCTCTGGGAAAGCAGCAAACAACGTATGGTAAGCGAGGCCTAGGGTTTGAGATTACGCGCCGATATAAAAACCACCCGCGCACGTATAATCCGGCTGTAGAGCGAGTCGTTTGTCAAGGTGGGATTTGTTGGATTGAACCGAAACCTAAGAAATAGCTATCGGTCGCAACAAGTTCGCTGATTTTTAATTAGATTAACCACCTCTGGAATATCTTCGGTAATTGTGTAGGTTTTTTCATCGCCGTCAGATATTAGCTTGTTTGGTAGCATGTTGTCGCGAACAAAATCATCCCATTTACCCCAGAATTTTTTATCAAACAGGATAATTGGCACTGGCGCCATTTTCTTAGTTTGTGTCAATGTGATAATCTCACAAATTTCATCCATCGTGCCGAATCCGCCAGGGAAACAGACGTACGCGTCAGCCAGAAGCGTCATAACGATTTTTCGTGGCGCGAAGTGAGTGAATGCGAACGAATCTGTCGTGTAGTTGTTTAAGGATTGCTCGTGTGGCAAGCGAATGTTGAATCCGACTGATTTTCCGCCAGCTTCCATAGCGCCACGGTTTGCCGCTTCCATAATTCCGCCACCACCGCCGGTGATAATCGTATAGCCCTCTTTGGCTAATTGAAATGCTAAGTCTTTGGCTTTTTGATAATATTCATTATCTTCAGTTATCCTGGCTGATCCAAAAAAAGTCACGGTTTTATGATATTTTTGGAGAATTTCATAGCCAGCATGGATTTCGTCATCAACTTTTCCTAATCTGAACATCGCAGCTTGAAGTTGTAATTCGCGCGGAATACAAACGTTTTTCGGTGTCATTATAATCCTTTTTATTTTATGATTTTAACTTCATTACTATATCATAAAATGCCTATGGTTACAATACGTTGACGGTAAATAATCCATCATATACAATCAAAGCATAATCTAAACGGAGGTTTTTATGGAAAATAAATCAACGGCTAATAAATGGCTGATTGCGGCGGTGATTATTATGGGCATAATCATTGTTGCTATGGCTACTTGGATAATTGCTGGCGCTGTGTATAAAGACAAGGATTCTAACGCTTCGGTAAAAACCAGCCAGACAAAGAAAGACTCATCTGATTCACTGGAAAAAACTCGCGGTGAAGGCGAGGAGCCATCAAATGAGGCAAAGAAAGAATATAAAGATTTCCGAACCAAAGGCGACGGTACGGGCATTCGTTTAACTTCAGCAAGTGATGTTGATAGATTGGATATTGACGCGTCATTGAAGCAATTCTTGAAATCTAAAGTCGGTCAGCCAATCCCAGAGCGTGAAGGTTCTGTATATGAGCCAATCATTGACCGTGCATACGGAAAATATGCAGCGGTTTACGGTTTAACAAACGCTTATACTATTATCGGACCAAAGAACGGCACTGGTGAAATTACAATTGTTGCGGGCACACAGCAAGGCGGCATGCCATGCTCAGATTTGAAGTCTGCATCGGTTCCGAGTCGCTTGGTTGATGGCAAATGTGAAGTTTCTGGCTCATCTCAAACCTATAGCCAAGACTAGTTTTTGCGAATGTAGTAAAATAGAGAGGTGAACGAATTTCGCCTCTCTTCTTCATATCAGCCCACGGGTGATCAGCCGCGAGCAATTGCTCAGTTAGTCGATGGTTTGGAAAAAGGTCAGCGCGAGCAAACTTTGTTGGGAGTGACTGGTTCTGGTAAGACGTTTACGATGGCGAATATTATCGCTAAGCGTAACGTCCCAACGCTGGTTTTGGCGCATAATAAGACTTTGGCGGCGCAACTTTTTTCTGAGTTTAAGGAATTTTTTCCGGACAATGAAGTCCACTATTTTGTCAGTTATTTTGACTACTACCAGCCAGAGGCGTACATCGCTTCGAGCGACACTTACATTGAGAAAGACTCGAAGATCAATGACGAAATTGATCGGCTTAGGCACGCGGCAACTTCCGCGTTATTGACGCGCCGCGATGTGATTATCGTAGCGAGTGTGAGCTGTATTTACGGAATTGGTTCGCCGGAAACTTACGCAGACATGGCTATTAAATTGACTGTTGGTGAGAGGCGAGTCCAGGATAAATTTATCCGATTGTTAACAGATATTCAATACAAGCGCAACGACATCGATTTTGCGCGAGGAACTTTTCGGGTGCGCGGCGATGTTGTGGATATTTTTCCAGCAGGTCAAGACACTGCGGTTCGCGTGGAATTCTTTGGTGATGAAATTGAACGGCTGACGAAGATTGATCCTTTGACTGGCGAGATTTTGGATCGGCCAGATCAATTGACAATTTTCCCGTCCAGCCACTATTCGACGCCACGTGAACGAATTGAAAAAGCGATTGTTGGAATTGAAAATGAGTTTAATCAACGGCTGAAATGGTTTGAGGATAATGGCAAGTTTTTAGAGGCGCAGAGGCTGAGTCAGCGAACCAAGTATGATTTGGAGATGCTGAAGGAAACTGGTTTTGTGAAGGGAATTGAGAATTATTCGCGTTATTTGACCGACCGAGAACCTGGCGAGCAGCCTGCGACTTTGATTGATTATTTTCCGGACGATTGGCTACTTTTGGTTGACGAATCGCATATGACATTGCCGCAAGTTCGAGGAATGTATAACGGTGATCGAGCCCGTAAGGAAGTTTTGGTTGAGCATGGTTTTCGTCTTCCGAGTGCTCTGGATAATCGTCCACTTCGATTTGATGAGTTCAATCAGCATATTCATCAGGCAATTTACGTTTCTGCTACGCCAGGAGATTATGAACTTTCTCACTCGCCAAAGCCAGCTGAGCAGCTTATTCGACCGACTGGGTTGCTTGATCCGCCGATTGAAGTCCGACCGACCGACGGACAGGTTGATGATTTGATGGAGGAAATTCGCCAGACGATTGCAAAAGGTCATCGCGTGTTGGTGACGACATTAACCAAGCGAATGGCGGAGGACTTGAGTGCTTATTTGACGGAAAACGGCGTTAAGACGGCGTATTTGCATAGCGAAATTGATACGCTGGAACGTGGTGATATTCTGAAAGATTTGCGGCTTGGAACGTATGATGTGCTGGTTGGAATTAATCTATTGCGTGAAGGTCTGGACCTTCCGGAGGTCAGTTTGGTGGCAATTATGGACGCCGATAAGGAAGGTTTCTTACGTAGTGAGCAGGCACTAATTCAGACGATTGGACGGGCGGCGCGGCACGTTGATGGGCGAGTTATTATGTATGGCGACAATGTTACGGATAGTATGCGTCGAGCAATTGACGAAACAAATCGACGTCGTGAGATCCAGCAGAAATATAACGAAGAACATAATATTACGCCGCAAACTATTCAGAAGAAAATTGACGATGGGCTGCGCTCGATTATCCCACAGAAAGAGTCTGATAAAAAGCCAAAGCTTAACCTGAAGAAAATTCCAAAAGACGAATATCCGGCTTTGATTAAAGATCTGACGGCGCAAATGGAACTGCATAGTGCCAATTTGGAGTTTGAAAAAGCGGCAGAACTGCGTGATTTAATTGCAGAAATTCGTCATACGATGTAGAATAAAAATATTATTAGATTAGGAGGGATTATGGCAACAAAAGAACAACCACAGCCAACAAACGTCGCGCAACCAGAAATGCCGATGCAACCAAATGCTTATCAAGCATATCCACAATATGCATACGAAGACCCAAATAAGGGTAAGGCAAAGATGCTGACCTTGGAGTACGCTTTAGCAATGGGCTCAGCGGTTATTTCAATATTATTGCTGATTGACATCATAACTAAGGTGTTTGGTCTATGGACGAATTCAACATCAATGTTATTAAGAAGTGTTGGCGGATTTTTCGCGCCATCAATGGTAACTCAGGGAACAGGAATTGTTGCAGCGTCAGTGTTTGCTGTACTTTTGGCTGTATTGTCGCTAGTTCTATTCTCTCGCGTATCAAAAGCCGTTCCGGAGCGTGAAGGCTACACAAAGCGAACAGCTTACAAATTGGTAACTTACGGCGGTTTGGCAGTTTTGATTATTCCAGCCGTTGACTTGGTCGCTCGATTAGTAAGCATTTTGATCAACTCATTGCTGTTTATCGGCGTTGGTGACGGCGGCGAATTCTATAAGAGCTTGTACTTGGGTGAATTCTTGCCATACGCATTAGCTCTTGCAATTGTTGCTACTGGTGCTTACTTCATTTGCCAAATTGTCAAAGGACGCAACATGTCAAAGGCTTTGTCCTTGATGCTGATTGTGGCTTCTTCTGTCGTATTATTGACTGGCGCTATCACAATCGCCGTTAAAGCGCACGACACGGGTAGCTCAGTAAAGACTATTCCATCAGACTACAGTCGCTACAAGAACTATCAAGATTACTCAATGTAATAAAACTTGGAAAAATAAAGTCGCTCACTTTGATGGGCGGCTTTTTTTAGTGGTATAATATTGATATGATAACTATTTCTACCAGCGATATTCAGCACTTGGCGAGTTTGAGTAGTCTGGCATTGACTGATGACGAAACCGACGGACTGCGCCAAGATTTGGAAAATATAATTGGCTATATTGAGCAATTGGGCGAACTTGACGTGTCGGGTGTTGAGCCGACTTATCAAGTTACGGGGCTGAGCAATGTATGGCGCGAAGATGAAGTTCAAGCGGGGATTCCTGTTGAGAAATTGCTTGATTTGGCGCCAGAAAAACAGAATAATCAAGTGAAAGTTCCGCAGGTATTGTAATGAGTAAGATTAGTGATTTTATCGGCGAGAGTGCGGTCGAGAACGTAAAAGAAGCATTGCGACGAGCTCGTGAAATTGAGGAATATAATGCGCTGCTTAGCTTGACGGAAGAGCGTGCGCTGGAGCGAGCAGAAAAAGTTGATGCTGGTGAGATTTCTGGACGATTGGCGGGCGTGCCATTTGTTGTGAAGGACAATTTTTTGGCGTTTGGCGCGCCAACGACTGCCGCTTCAAAAATGTTAGAAAACTTTAATGCGCCACTACAGGCGACGGCTGTTGAGAAATTGGAAGCGGAAGGCGCGATTTGCATCGGTAAGGCTAACTTGGATGCTTTTGCGCACGGCGGTTCGACGGAAAACTCGGCATTCGGCCCAACTAAGAATGCTGCGGATGAAACGCGAGTTGCTGGCGGATCATCTGGTGGATCGGCGGTGGTTACGGCGCTTGACGTGGTTCCATTTGCGCTTGGTACAGATACCGGTGGCTCCATTCGTCAGCCAGCCAGCTTTAACGGAGTGGTTGGAATTAAGCCGACTTACGGAGCTGTTAGTCGTTATGGTGTAGTGGCGATGGCATCAAGTACGGACACGATCGGTTGTTTTGCTACGAACGCAGAAGATACTGATTTGGTGATGGAAATTATGGCTGGTCGCGATGATAAAGATATGACGACTTTGCCTGATTTTTGGAATAATCAGCCAGAATTTGCAAAGAAAAAGATAGGTCTAGTCAAACAGTGTATGACCGATGACGTGGACGCGGAAGTTCGTCAAAAAACGCTTGATTATGCGGAGAAATTGAAGCAGCTTGGCTACGAAATTGAGGAAGTAGATTTGAGCATGATGCAACATTCTCTGGCGATGTATTACATAATTGTGCCAGCGGAATTGTCCTCAAATTTGGCGCGATATGACGGCGTGCGATATGGCCATCGAGCAGAGGAAGTAAAGACTTTGGCGGAACTTTATGGTCGTAGTCGAAATGAAGGCTTCATGACCGAGAATAAGCGACGAATCATGATAGGAAGTTTTGTATTGTCAAGCGGATTTTTCGATGCTTACTATATGCAGGCTCAAAAAGCCAGGACGCTGCTTATTGACGAATTTAAGAAGTTATTTACCGAATATGACGCACTATTGATGCCGGTTGCGCCGACTCCTGCGTTTAAGATTGGGGAGAATGCTAGCGACCCGATAAAAATGTATTTGGCGGACATTATGACTGTTCCAGCAAGTTTGGCTGGACTTCCTGCGGTTGCTGCGCCGGCTGGAAATAGTGATGAAGGTTTGCCAATTGGTGTGCAGCTCATTGGCGATTACAAGTCGGACAAGAACTTGTTGAAGCTAGTTTCGGAAGTGGAGAAGATTTGATGGACGGATTGATGGTTGCGATAGTTGTTGCAGCGTTGATTATTGGCGCCTTACTGATGATTTTCATTCAATTGACTTCTCGTGGTCGCGGTCAAATTGACAAAGAAATGTACCAGAGGGTTTGGCGGCAAATTTTGCGTAATGTCGAAACCAGAAAATCGGAAAGTATGCAGATGGCGATAATGAAGGCGGACAAGTTGCTGGACAAAGCTATGCGCGACTGCGGCGTGGCTGGCGAAACGATGGGCGAACGTATGAAATCTCGCAAGGGATATTGGAGCGATGAAAATGGGCTTTGGGCGGCGCATAAATTGCGTAATCAAATTGCCCACGAAACCAACGTAACGGTAACGGCGCAGAGTTTTCGTCGAGCTATGGCGAGTTTTGAACAGGCATTAAAAGATTTGGGAGCATTATAATGAGTGTATATGACGATTATGAAATGACAATTGGTATCGAATGTCACGTTCAGCTAGCGACGAAAACCAAGCTATTCAGCCCGGCCGACAATGACGCTCGTGACGCTGAGCCGAATACTAAGACGCATCAGATTGATTTTGGTTTGCCGGGGATGTTGCCAGTTTTGAATAAGCACGCTGTTGAGCTGGCGGTTCGCGCTGGAAAAGCTTTGAATTCGCCGATTGCGCACGTTAGCCGATTTGATCGAAAGCATTATTTTTATCCAGATTTGCCAAAGAGCTATCAGACTTCACAGATGTATAATCCGATTATTTTGGCTGGATATGTCGATGCGCCATTGGAAGATGGTTCTTTGAAACGTGTGCGAATTGATCATGCTCACATGGAGGAAGATGCTGGTAAATTGACGCATCACGACGGCTATTCTTTGGTCGATCTTAACCGCGCTGGCACGCCGCTGATTGAGATTGTTTCTGAGCCAGATATACATTCGGCTGAGGAGGCTAAAGCTTACGTTTCGGAACTTCATAAATTGATGGTTTACGCGGGCGTGACTTATGGCAATTTATATCACGGAAATATGCGATTTGATGTTAATATTTCGGTGGCAAAAAAGGGTGCGACAGAGCTTGGAAAGCGCGCTGAAATTAAGAACCTTAACTCTTTCCGTAGCGTTGAGCGAGCCGCTGAGTACGAATTCAAGCGCCAAGTCGATATCTTGGAGCGTGGCGAAGAAGTTGTTCAGGAAACCAGAGGCTGGAATGATGACAAGCAGATAACGATTTCTCAGAGGTCAAAAGAAGACGCGCAGGACTATCGCTATATGCCAGATCCAGATATTCCGCCAGTTGTGTTGACTGACGAGGTGATTGCTGAAATTCAGTCCAAGGTGCCGATGCTTCCGGGTGAATATAGGGAAAAATGGAGCGCGCTGAACTTGGACAAATCTGTTATCAATTCGCTTTTGTCTAATCAGGATTATGCCCAGATTACATTGGAAGTTCAGGAAAAGTCGGGCGAGGCGTCCGCTAAGCGAGTCGCGCATTGGTTTGCGAGCGCATTGACGGCTTCTGACGAAAGTGACGCGCAAACAGACAATGAATCTATACATGTGGCAGTTGACGATTTGATAGAATTGGCTGAAATGACAGAGAAATCTGAAGTTTCCAGTACGAATGCAAAGGAGCTATTTAATGAGCTTTTGGCTGGCGCAAAAAATCCGCGTAAGCTTGCCGAAGAGAAGAATTTGTTGCAGGTTTCTGATGAATCGGCGATTGCTGCAATCGTTGACGAAGTTTTGAACGATCCAGCTTCGGCGGCGTCAATTGCCGACATCAAGGCTGGAAAAGATAAGGCTATTGGTTATTTGGTTGGGCAAGTTATGAAGAAGTCTAAGGGCCAAGCTAATCCAAGCCTTGCTCAAAAACTGATTCGCGAAAGACTTTAGAATTGCTGAAAAATAGGGAATAGGAGCTGAAATATGAGAAAACCAACTAAAGCTATCATCGCTGCTGCCGGTTTTGGTACACGATTTTTGCCACAAACTAAAGCAATGCCAAAGGAAATGTTGCCGCTGATTGATAAGCCGATTATTCAATATGTCGTCGAGGAATTAGTTGAGGCTGGCATTAAAGATATCATCATTATCGGTAGCGCAAATAAGCGAGCAATCGAGGACCATTTTGACGAGCCGAATGAAGAACTTTTGGCTAATTTGCGCGCTGGCGGTCCTAAAAAACAGCCGTTCATTGACGCGGTGCAGAATTTGGCTGAGATGGCGAACTTTATTTATATTCGCCAAAAAGGCCCGTACGGCAACGCAACGCCTTTGGCTTGCGCCTCACATTTGATTCATCATGATGAACCTGTGATTTACACATTTGCAGACGACTTTATTGCGGCTAGTCCAAGCCGTTTCAAGCAGATGATCGAGGCATCAAAAAGCCTAGATGGAGCGGTTCTGTCGTGTAAGAAAATTACCGATGACGCGGAGTTTGATCGTTATGGAGTTATCAACGGTCAAGGAGTGAAAGACGGCGTTATAAAAATGACGAATATCGTTGAAAAGCCGGGCAAGGAGAATGCGCCTTCTGATTTGGCGAGCGTTAGTAGTTATCTGCTTCCAGGTGAGATTTTCGGCTATCTAGACAAAGCCAAGGAAGATTTTGACGGCAATGGCGAGTTCACGATTCAGCCAATTATGCAGCAAATGATTGACGATGGATTTGATTTTTACGGCGTAGAAATCACCAACGG
>CAUTQX010000010.1:0-19853 GCA_963540705.1 uncultured Candidatus Saccharibacteria bacterium
CTGAGTTTGAAAAAATCACATCCTTTGATGAGTTTAATAAATACTATTGGTATCGTGAAGAACTTTCACAGATATGCAAGTCATTAGGATTAGAGTACAAAGGTACAAAACAGGAACTCAATTATATTATAGAGCAATACTTTAAGGGTAATTTGATTAAAAAATCACCAATAAAAAATGAAAAGAAACAAGTTGAAAATATTACTCTAGATATGCCATTACTTGAATGTGGGTTTTCCTTTAACGTAAAATTTAGAGAATATTTCTCCGCCGTAACAGGTATTACACCTTTTAAATTTACTGCTGATATGGCTACTGCTTGGAGAAAAGTAAAGAGAGAAAATGATTTGAGTTTTACCATTCAAGATATGCTAAAAGTTTATTATGGGAAATCAGATTATGCAAAGTATGATAATTCGGTTTGTCAATGGAATCAATTTTTAAAGGATTTCTGTGCAGATGAAAATAGCCGCAACTATTCGAATAAATTAAAAGTGGCTTCTATTCTTTGGAAAGAAGTTAGAAATTCAAAAAATGAAAAGATTTATTCAAAGAGTCTTTTGACTGAATATGCTGGTAAAATAAAAGGGTATCACAATTAAATAATCCCCAACGTGTTAACACCCAATGAGTAGTTAATCATGGATATTGGAAAGACAGAGTATACTGTAGGTGAAATGGTATTAGCTATCTAGCGCTCGGGTGTAGTATAATGACTTTCATGGCAAAAATCACCAACGGACGTATCATTACACAGAATTTAGATGGAACGGACCATATGGATTGTCTGTATCGCGTTTCCATAAAAGCCTTGATTTATAACGATGCTGGGCAGATTTTGGTTGTCAAAGAAGATGGGCGGCCGTGTTGGGATTTGCCGGGCGGTGGTATGGATTATGGTGAAACTTTTGAGTCGGCTTTGAAGCGGGAATTATATGAAGAGGTTGGCTATAAGGGCAATCTTCGCTATCAACTTTTTGATGCGTCGGACGAGATTTATATTGAGCGAATTGATGCTAATCAAATTTGTTTTTCTTGTCGTGTGTGGACGGAAAACTTTGACTTTTCAGCGGGCGTTGATGCGGACGAAGTGATGTTTATGGATCCTGAAGAATTGCGAATCCAAGAGAGTGAGTCGGGTGCGCCGCTTCGATATAATGTGCATTTGAAGTGGCAGAAATTGTGTGGCGCAAATAGTTTGCCGATAGAATAATATTGACTTTTTCCATAAAATAGTATAGAATATCAGGCATGGAAAAAAATACAGGTGGCGTATCTTTTGGTATTAGATTTATTGACTCTGGCAGTAGTTCAGAGGATTATTCTGCCGTTGAAAGTCAGCGCTTGATTGGAATCTATGATGGCGATTGGTCTTTGGAAGAAGATGGGACTGTGAACGCGTCCATGGTGTTTGCCAGAAGAGTGGGTAATACTCGTAGTCACGGGAATTTAATAGAGAAGGTTCGCGGAATCGGCGAGAGAGAGGCGCAAGTGTCTATTTCAAAATGCATGGGGATTAAAGATGAAGTGAAGGTGAGCGGTTGGCTATTAGTCGATCCTGTGTCGCATGGTGGAATTTCTTTCTTAACCAAAGCAATACCAACTAAGCTTGTTGTTCCTGATTCTATCGAAAATAACCCTGACTACAACCAGAAGTTAGAGATCGTCAGGCTTGCCTTGCGTGTCGGAGCTGTGGCTCTGCATTGTACAGGATTGCCGTTGGACGAACTTAGAAAATCTCCCGTTAAGCATTTTTCCTCGGATAAAGTGGATAAGTTCGTTTCTCGTTTCCATGGTAATGTGGATTTTGGCAGCGAGTGGAGAGAGTATAAGAAAATAGCCAAGGATTGTGTGGCCGAGGCTTAGATACGGAATTTACATTTAATATTGCCATTGCTATAATAACCATATGCATATTATTCTTGGTGGGACGAGTGGGCTCGGTTTGGAAATGGCGAAGCAGCTACGGAAACGTGGCGAGCGTGCGCTGGTGTTGGGTAAAACTTATGATCCGCAAAAACACGGAGAAGGTTTTCCTTTGGATGTGTATTATTCAGATCAAGTGGAGGCGGCGTCGGCGCGAATTGAGCAGATCTTAAACGGCGATGATATTGATCAATTTGTGTGGGCGGCTGGATATGGCTGGCGTGGTAATTTTGAGGATCAGCCGAGTGTTCGCAGTATGGCGGAAGTTAATTTTTCAGGAGCGTTGCCGCTGGTCCAATGGGCTTGGCGAAAAATGTCAACGCAGAATCGCAAGTCTGTACTGACGATTATCGGGTCGACGAGCAGTGTTAAAGCGCGCTCAGATGAAGCTGTGTACGTTGCGACGAAGCACGCTCAAGCGGGTTTGGCGCGAAGCTTGGGAATGCAGGCCGATGAGCAAAAACTTCCAGTCAGAGTCGCACTATTTTTGCCTGGTGCTATGAAAACTCCGTTTTGGAACGGTCGAGAACTTCCGGCTGACTATATGTTTTTTAATGATCCAGCAAAAATCGCTACTCATATTATCAATGCGATTGACTGTCAGCAGCAGCCGTTTTTGGAATGGGCGTTGCCAAAAGGCACGTTGGTTTAGACTTTCCAAGGTGCTATAATTCAAGCATGACAAGTGGTTCGAATAATGATTATTTTGGGGTAAAAATTGTAGTTATTGGTGGCGGAACGGGAAGTTTCACGCTGCTTTCTGGATTGAAAAAATATACGCACAGCATTACAGCGTTGGTCAATATGGTTGACGATGGCGGCTCAACTGGCGTGTTGCGCGATGAATTGGGCGTGTTGCCGGCGGGCGACGTCAGGCAATGCCTGGTGGCGCTAAGCAGTTCGCCAAAGGTCCGTGATTTGTTCAATTACCGGTTCGGCGAGGGCAGTATGAAAGGTCACGCGTTTGGCAATTTGTTTATGGCGGCGCTGGAAAAGATGACGGGAAGTTTTGCTGATGCAGTTGAGTTGGCTAGCGAAGTTCTGGGCGTTAATGGTCGAGTTTATCCGATTACTCTGGACGATACAACGATGTCGATTAAGCTGAAAGATGGCACAGTTGTTGATGGTCAACACGCGGCTGAATCGCTAAAGATTCCGCGCGGCGAGCGTCCGTGGCTAGAGCTTAAACCGCCAGCTACGATTAACCCACGGGCTCGTCAAGCGATTTTGGATGCCGATTTGGTGGTAATTGCGCCAGGGCTTTTATATGGCAGTTTGGCGCCAGCGTTGTTGGTTCGAGGCGTTACTCGGGCGCTTGCCGAAACGAAGGCGAAGAAAGTCTATGTTTGCAATTTGGTCACAAAACCAACGCAGACTGATGGATTTACCGTGGCGGATTTTGCGGATGAAATTGAACGATTTTCAGGGGTGAATATGGATTATGTGTTATACAACGATCATCGCCCGCCAGAGGAATTGATTAAAAAATATGCTCATGATGGCGAGTATTTGGTCGAGTGGGATAAGGAATTGCTGAAGAAAAAGCATTATTATGCGTCGGGCAAGCGTTTGATTGCTGATGACGTGTGGGTCAATACGAATTCCAGCAGCGATCCGTTAGCGGCTCAGCGTAGCCTGATTCGTCACGACGCCGACAGGGTGGCGCGCGAATTGATGCGGATTTATTTTGCGTAATGGGTGGCAAAAACTTTTCAATTCTTGAGGTTAATCCGGTAGCCAGGATTGATGCGTCGGATTATGGTATAGACGTGCCGTGTGCTATCATAAAATATGCGAAGGAGTTATGAGTTGAATGAAAATTGACAATAGTTTTCCAACTGTTTTTTGGGGCAAAGACAAGTCGACGAAAGCTCAATTTTGTCCGTGCGAAGAGATTTTCGATTCCTCGCTTGTGACATCGTGTATGGTTTGTGCAGTTCATGAAAATAAAATACTTCTGGCCAAGCCACCGCGTGGCTGGGGTTTACCAGGTGGCCGTATGGAATTAGGAGAAACGCCAGAAGATTGTGCGCGGCGCGAGGTGTATGAGGAAACATCCGTTGAACTAGATTCTCTAAAATTGATTGGTGCTTGGCATATTGAAAAGCTATTTCATTCTAAATATAACGGTAGATACCCTGATAGGGCATATCAGCTGCTTTTTCTGGCTGATGTAAAACGAATAGATGATTTTGTAGCTTCGCACGAATCATCAGCCAGGGAGTTTGTAGAATTTGATAAAGTACAAGACTATCATCATGATTTTGCTAATTTTGCTGATATTATGAGATACATTAGGAAGTGTATAATATGAGTGAGCTAATTTTTATGAGACACCGCTAGCGGCTCAGCGTAGTCTTATTCGTCACGACGCCGACAAGAGTAGCGCGCGAGCTGATGCGGATTTATTTTGCGTAGATTCCAGGGCTTGATAATTTCCCAATACTATGGTATAATGCAAAGGTTGTGTCAAGTGAAAACTGTATTTTAAACGAAAAAGATATTATACCCGCAGAAGAGGTTTTCCATGAATCATGCCGTAAGGTTTTAGACGGCTATATTAGTTGCACTGAAGGTGAGCGCGAAGATTTTAAGGATCATGCCCACCGAGTGTATAAAATCGTAAAAGCATATACGGGTGACGATTTACCACCAGAGGCAGCTTCGCTGTCGTTGATTCACGACGTTGCTGATAGGATGTTTAATAAAAAGAGCACGAAATATAACGATGTGTGGGCCAGGAATGCCGCAGATGCATTATATAAGTTTATGGATGATGAGAATATTAGCCATGATCAGTTGAAATACTCCGCATGCTTACTGGCTGATATGGCCAAAATTGAACAAAGTGCGGCTCATCATCGTAAGTTAATGGCTGAAATCGCCAAAGAAGAGTCTAATGAGGATTATCAAGAAATATACTCCTTGGTTGCCGAGCGAAGTATGGACGAAGTTTCTCCTGAGCAGTGGGTGATTGCTCAGCCATTATTAGATTTCAACCATATGGGAATGGAGATGGATAAGGTTAATATCGAGTCGTTTATAATAAAAGGCGCCGAGATAATGGATAATTTGCAGCATCCGTCGTCAAAGAGGGAATCTGCAGCTTTACAGGATGTGCTGGAAGCTGAGTCATTCTATGCTCCAATTCTTGAGGCGATGGGGTATGAGGCTTTTGCTGCAGAACTACGTAGTGCGGCTAAAATAAGACGACTAATTGGTCAAAATAGGGAAGAACTTATTGAAAGTGCTAAAGAGACACAAGACAGGGTTCTACAAGTCGGCGTGGATAAAATTGCAGACAAGATATTTGGCGTGAATGACGGTACTATCAATTACGCTATTCGTAAAAATGAGGATTCTGGCGAATATTCTACTCACATGGGGGAATTCGCTGCTGATACCAAATATGGCAATATGGTTGCTGGAAACTGGCGTATTAAAACTGTAGGATCGCTTGCGGATAAACTTAAGGGCGGTGACGGAATTATGGATATTGTCGGTATGATGGTGATATCCAAAGACCGTGAAACGACAACTCGTGATTTTGCGCATTTTATTGCTGATAGATTGAAGGAGTTTAGACCAGTATGTGCTCGGGGTAAAAACAGACCTATATATATCCAGGGAACTAAAGAATATGTTGATGTCGTGGAGAAGAATCTTCATAAATTGGGTGTTGGTTCGGATAAATATTTGGTAAAAATTGATACCAATGAAAAATGTGAAAAACGAGGATATTCTATCTATGAAGTATCTAAAGTAACATTTGCTGTGGATATTAATGATATTGAGATTCCAGTTGAAATACAGTTTCTTACAAAAGACGAACGACGTAGTTCGAGAGTGGAAGAAAAATCTCATCTTATTTATAAATATCTACAATCTCTGGGTTTTGGTAAAGACTATCTAGAAAAAGAAACGGCTCGCCAGCGTTACGATAGAATGACGATAATCAATCTTGCGAAAAAGGTCTTGGGGGATCTACATAAGCGACGCTACGATATGATAGATAGCAAAAACACTGGTAACCTTGGGCTTAATCCGAAATCTCTGTCTAATGAAGATGAGTTTATTGAGAACCTGATTGCTCTACGGGCTGACAATTAATGACTTGCGCGTGATATAATCGTATTAATGACGACTTACTACACTGACGGCTCTGCTTCGCCAAATCCCGGTCCGGGTGGGTTTGCGGTTATTCGTGATCTTCAACCTTATATTTTGGGTTCAGAAGATGGCGATACCACTAATATTCGCATGGAGGGCAAGGCTTTAATTGCGGCATTGAAAGATGCTAATGGTGCGCCGTGTGTGATTTATTCTGATAGCGAGTTTTGGATTAATGTTGTTACCAAATGGGCCCCGGGCTGGGAAAAGCGTGGCTGGACGAAGAAGGGCGGTGATATTAAAAATCTGGATATTGTGCGTGAATTGTACGAATTATATTCGAATTCTCAAGCGGATTTGCGTTGGGTGCGCGGTCATGAGGGCGATGAAGGAAACGAACTAGCGGACGAATGGGCTAATCGAGCGCGTGAAGGCGAAAGATTGACAAAATAACTGCTAGCGACATCTGATAAAAATTGCTATACTAGAAAAATGGAAGAAGTGAGGGAAACGACTGATATTTTTTTGTGGGCAAATCAAAATGACGCAAAGAAGAATGATTTACAGATAGAGCTATTCTTGTTTAGCAAAAATTACACGCCGTATTTTATGCCGATAAAAGGCGATGTTGAGCAGCAGCTTAGACCGTTGTTCTTGTTTGATTATATCAATCAGGTCAATTTGGGTGCGGGCACTGGACTAAGCGTTCGCGATTATGAATTGAGCGAATCGGAAGACAATGTTTTATTGAGGACTGACCTGGAAAAGGTTGGGCGAGCTGAAACGCTGATTCATTTGATTGAGCATGAACGTCATGACATCGTGGAGTTTTCGGAAACTGAGCACGAGTTCAAGCGTATGAAGGGAATTGTGGCGCGATTTACCGATTCGAATAATCCTGACGCGACATTCTACACGGTTAAGCTAATCCAGCAAGGTCAGACGCTAAAGAGTGCGTTGGCTTGGGAATTTTCTGACGGAAAGTTTGGTTCATTTAATGCGGAGGTCGGTTTTAAAGTTCCGGATGATAATCAAGTTTTGATTGTCGGTAAAGATATTTTTGCGTTTAATCCTGGAAAATTTGAGCGAATGTTTGGCTATGAATATAAAAAGCAGGTGATTGCTGATAAAAAAGTAGCGGAAATTGAGAAGGAATATAAGCTAAGTTTTCCAGAGGGAATGGATCTTAACGCGTTGGTGAAGGAGCGCAAAAAGACGATTAATAAATTGCAGAAATTGGAAATCGGCGCGGTTAAGCAGGAAGATGTTCTGGACTATGCCGATGAGATGCAATTGGAATTGATGAGCGATGATAATGGCGCGATTATTATCATGGACGGCAATGATTTGGATATGTTCGTAAATCTCATTAACGAGGATTATATCGAGAGTAAAATCACGGGCAAGCGTTACGAAATTAAGTCGAAGAAGCTGCTCGATGAACCAGAAGGCGAACCACCACGAGGCTAAAATGGATCAAGAATTAGCGCTGGCTATTTTGCTGAGCGGTCGGTCGGCGTTGCTGACTGGCGCGGCTGGAACTGGTAAAACTCACTTACTGAATACTTTTATTGCGCAGGCGCGAAAACGGGGTAAGAAGGTATCGGTAACAGCGACAACTGGTCTGGCGGCAACGTATCTTGGGGGCAATACGATTCACAGCTGGAGTGGCATTGGCGTGAATGATCATTTGCCGAACAACTTTTTTGAACGATTGTCAAAAACGCGGCGTGATGTGATTTCTAAAACTGACGTGTTGATTATTGACGAGATTTCAATGCTTCACGATTTTCGGCTGGATATGATTGATAAAGTTTTAAGAACCGTCAGGGAAAATGATCAGCCGTTTGGTGGCATTCAGTTGGTGATGAGTGGCGATTTTTTCCAATTGCCGCCAGTGAATCGTCCGAACGAGCAGGGCGGCGGATTTGTGGTTTATTCTGATGCTTGGCAAGAACTTCAGCCGGCAGTTTTATATTTGGAGCGACAATATCGTCAGAACGATGAGCGGCTCTTGGAGATTTTGACCGCTCTAAGAACTGGCGATGTTAGGCGACGTCACGTCGAGGCGCTGCTGGCGCGCACGGAAATTGAGCCGTCAGATGGTGATATCACAGAACTACACACTGTAAACGTTGATGTTGATGATATCAATATTCAAAAATTGGCGGAATTGCCAGGAGAAGAGCGTTCGTATCAGCAGACGACGACGGGCTCGAAAATTTATGTAGAGAATCTGCAAAGGTCAGTTTTGGCTCCAGAAAATTTGGTAATTAAGCTAGGCGCGTTGGTGATGGCGGTTAAAAATTCGCCGCAAAAATTATATGCCAATGGAAGCATTGGAACGGTCGTGGATTTTGAGCCGCTGACGGAATATCCGGTTGTTGAGTTTCGAGATGGTCGTCGGGTGACGATGGTGCCGGATATTTGGGAATTGCGGGACGGAGAGCGCAAACGAGCGAGTATTTCTCAGGTTCCGCTGCGTTTGGCGTGGGCTATAACGGTTCACAAAAGTCAGGGAATGACACTGGATGCGGCAAAGATTGATCTGAGAAAGGCGTTTGTCGAGGGTATGGGCTATGTCGCTCTGAGCCGTGTGCGAGACTTGGACAATTTATATCTATACGGAATTAACCGTAAGGCGCTGGAAGTTTCTCCTGACGCGCTGGCGATTGACGAGGTTTTGAGGCAGGCGAGTAGGGAGTCTGTTGAGAGATATAGGGGTGTGGTCTTTAGATCTCGTTAGTAGTTTATCGAATAGAGTACTGGAGTTTATCTTTATTGATTTATTGAGGATTATTTACTATACTGACGCTAAGAACCACCGGAACTAAATCGCCTTACTTGAGCGGTTCGCCGGTGTTCTTTTTATTGTTAAACAACTGTAGGCTGGTCTAAAAATAATGTTAAGTGTTAATCTATTGACTAAAGCTACTAATAGCGTCGGCTTATGCTAACCCAACACTAGGCTTTTCCACAAAAATGTGGAAAAGTTTTTATTTGACGTAAAAATGGGTAAAAAGTTATAAAAAGGGCTTGCAAGTGGGTAGGTGTGGGTAGTATAGTGGAGTCAGTGGAACGAAAGTTGATGGAAAATCACCAACAAAAACAAACATCCACTGTAAAAAACAACTAATCTACCACGAAGGAAGGACGACGTGCAGACAGATTACTTTGAGCGCAAGTTGGACGACAAGCGACGCTTGACGATTCCGGCTGAGCTCAGGGCAGAATTTGCATCAGGCGTCGTGCTAACTCGCGGGTTTGGTAAGTATCTCCACTTGTATCCACAGCAGATCTGGGATCGGGAAGTGGAAAGTGCTCTAACGGGAAGTATTCTGGATGAGCGAGTTGCCGACCTGAACGTTAAATTCCGACGAGGTAAAACCGCATCGGCGCTCGACCAAAAACAAGGACGAGTGACGATTGAGCAGCATTTGCTCGACTACGCTGGAATTGACAGAGAAGTCGTTGCTGTGCGAGCGGGGGAATATTTTCGGCTAATAGCGGCCGAGAATGCGGAATAGTAGATTAGCTAAGCACTTTAACAATTAAAACCTCTCGAGATCAACTATCTGGGTATTTGAAAATGGCATGTGGCAATTTGCTCCACATTAAAAACAGCAACGCACCTTCCTCAAACACCTCCCAAAAAAACTCCACCTCACACATAAGTCTCTTTGGAAAACATGGTTGTTACTGACAATCAACAAATTTCCACTCTAAGACAACAAAAACAAACAAAACACAAATACAAAAAAGCCAGAATTAAATATCCAGTTAGGTGATCTCGAGCATTATTTCTGTATAATGGAATAATGATGAGTATTAAAGAACATCCACCACAGTCGGAAGAACTCCAAGCGAGCGAACCGATTCATGTTCCCGTACTTTTGGAGATAACCCTTAGCAAGCTGCAGCCAGTCGAAGGCGAGTCGTATCTCGACTTGACGGCTGGCTATGGCGGCCATGCCAGGGCATTCTTAAATAGGACGGATAATTACTTGAGCTCAGTGTTGGTTGATCGTGATGAAAACGCGATTAAAACATTGGGCGATTTGGCTGAAAAAGGCGTAACTTTAATTCACAAAGATTTTGTGAGCGCAGCGCAGGATTTAGTCAAGCAGGGGCGTAAGTTTGACATGATTTTGGCTGATTTGGGGGTGTCGTCACCGCAGCTTGACAGAGCAGAGAGAGGTTTTTCGTTCAGATTTGATGGTCCGCTAGATATGCGGATGGACAATCGGACGGAAATCACAGCGGCGGACATCGTCAATTCGTATTCGGTTGATGATTTGACGCAGCTGATTATTCGTTACGGCGAGGAAAATCCCGGACGAGCAAGGCGAATTGCGCAGGCGATCGTAAAGTCTCGACCAATTCAGGGAACGACCGAGCTGGCTGATCTGATCAAGCAAACTGTTGGTCGTGGTAGCATGAAGCATCATCCCGCGACTCGTACCTTTCAGGCGCTACGCATTGAAGTCAATCGCGAACTTAAGCTGATTGAAGAACTATTACCGCTTTTGCCACGCTTACTTAATAAGGGCGGGCGAGTAGGAATAATTAGTTTTCATAGCTTGGAAGACAGATTGATCAAGCGTTACTTTTCTGAGCAAGCGATGGCTGGATATGAAGCCGAGCTAATTGTCCCAGAGAAAAAACCGGTGTCTGGAACTGAAGATGTTCACAATCCGCGTAGTCGAAGTGCTAAATTTCGATACGCCGTAAAAAAATAAAACAAAAAAGAAGGAGGCTATTATGCCAATCCACATCAAAGTAGAATTCCAGAATACAGACAAGGCAGAGGCTGTTTCAGTACGCCGCGGCTAAACTAAAGCGTATTCCGGAATATACCTTAGAGAAACCAGCCTGTCTTTAACGGGCGGGCTGGTTTGCTATGCTAAACACAAATATAAACATAAAAGATAGAGACAAATGACAAACACCACCACATTTACTTCACGACGTTCACACGGTCAATTGCGCCGAAATCAGAATTCTACACGTTTTCAGTCTCAGGTCAAACTTGGTCCTGTTGCTCACACAGTGCTAGTTGCATTGATGATTACAGTACTGGGCTTGATTTATCTTACTCAGGCAACCAGGCTTACGGCTTACGGCTATGAAGCGCAGAGCTTGGATACAAAAATTACCGAACTAAGCGCAAAAAAGTCAGAATTGGAAGTGCAGAATGCACGCTTAACGGCGTTAGAGAAGGTGAAGAATAGCAATGTCGCTTCAGCTATGACGACAACTGAAACGCATTACGCTCAATAGTGATATAATAAGATAAGCAGTATGCAGCGGCTTATTCGTTCAAGAACTGGTTGGTTGGCCATCGCTTTACTTGTAGTGATGGCGGCTTTTGTGTTGCGATTATTTCAATTGCAGATTTTGCAATATGGCAAATATACGGAGTTGGCGCGGGCAAGTCAGCAGCGTCAATTTGTCATTCCTGCAGAGCGCGGGAAAATTTATATGATGGACGGAAAAACGCCAGTTCCTGTGGTGCTTAATCAGGCGGTTTATACAGTGATTGCGGACCCGCAGTCGATTGACGATAAAGAGCGGAATCAGCTTGTTGATAGTCTGAGGGAAATTGCTGGCGGCGAAATGACGGAAAATGTATCTGAACGGCTCAATAATAAAAAGTCGCGCTATGAAGTTTTGGCAAAAAATATCACCAGAACTCAGGCGGAAAAATTGAAAAAGAAGAACTTTGCCGGCGTGCTTTATCAGCAAAGTTCGATCAGAAATTATCCCGAAGGTCAGTTGGGCGCGCACGTGCTTGGATTTGTGAATGCGGCTGGCGAAGGTCAATATGGCGTCGAGGGTTCTTTGAATAAGCAGCTTAAGGGTCGGGATGGATTATTGCAATCTGTAACTGACGTGAGGAATATACCTTTGACGGTTGGAAAAAATAATATGCGAATCGAGGCGAAATCTGGTGATAATTTGGCGCTGACGGTGGATAGGAATATTCAAAATCAGACTGAATCGGCATTGAAAAAGGGGATTGAGGCGGCTGGCGCCACCGAAGGAAGCGTGATTGTTATGAATCCGAAAAACGGTCAGGTTTTGGCAATGGCGAATTATCCGACTTATAATCCAGCGGATTTTGCTAAGCAGAAAAATGGGTCGGTGTTTGTGGATAGCGCGTCGATGGTGCCATTTGAGCCGGGATCGATTATCAAGTCTTTTAGCTTTGCCACGGCAATTGACAAGGGCGTTATTACGCCGTCCAGCACGTATAATAATACCGATTGTATTAAAGTCGCTGACCGCACGATGTGTAATGTCTTGAGAGGTTTGGGCGGCACAATGACGATTCAAGGCGCGTTTAACAATTCACTCAACGTTGGTACGATTACCGCGATTCGAAAATTAGGAAATGGTTCGCAGATTAATTTGCCGGCTCGCCAGATTTTGTATGAATATTATCACGATAAATTTGGTTTTGGCGCTAAAACTGGAATTGAGCTGGGCGAGGCTTCGGGCTATATTTATCCGCCAGATAGCGCTGAAGGAAATGAGGTTCGTTATTCGGCTATGACCTACGGGCAAAGTATGAACTTGACTATGATTCAAGTCGCGGCTGGATTTTCGTCGTTAGTTAACGGTGGCCAATATTACAAGCCAACCATTCTCGTTGGTACAATTGACGAATCTGGCAATCTGAAATCGTCGGAAAATAAAGTTATTCGCCAAACCGTAAGTGGCGGCACGTCATCGCAGATGCGAACAATGTTAACGACAGCGCGCCGATCTTTATTCTTGTCAAAGAGCGACAAGTCTGGTTATGAAATCGGCGGAAAAACTGGTACTTCTGAAACAGTGGTCAATGGTGCTTACACTCAAAAGGAAACGATTGCTACATATATTGGTTATGGCGGTGGAAAAAATGGTGCCGAATATGTCATAATGGTACGTGTAGCGGCTCCGGGAAGAGGGATTAACTTACAGGGAAATCTCCATGCCGGACCAATTTTTACAGATATATCCAATTGGATGATTGATTATATGAAAATAGCACCAAAGGAATAAATATGGGAATAGCTTTACAAACAATGACCAATGAATTGACGCACGTGTTTTTGCTGAGCGTCGGCGCGTTTTTACTAGCGATGTTTTTAACGCCAATTTATACGTTTTTCGCTTATCGATATCGCTTCTGGAAGCGTCAAAGGTCGGAAAGCACTGATGGGAAAAAGCTGAAGGTTTTTGCCAAATTCCAAGCGGCAAAATTGCGGCGAAACATCCCGACGATGGCTGGAGTGATTGGCGTAATTTCAATCTTTGTGGTGACGATTTTCTTCAATTTAGACCGAGCGCAGACCTGGCTTCCTCTGGCAGCGTTGGTTGGTGGCGGAATTGTTGGGCTAATTGACGATATCATCAATCTGCGCGGTCTTGGTGGCGGCGCGGCTGGGCTTCGTAGTCCAGTGAAGTTTGCGTTGATTACGTTGATTGGCGTGGTGCTTGGTTGGTTTTTCTTTGCCAAACTGGGCGTGGCGAGTTTCCATGTGCCGTTTGTGGGCGAGGTGAATATCGGTTGGTTGATAGTCCCGTTGTTCGCATTTGCGGTGGTGGCTACCGGTAACGCTGTTAACATTTCTGACGGAATGGACGGATTGGCAGGTGGACTGCTTGGTATTAGCTTTGGGGCGTTTGGTGTGATTGCTTTATTACAACAGCACGTCATATTGGCGGGATTCTGTTTTACGGTTGTTGGTGTGCTTTTGAGTTATTTATGGTTCAATATTTACCCAGCTCGATTCTTTATGGGCGACGTTGGCAGTTTTGCTTATGGGGCGTGCCTGGGTGTTGTGGCTATGTTAACCGATTCGTTATTGCTACTTCCTGTGATTGGCTTGCTATTTGTAATTGAAGCGGGATCAAGCTTAATTCAAATCCTAAGCAAGAAATTATTCAAGAGAAAGATTTTCTTATCCGCGCCGATTCATCATCACTTGGAGGCGATTGGCTGGCCAGAAACTAAAGTGACTATGCGATTCTGGGTCATCGGTTGTGTGATGGCATTTATTGGTGTGATGCTGGCGCTCGCTGGAGGTCATATTGCGTAATTCGGTCGCTAAAAATCGTCAATCTATCACTCAGCCGGTTCGAGGTCATCGGCCGATGTATCAAATTGTACTTTATATGGGGCTTTTGCTACTGCTTGGATTAATTGTTATGTATGCGCTGGGGCCACAACGTGCCAACGTGATGAATTATGCTTACGGCACGAATTATAGCGATACGTATTTCTTTGGCAAGCAGCTGACAAGTGTGTTTATTGCTATCATTGCATTTTCTGTGTTTTATTTTACGCCGTACAAATGGTTTATTGGTGAGAGGTCAAAATACATTCTTTACGCTGGATTTGCGCTATGTATTTTACTGTTTCTCTCAGGCGCAGTACTTCATTTGTCGTTTGCGCAAGAGACCAACGGTGCGTATCGATGGTTCCAATTGGGCGGGCTAGGAAGTTTTCAGCCGGCAGAGTTGCTTAAATACGGCGTGTTGTTGTTTTTGGCGGGTTTTTTGGGTCGTAGGTCACAACAGGGAAAACTGAACGACATCCAGGAAACCATCATTCCGCTGGGTATCATCTCTGGCTTGTCGCTACTGATGATTGTGTTTTTGCAAAAAGACCTGGGAACGGGAATTTCGTTGATAGCGATTATCTTATCAATGATTTTGGTGGCTGGAATTGATTGGAAGATTTTTAAGAAGATTTTGGCAATTGTTGCACTTTGTGGTTTGGTGATGATTTTTACGTCGCCACACCGAATTGAACGCGTGATGACGTTTATTCAGGGTGATAGTCACAAGGGAAATAGTAGTCAAGAAAATAAGAACTATCATATTCAGCAGGCCAGAATTGCGATTGGTTCTGGTGGACTTTTGGGGCTTGGAATCGGTAAAAGTGTTCAGGCGACAGGATATCTTCCAGAGGCGACTAACGACTCAATTTTTGCCGTCATGGGAGAAACTTTTGGCTTTGTCGGATTGATGGCTATATTGGCGCTATTTACGGCGTTGTTATTGTCGATTTTGCACGTAGCTGCGAGGCTTCCGAACGTGACATTGCGGCTAATTGTGGCGGGAATTTTTGGTTGGATCGCGTCTCACGTGATACTGAATATTGCCGCAATGACAGGGTTGGCGCCGCTTACAGGAATCCCATTGCCATTATTAAGTTATGGTGGTACAAGTATGCTGTTTATCGCGGCGGCGCTCGGTTTAGTTTTCCAAATTTCCAAATATACGTCACATAAAGCATTAGAGGAGGGTGAAAGTGGCCAAGATCTTAGCGGTCGGCGGCGGCTCAGGCGGACACGTTACGCCAGTGGTAGCCGTATTTAGAGAATTACAGAAAACTGGTGATCACGAACTTCGTTTTTGGTGTGATAAAAAATTTGGCGCCAGCGCGCGCGGGATTTTTGCCAAGTTTGATGAGAATATTCCGGTTGATTTGATTATTGCTGGGAAATTACGTCGATATCACGGAAAGAGCATCTCGTTTCATTTGCATCCGTCAATTTTGTTCCCAAATTTGCGCGACGGATTTAAAGTGGTGATTGGCTTTTTTCAGAGCTTGTTTAAGCTTATAAAGTGGCGTCCAGATGTTATTTTCATTAAGGGCGGATATGTTTGCTTGCCAGTTGGTTATGCGGCTCGGTTATTGAGAATCCCGCTAGTTTTGCATGATTCTGACGCGCATCCAGGTTTGACGAATCGTTTGCTGAGTCCATTTGCTAAGGCAATTGGTACGGGTGCGCCACTTGAATATTACAACTATCCGCCAGAAAAAGCTTCGTACGTTGGCATTCCGGTATCACCAGATTTTCGTCCATATTCTGAGGCTGAGAGGCAAAAATTGAAGGAAAAACTGGGCTTCAATATTAATAAACCGCTAGTTGTTATTACTGGTGGCGGACTTGGTGCTGGGCGAATTAATTCCGCGATTATGGCAATTAGAGAAGAGTTACTTTCTGAGGCTTCGGTATTTTTGATATCGGGAAATCAGCAGTACGAAGAAATCCTCGAGCAAACCGATGAGCGTGAGGGCTGGCGATTGCAGGCATTTGTCCATAATGGAATGGCGGAAGTTTTGGCAGCGGCGGATTTGGTTGTGACTAGGGCAGGGGCGACTACCCTTTTGGAACTGGCGGCGCTACATAAACCGACAATCATTATTCCTAACGGTAAATTGACAGGTGGGCATCAATTGAAGAATGCTAAGGTTTATCAAGATGCGTTGGCGGCGTTGATAGTTTCCGAAGATGAACTGGATAAAGACAATCAAATCTTGGCGCGAAAAATCATTGGCGTATTAAAATCTCAGAAGATTCTTAAAGGTCTGGGCGATAATTTCGGCAAATTTGCCAAGCCAAACGCGGCTAAAGACATGGTGAAAATTATTCTGACTACAGTGCGAAGGCAGGGCAGGCGAAAGTGAAGTTTCCCTTCTCTAATAAAAAATCGGACGAAAATTTAAGTCGTCGAGAAATTGCAGCGCGTCGTCGGAGCGATAATTATGAGGATTTGCCTGCCCAATCGTATCGTCGGAATAGGACGCTTAATAGCCGTCAAACTTCTTCTCCGCTAGAGACTTCCGAAAGACTTGAAACTCATGAATTGGTGAAAAAGCGTCGTCGCGTAATGCGGAAAATGTTTGTGACTGCGGTAAGCTTGCTTGTTGTGACATTTCTTTTGTTTCAATTGACCATCAACATCTCAATCCAAACTCCCGACACAAAAAGTTCCAGTAATGCTGATAAATACGTGAGCGTTCTTAATGAATATTACAGCGCTCATCCAGCGGAAAGGTTTCGATTTTTCCTCAATAATAATGACCTAAAGCAATTCTTTTTACAGAAAGCTCCTGAGGTAAAAAATATTCGCGTGGAGGGAGATTTTCTAGCGCGATCAGCTGTTAAGTTGACGTTTAGGCAGCCAGTGGCTCAGTGGTCTTCCGGAGATAAGATTTATTTTGTTGATGATAGCGGTGTTACTTTTGAGCAGAATTATTTTGCCGCGCCTACGGTTGCTGTTCGTGATGAGAGTGGCCTGCCGACTAGGGGTGGTCAAGAAGTTATCAATCGTCAATTCTTGAGCTTCCTTGGTCAAGCCGTGTCTGAATTTTCGCAACACAAAATGAATGTTTCAGAGGTTATTCTGCCAGCTAATACTGTACGTCAAGTTTGGTTTAAGGTCGAGGGCAGGGAGACTCAGATCCGTATGACGGTGGATAGGTCTGCTCAAGCTCAGGTTAAACAGGCGATAGCTACTTTGGGCTATTTGGATAATAATGGCGCAAAGCCGGGGTATATAGACGTCAGGGTAGATCAGAGATCGTTCTATAAGTAGGGCGGTCAACTTCTCTTCTGGATAGAGTAAGTTCTCTTTTTGTTCTATTTATGTATGGCGTGGAAAATATATATAACAATATAAAAATATGCAAAAGTCAAATAATCGCAAAATAATAAGCTAGGGGAGTAGGGCAATAAAAATATGAAAATGTCAAATAATATAAAATGCGTTGTGGAAAACTTAACGAGCTTACGGCGTGCGTGTTCAGAGTTCACGTTGATGTAAAAATATCAATGTAGCACTCTGACGTGTAGTGCTGGAACTAAAAATATTTTTCTAAGTTCGTATTTTGTTGGTATATATTTTTATAAAAGATGGTATGTTTTATGGGGTTGTATATAATAGAGAGAATTCCCTGGCCGAATTACCAGAAAAAGTTCGTTTTATAGGTGTTATTAGATATTTATAGACACATGTGTATATTCATCTTTGGAATGTATTTATTATTGCGTAAAAGGTACATTGTGCGACATTAAAACTATATCTAAAACACGACTATTCCATCATCTTTCTTCGCGATAAATTTATCTCATTTTTACCAAATCAACTTACTTACTGTTGGATGTTTTATAAACCGCCCTATTTATTGGCTTGGTATGTTTTTATGCCATATATTAGCAATTATTTTGTAATTGGCTCGGATTTGCAGGTTTATGTTCGTATTGCAAAATCTATCAAATATACGAGTATTTAACCAACTCGGATTTACACACGCTTAAAAATAGCTAATAATTAGTTCGTATTTTGTTCTATTGTTTTTTAATTGCTAGTTTTGCGAAAGAGCTTGGGTGATTCTGTGCTTAATTATTTCACTATTCCATTCGCCTGCCTTAAATCGCAGTAGGGGCATATTAGTATTGGCTATGATTGAATTGACAAAATCATCGCGCGTTTTCCGATCGGGCTGATTGTGAGTATTGTCGTCGAGTTCAATAGCTATAAGAGGCTTCATGTCGTTAGTGCAAATTAGAAAATCTACAGATTTGCCGTTTATTCTTGCGAAAGCCGCCTTCCAGTTTTGTCCTTTTATCTCATGGTCTAAAAACATACTTAAATGAGCCTGAGGTATAATTACACATCCGTTTATTGCTTCGTGTAGAGTTTTGTAAAACGATAATTCACTTGGCGTCATTGCGCAAGATTTTTTAATGTATACGTATTCTTTCTTTATTGGGGTTTTAATCGGGCTTGTGTCGCTGTCAGTCCCCTGCCTTGCTTTTATTACTAATAAAATAATTGCAGCTACTATAACTATAAATATAAGCGTTTCCATGAGATTAGTTTATCATATTATTGAGAGAATAGGCAGTCGATTCGACCGTGATTACAATTTTATTACGGTGATATAATAAAAAAAGTAACAATTTTATTGGAGATATTCATGGCTTTTTTAAATTATAATAAAGATGAAAAGTTGGAATTCAACTACAAGAGGGCATGTGGATTGTGGTTAATTACAGTGGCGGCGGTTATAGTAATAGCTATCTTGGCTGGAGGAAAACAAATAATAAACATGCAAATATTTAGTATTGGATATGTTATTAGTTTTTTCTCAATCAACATGAATAAAAAGGTGTTGAATAAATTATCCTATGGCTCTTCGAGTGAATTTCAAAAGAAAGTATCTTTATATGCCGTTATTCTATTATTTGTCTTAATGGTTCTACTGGGTGGACCATTCTTTGCGACTGAAAATTGGAGATTGATTTGGCTGGGAGCGCTGATGGCAACCGCACTACATTTTTTCCCGTATTATTTTGTGCATGGAAAATCAATGATATATTTAGGTATTATTTGCGCCATTAATATTTTTGTAGGATATATTTTTACCGATATCCCATTAGAGGTGATAGCATATATTGACTCGGCAATTAAGCTTGTATTTGGAATATATTTATTATTTTTTTCGAAGCCGTCAAAAAAGACACCTCATTTTTGAGGTGTCTTCATGTAACCGTCTTCAAGAGGCGGAATAGGTCGACATATTATTATGATGTCAGAAGTTCCCTAATAATTTAGACATTTATACAGTTCTGGTGGTGTTTAAGGGTAATATATCAGTCAAAATAAAATAAGACAGCCCGCGTTGCTCTAACATAAGAGGGGCGCTGCTGTCTTACACTGCCATATTACTACAACCGTCATTGAAAAATCAATAATATCGCCTTTCGTTATAGTTCCCTAACAATCTAAATACAGATACTCCCTAAGAGTCACGTTTCACCTTTATTCCTGACGCCCTAGAGATGATATAATTACTATAATATGCATGCCGCGGTCCAATCTATAACCATAAAAGTGAGCGAAGTTGATTCTGCTTTGCTTAATGATGCGGATGAGCTGCAGAAATTGTTAAGAAATGTTACGGAACTGGCTGGCTTGCATTCTTTGGAATCGGTAACACATCAATTTTCCCCGCAAGGACTCAGCGCTGC
>CAUTQX010000011.1:0-19845 GCA_963540705.1 uncultured Candidatus Saccharibacteria bacterium
CCTCTGTGTAATTTCCATCACCGTCAACCAACGATAATACTGGCACGTCGTTTTTTCGGCACAATTCATAATCGTCCTCACCGTAAGCCGGCGCAATATGAACAATTCCCGTACCATCCTCAGTCGTCACGAAATCGGCGTGAAGAATTTTATGCGCAGCCGGCCCGCGATTTTCAAACAAAGGCTCAAATCGCTTGCCCACCAATTCAGAACCTTTAATCGTCTTAACAATTGAATATTCCAACGGCTGATGCTTTTCATCCGCCATAACTTTCTCAACACGATCACTTGCAACGTAAAACTTTTTATCGCCGTACGCTACTAAAGAATAATCGACATCCTGATTTACCGCCAAGACCATATTTGCCGGCAAAGTCCACGGCGTTGTCGTCCACGCAAGCAAATACTCATCCTCATCTTCCAGCTTAAAGTAAACGAACAAGCTTGGATCAGTGTCCATTTGATAGCTGTTTTCCATAGCCACTTCACTCTTAGAAATTGGCGTCGCATCCTTCGTGCAATAAATTAAAATCTTCTCGCCTTCGTAGATCTTACCGTCTTCATAAAGCTTCTTAAACGCCCACCAAACAGATTCCATGTAATTATTATCCATGGTTTTATAAGCGCCCTTAAACTCGACCCAACGACCAATTCGCTCAATCGTATCTTCCCACTCGGTACCAGTTCGAACCATAGCCGCTCGACATTCCTTGACATAATCTGAAATGCTAATCTTCGTGCCAATCTCTTTTTTGTTAGAAATTCCTAGCGTTTTTTCAACGTAAACCTCTGCTGGCAGTCCGTGACAATCCCAACCCCAACGGCGCTCAACTCGCTGACCTTTCATCGTGTGAAATCGTCCCATCGTATCCTTCACCGTACTAACCAACAAGTGTCCGTGGTGTGGCGTTCCCGTCAAAAACGGAGGACCGTCATAAAAAACCCAAGAATTATCAGCGGGACGTTGCGCGACCGACTTATTAAATGTATCATCCTCTTTCCATCGCTGCACCCAATCTTTCTCATATTCTGCAGCCCGACGACGTGTTCCGTGTTTGAATTTCATTACTTATCCCTTCCGCTTTGTATAATTTACTTGTCTTCTAAGTCTTTCAATTTTTTACCATTAAATAACCAATAAGCTGCACCCTGGTACGCACCACTAGCATTACGCTTGCCTTTTTTCTGGAAAATTTCACGGGTTAACGGCGACAATTTATAGACTTCGCCGTCATATTCAACCTCCCTCTCGCCAGCAACAATTGCACTAATAGATTTATCTTGCGCAAAGACAATCACGTCACCGTTTTTTAGCCCTTTTTGATAAAAATTAAATAGCGACCCCTGCTTTCGCAACCGTACTACATCGTCAAACGCATGTTCCTTATTGATATTTTTTGGATAAACTACTTGACCGTCAAATGCCAGTAACAGCTGTTTAACGAGTTCGCAATCTAGAGCAAACAACTCACTATCATCGACTCGATGCTTACTGAAAATTTCATGCAGCAACGCCTCTTTATCATCATAATCGTTGAGTTCGATAGCGAAAAATTGCTTCAGCCCAGAAACGTTATAATATCCATTACGCTCAAGGTGTCGCATTCTCTCGTTGTAGTTTTGCAATCCAGTTTTACCGATTTTAATCAGCCCAGAGACTGCAGTATTCATAATATAGACAATACCTTTCATCACACTCCTTTCATAAATTAAAAATCACCTCTCTTGACTTCGAGAATCCGCTTAGGTGTTTTATGCGGACGGTACCATCTCGATTCCAAAAGAAGTGATTCTTTCAGCTCTTTATTTGCTATTTACGCAAGCTCACGGCAGGTTCTAATCTCGACTTTATATCGATTTCTTCCCGCAGACTTCACGGCTGATAACCGCTCATTTCACGCCAATTCAACATACGCGAAAACGCCCTACTGTTATTGTAGCGCGTTTTCATCAAAATCCCAAGAACTTTATTTAATTTCCAGACCGCCTAAAACACACTCACCCTTCAGATATAGAGTCTTTTTGGCAGAATCTTTAGGTAGAGTTTTATCATCAGTTCCGCCCAAAAATCCGCGCACTTCGTTCTTAACAATCACATCGTCTGGCAAAGTAATGTTAACGCCACCGCAAAATGTAAAAATTTCAATCACAGAACCGTCTTTGATCTTTGCTTGACGCAAATCCAAATCCACACCACCAAATATCGCAACCAACGAACCGCCAGTATAATCACCTTTTACAGCGTCTTCTTCGCCCCAAAAACAAGCAATTTTCTCATTACCTGCGTTGTCTTTATTCAGCTTTTTAGAACACTTAACGTCCTTAGGACTAGTATTAAACATCATTGCCAAACCAGCAGCAATCAAAACTACAGGCCAGAATACCTTCCAGATACTAACGTCAACTATTCCGTAAGAATTTAGGCTAATCAGAACGCCAATCGCAATCAGCAATAATCCCCAAATCCACGCCGTTTTATTTCGATAATTGAATATATTCACCAGTCCAGACAACACAAATCCTGCAGCCCAAACCGTACCCCAGAAAATATCCCAGCTAATGTTAATAACTTCGAGGTTTTTCAGCAGTAAAACCCCGCCGAGCGCCACGATTACAATGCTCAAAAACGCTCTAATCAGAGAACTTTTCTTCATACATCTATTCTATCACTTTTTTATAAAATCAACGTTTTTTAAATTGAACAGTTTTTTTGTTCCGCTTTGATTTTATGACAATTATCACTATCAAAATAATGAACAAAAGTACCCCACCGCCAATCATCATTAGCGCTGTAGTTGATGGCCAGAAGAACAATTCTTTTGGCTCGGCGGTTTTGGTGATTAGCTCATTTTGGTAATGTGGCAGTGGTGTTGGTATTTGCAAGCGGACTACCTGGATTAATACCATTGGACGACTCGTATAATCGATAAGAAACTTGCCCCACTTCAATCTGCTTGCCACCACTAGGAATAGTCGCACGACTTTGATGAGGGCTCAAAAACATAAACCCTAAAGCCGCGCTAACAACAATAAAACCGCCAAGGATAAAAAATCTCTTGGCTTTACGGTCTTTTATTATTGATAACGTTCTTTTATGTTCCATAGTGGTGGTATAGATTGAGCATAAATATACATCATAAATATACCATAAGCACTTTGCATAAAGCAAGCAAAACTAGAACAATTAGCTGCCGAATTTGGCGATTATCGCGACAATTACCGCGACAACCAGCGACACCACGACAAGCACATCATATCCGCCGCCAACAATCTTCTGCATATATCGACAAGAGATATTTTTCCGCAAGACATTGTAACGCGTCAAACCGAACATAATCATCAGCATTCCAAGATCTAAGGTCAAACACCACGGACAAAGCACGCCAATTTCGACGTAGCTCATATAAAACATCCAAATAGCAAATATCATTCCGATGACAGCACCAGCCTGCGCCGCCTGCATAAACCACTTCGGGAACTTTGCTCCCGCCAATAACGCCACTGCAATTGTTACCATAACAGGCAAAGTCATCACACCGATGAAACTGTTTGGAAATCCCAAAATAGCCGCCGACCAATGATTCGCCACTGCCGAACAGCTCAGAGCCGAGCTAAAATCACAACTTAATACAGCGTGAGAGTTTTTTGCTAATTCTAGAGACTCAATAGACAACACAAATGATGCCAATAATCCTAATCCACTACCGAGAAGCATTATAAGCGCCGCCAAATTTTGCTTTTTCAAATCCTCGTGAAATAGCCAGTTTTTGATTTTATTAAACATAAAAACTCACTTCGCTAATTGTTGGTAGCGGCAGACCACGCCAAAGGTTTTGCAATTGACCGCTGTCACTCAGTGCGATAATTGTTGGATACTCCACAATGTCATACACTTCGCAAAAATTATTGCCTTCCACAGAATCAGGACTCATCTCCTCTAAAACCTGACCGGTTTGTCGACTAAAATCACGCAAAAAGTCTGAAACTTGGCGTGCATAATCGCTTTCCGAACGATAAATCACAACTACTCGCATTACAATTCCCGCTCGCCCTTACTGCGTCGCTTCGCTAAAATCTCCACAAAATCGTCCAACGTCTTAAACTCATAAAAAACGCTAGCAAAACGAACATACGCCACTTCGTTGCGCTTTTCTAGCTCGTCCAAAACTTGATCGCCAATCTGTTTTGACGTAACTTCCGATTCGCCCAACGCATATAAAGAGTCTTCAACCGCCGTAATGATATTATCAACTTCCTCGTCAGACTTAAAGAATTTTCCGACCGAACGGCGCGTCGAATTCGCCAACTTCACCCGGTCAAACAGCTCACGATCACCATTTTTCTTTATCACCGCAAGGTTTGGTTTCTCAACTCGCTCATACGTAGTAAATCGCTTGCCATCTGGAGTTTCTCTACGACGTCGAATTGCGGCACCATCAGAAACTTCGCGTGATTCAATAACGCGACTATTGCCGATATTAAATACCATTTTATCTACTCCTTGTTCTTCTTTCGTCGCCTCAGAAATGCCGGCGTATCGTCCTCATCATCGTCAGCTTCAACGGTTGGATTTTCCCAAATATTAGTCTCCGGCTCAGCCGCAAAACTTTCGGCAGATTCTTCCTTGTCCAACTCTAGGTCAATATTTTTAACCATTTCGTCATCAACTTCTGTTTCGACAGGTTTTGTATCGTCGCCTACAGTCAAGCTAACTTCCTGCTGGCGGAATGTATCGCTATCAAATCCTGTCGCAATCACCGTAATAACCAGCTCGTCTTCCATTTCCGGCTTCAAAGTCGCACCAAAAATAATGTTGGCATTCGGACTAACAGCGCTAGTAATAATTTCTGCGGCTTCCTGAATTTCCGCCATACTCATGTCGTAGCCACCAGTTACATTGAATAGCACGCCCTTGGCACCATCAATCGACACCTCAATTAGAGGACTTTCAATAGCCTGCTGCGCCGCCTGAACCGCTCGGTCATCACCGCTTGCTCGTCCAATTCCCATCAATGCTGAACCGGCGTTACTCATAATCGCCTTAACATCGGCAAAGTCAAGGTTAATCAAACCATGCTCAGTAATCAGTTCAGAAATACCCTGAACACCCTGCCTCAAAACATCATCGGCAATCTTAAATGTTTCTAGTAGCGGCGTTCGGCGATCAATCGTTTGCAATAATCTGTCATTTGGAATCGTAATCAAGGTATCAACCTCGCGTCCCAAGTGAGAGATTGCCCAATCCGCGTTAACTCGGCGCTTTTCACCCTCAAAGCTAAACGGTCGAGTTGCCACGCCAACTACCAAAATACCAAGCTCGCGTGCCACTTCTGCCACAACATAACCAGCACCAGAACCAGTTCCGCCACCAGCACCAATTGTTACGAATACCATGTCCGCACCTTCTAGCGCTTCCCTGATTTCGTCACGAGATTCATTAGCTGCAGCCTCACCAACGGTAGGGTCAGCGCCAGCACCCAAGCCATTAGTTGCGTCACGACCAAGATGAATTTTTATGTCAGCCTTCGAATTATGCAACGCCTGGGCGTCCGTATTCATAGCAATGAACTGAACGCCAGTTAGACCAGCGTCTTTCATTCGGTTAATAGCTGAGCCGCCAGCGCCGCCAACACCGACGACCTTTATGCTGGCAAATGTTTGAACTTCACTTGGTTGTATTTGCGGCATATATTCCCTCTCTTAATCCTTACATAAAGTATATCATTTATTTAAATCTAGCGAAAATTTTTTTAAGTAAACCGCCAGCTTTTTTAGTGACATCATTTGCGCCAACTATCGGTTTTATCTGCTGCGAAATGCCCATAGAGTCGATCAACATCAGACCAACCGCAGCTGAAAACTCCGCACCTTTCACTTCATCGCTAACTCCGCTATAGCCAGCCGGAACGCCCAAGCGTGCCGCCACACTCAATTGATCTTTCGTAAACTCCACCATACCCTTGACTTTCGCCGCACCACCAACCAACACAACGCCGCTCGGTAGCTTTCCTAATCGTCCAGCTCGCTTCAGCTCTTTAGCAATTGCCTCAAAAATCTCTTCGTATCGCGCCTGAACAATCTCGTCAATTTCTTCTTGGTTAAACTTATATGTCTGCTTTTCAACCTTCGTTTCAACTTCGCCCAAAACGTCGCCACCAAATCTCGCATGCGCCAATTTCACAACTTCCGCGATTTCCGGATCTGTCCTAAGTCCAATAGCCAAATCGTTCGTTACGTTTTGACCGCCCATTGGGATAACCGCCAGATGTTGCAAATCGCCCTCTTCGTAAATAGCAATTCCTGTAGTTGCCGCACCAAAATCAATCACCGCAACGCCATTTTCACGCTGACTTTCCGTAAGAACGGATTGAGCTGCCGCCAAAACCGACGGAACAACAGACACAGCCTCAACCTTAGCCATTTCCGCCGACTTCTGTAAATTAGTAATGTGCGGAACCAAACCAGACACGACATTAGCCCTAATTTCCAAACGCGCTCCAGTCATACCAATTGGATCTTTAATATTATCCTGACCATCCAGCCTATACGCGTGCGCAATAATATCTAAAATTTCTCTATTCTGTGGTACTTTTCCAGTTGTAGCAACTTCCTCCAGCCTCAATATGTCATCGTGCGTGACTTCATTATTAACGGTTCCAACGGTAATCATTCCGTCGGCTTTTGTACTTAATAAATGAGATCCGTTAATACTCAATGTGGCTGCGTTAATCTGATGGCCGCTCATTCGCTCAGCTGGTTCCAGGGCCTTATCAATAGCTTCAGCTGGACCGCTCAAATTCGTTACAGTTCCCTTTCGCATTCCGCTATTTGGCGCTTCACCGACACCAACAATTTTTGGCGCACCATTTTCTGCGTCAATATAACCAACGACACAGCGCACGTTTTTCGTGCCAATATCAATTCCTACCACATATCGAGATTGCTCCTGCATAAGCTCTATTATACAGGTTATGCCTATAATTTGGCAAGCGAATTACCTTGTTGCTGCCAAAAAATATTTCTGTTACAATATCCTCACAATGAAAAACATAAACGGTTTTACTCTTGTCGAGCTTATTATAGGCATTTGCGTTATCGGTATTCTTACGGGAATTGCCACTATATCATATTCTAAGTTCAGAGAGAACGCGTATGACGCGGCTGCAAAAGAGACATTACATCAAGTCGAAACTGCTTTTAAATCATACGTAGCCGGTGGAAATAAAGTTCCTTTAAGAAATTATAAACCGCTTGGATTCTATGATAGTCCTGGTGGAGGATATACTGATTCAGGAGTAAGAGTGTTTGACGGCGGCGGTATTGGTCGCGCTATGCATCAGGCTAATTACCTTCCAGACAACTTATTAAATACCCTAAAAAACGGTCCAACAAAGGACACTTCGCTAAAAAACAATATTGGATACAGAGAGTGTGGCAAAAATAAAGTATTTTTCTACATTGAAGTATATAATGACGGAATCGAGCAAAAACAGATGCGCAAAAAGATGGACGATTTAAGATGCAGTGAAAAAACATATCTAGATTGGCAAGCCGAGCATGGCATAACGAGTTATGCTGGCGGATGGGGTAGCGGTGATCTTACCACCCGGCCTCGATATATAGTTGCCGAGATAGATTTCGATAACGAATCGCTAGATTCAGATTAATAATTAAAGTTTCGTCAGAATCTCAGCGCCAGTTTCGGTAATCAATACCGTATGTTCAAAATGCGCACCCAGACTGCCGTCTTTCATGCTAATTGTCCAGCCGTCGCTGTCGGTAATAATTTTTTCGCCACCCAAGCTTGCCATCGGTTCAATTGCAATTGTGTCGCCAGCGTGCAGCATCGGACCAGTTCCTCGCCTGCCGTAATTCGGAATTTCTGGCTCCATATGCATGCTTAGCCCCACGCCATGACCAACTAGTTCACGGATTATACCAAGTTTAGCCTTCTTCAGTACAGCTTCCACTCCCGCTGAAATATCACCAACTCGCGTTCCGTCGCCAGTTATCGCGTCAATTCCCGCATATAAACTCTGTTCTGTTGCATGCAATAAATGCTTCTTTGCACCCTTAGGCTCTTCATCGACAACCATAGTAAAAGCGCTATCCGTCTTCATTCCACGATAGCCAATCACCAAATCAAAACTGACCACGTCGCCCTTTTCAAAAACATATTCGGTCGGGAAAGAATGCACCAATTGCTCATTCGTCGATATGCAAATCACTCCTGGAAACTTCACTTCATCCGTAAGATAAGTCGCCTCTGCGCCAAAATCTTTAATTAGCTTAGCCACAAAATCATTAGCGTCCAGTTCACTCATTCCAGCCGTTACGGATTTTTTCAATTCGTCATAAATTGTCGCAAGCATTTTGCCACACTCGCGCATATCTTTCATCTGTTGCGGCGTTTTTTCTCCGGTGATCAATTGACTCATTTTACACCCTCAACGATGCCGCGGCTAACCAGCTCTCTCTCAATTTCATCATGAACTTGCCCGACGGTTCCGACGCCACTCATATGTACAATTGGAACACCATTGTCATTCAAATAGTTCAACATCGGGTAAATTTCACCTCGATAAATACTGAGTCGTTTGTCAATTGCTTCAGGCGTATCGTCAACTCGACCGCGAACCCTCAAACGCTCTAGAATTTCGTCACGCGGAACTTCCAGCACAATCACCAACTTAACGTCTTTTCCGTGATGTGAACGCGACTCAATCAGCCATTTAGCTTGCTCTAATTGTCGTGGATAGCCGTCCAAAATTACGCCATTAATATCCTTAGCTTTATTAAGAGCCTCGCCCATCAAACCGTTGATAGTTTCTGCCGACACTAGTTCGCCAGATTGCATGCGATGAATCAATTCACCATCGTGAGTATCGCGCAATAGCTGCCCAGCGCTAAGCCAACGCCAACCATGACGCGCCGCTAAAATTTGCCCCTGCACACTCTTACCAGCACCCGCCGGCCCAAAAAATACAATCATTTTTTCCTCCTATTTTGTGAGTTTTTCTTTAACAATTTTTGCTACCAACGCGCCGTCCGCAGCATTGCCAACCTTATTTTTTACCGCGCCAATAACTTGCCCCATTTTCTGAATTGAGACATCACTCATAACCGCAACAATCTCATCTACAATTTTGGCAATTTCCGCCTCGCCAAGCTGCTCTGGCAAAAATTCTCGTAAAATTTCCGCTTCTTTTTCTTCAGGTTCCGCCAACTCCGCACGGTCGTTCTTTCGATATAAATCCGCGCTTTCGACACGCTTCTTCACTTCTCGAGCAACGACTTTTTCAATTTCAGTATTATCCAAGCCGTCTTCTCGCTTACCCAAAGAAACTTCTTCGTTTAAGATTGCTGCCTTTAGATTACGCAAAACATCACCACGAAAACGATCGCCGCTCAATAGAGCGGCTTTCATTTCACTAGTAATGCGCTCTTTTAGCGCAGACATTAACGCACCCCTAGGCGCATTTTTGCCGTTTTTTCAGCTCGTCGCTCGCGGCGAATAATAGCTTTTTTACGACGCTCGGTCTTTGAAATTGGTTTTTCAAAACGCATAACGCTCTTAGCGCGAGCCAAAACACCGCTTTGTAAAACCCTGCGGTTGAAACGACGAATGATATTTTCGTTCGCTTCCTTCTGATCTTTACGTGTTACTTGTACCATACTGCAAACATTATAACAGATAAGAAAGTATTTGCCAACTAGATTATTATTTTATCGCCACTCCGATTAAAGCTTAGACATTCAGACTATAGATTAACGCCAAAACAGCTGGAACATTCATGACATTATGTGTATGACGATCCAAAATACCAAATAGTCTAGCTTCGGCAGCTGTCGACCTCGGATCGCCATTGACTATGCCAACAATATGCGCAATATTACGCATATTAGTTAAGTGGCTTCCTTCAGGCGTAAAAATGTCAATCTCTCGCTGAACATTCGGTGCAGCTCTTAGCAAATCTTCCGCAAAACCATCTTTACTTAATGCAAATGTATCAGTTAGGAATTGCTGGCGCCACCCCTGCTTCGGTACGACAAATTCGCTATTTGATCTTTCCGAAAAACCTTCGATTACTTCAACGTACTTAGGGTCTTCCCTAGATAAAAATTGCAAGCCAAGTTCTTTTGCGCTCGGAGCTAGCGATTCCTTATCGTAACGCATTAACTCCAAGCCTTCTTTTCCTATGAAATTTGCCCCCAAAGCAACAAGGCCCATATTGCGCGACCCTACTGGGTCAAATAGACGCAACTCATCAACTCTAGAATCCATATGACTGACAGACGCCGTAGCTACGCGCGCGCCCAAAGAGTGTCCGCCGACCACAATAGAATCATAATCTTCACTAACATAATCAAGCACTGGACCAGTATACCCACCCAGACTATCATAACTACCAGTTTCTCTTATCTTTTTACGAACTGATTTAGGCAACATCCCAGAATTACCCACGCCCGGCATATTAATAACCATGTAAGCTGCATTTGGGTCATTGTACGTCATAGTAATAGCTTCTCTTAGCGCGTTTGGATGGCGAAAATTACCTCCCCACCCATACAAAACAACCTGCAATTTATCCGCACCTACATTGCCTATTATCGCTGTCTCAATTCCGACTCCGCCCAATCCGCGAATGTAGCGTGGATTTTTCACTTGCTCGACAATTCTATTCATATGCTCCGAGTTGTAAGACTCTTTAGATAAACGCCGCATATCTTCAGGTGTGGCAATTTGTATTGACTCGCCCCGATGCATATTGCCATCCACTTCAGCAATCCGCAGACCATTCTCAAAGCCATAATCTGTAGGTTCAGATGACAGGGTCCAAAGTTTTTCCGATTTCATAATAACTTCACTCCAGATAAATTTAAACTATGTGCTTATTATACAATATAAACCCAAATAAGGCAACTATTATATCTCCGACAAATGCAGCAATCGCCCTTCAACCGACTTCATTCCCTGCCACTCATTTACGGTCGGCTGGAACCAAGCAGACACTTCGTCGCCCACTTCACGAAAAAATTCTTCTGGCGCGTTAAAAGCCAACATCTGCAGCGTAATATTATTTTTATCACGCAAGGTCAATTTAACATGTTGCCCATCCGCGCCCACTCTCCTCACATTCAAAACCGTCGCTTTGGTTATTTTCAATATGGGTTCCGCGTTACCATTGCCAAACGGCTCCATCTTTGCCAAATTATCAACCAGTTCTTCATTAATTTCCGAAAAATCGTCGATCTCAACATCAGCTCTCGGCAACAAATATAATTCCTGATTTTTTAATTGCAGCGAATCGTAAAACTCATTCACTCGTCGCCTAAAATCGTCAATTCTCTCAGTCGCCAGCGTCACGCCCGCCGCCGCTCCGTGACCACCACCTTTAATAATGATGTCGTCAGCTGCACGAACCGCGTCAGCTGCGGAAAAATCACCAAAACTTCGCGCCGAGCCCGTAGCCTCATCGCCACGCTCGCCAATTATAAAAACTGGCTTCTTATATTTCTCAACCAACTTTGACGCCACGATGCCGATAACTCCGTGATTCCAATTGCCGCTATTCACCACCAAAACTCGATCGTCAGTCATATTGTCCGCCTGCTGGCAAGCTTCGTCAAAAATCTCGTCCTGAATGCTACGACGCTTAATATTCAATTCTTCCAATTTTTCACTAGCTTCCAATGCTTCCAAACCATCACTCGCCGTCAGCATGTCCAAAGCATATTGCGCCGTCTCCAGCCTGCCCGCCGCATTCATTCGTGGACCCAAGCCAAATCCCAAATGTCTGGCGTTAACCTTCTCCGGCTCAATTCCCGCCACCGACATCAATGCCCTCAAACCAGGACGCTTCTGCTTTTTCAAAACCTCCAAACCCCAATAGACATTCGCCCTATTTTCATCCGCCAGTGTAACTATGTCGCAAACCGTCCCTAATGCCACTAAATCCAACAGCCACTTCTCGTAACCATCTGGCAACCCGTCCAGTTCGGTTTGTAGAGCTTGAACCAATTTAAACGCCACACCCGCACCACACAAATCGCGGAACGGATATTTATGACCAGGAAACTTCGGATTGACCGCGGCAACACTCGGCGGTGGAGTCTCAGCAACATTATGATGATCAGTCACTACCGTATCAATCCCCAAACTCGACGCATATTCAATTTCCGCATGACACAAACTTCCCGTATCAACCGTGACTATTAAATCCGCGCCCATATTTCGCACCTTATCAACAGCGCCCATCGTCATTCCGTAGCCCTCAACAAACCGATTTGGAATAAATGCGCCAACTTCCTTAAAGCCAAATTTGCCAAACGCATCCAGTAAAATTGCCGTTGCACTCAACCCGTCAATATCGTAATCACCATAAATAACAATTTTCTCACCCTCAGTGTGCGCCTTTTTCAAGCGGTCCACTGCTTTTCTCATATCTGGCAATAAAAACGGATCATGCTTTACTGACGCGTAATTCGGATGCAAAAATTCCTCACGCGCCGCACGCGTAGTTAAGCCTCGAGCCGCTAAAATTTTCTCAAATAATGTCATTAGTCTTTATCAGCCATGCCGCGCTTTGATCGCGCTGAATATTGCTGAGATTTAATCACCATACTTTGCAATTCCTTAAAAATTGGGAATTGTTTATTAGTGAAATACGTACGTGAGTTACCTTGCTTTTCACTCTGCAAAAATCCAACCTTTTCTAGTCGCTTCAATTCTCGTTGAATATTTCCAGGATCTTCCTTAATTAGCTTTGCTAATCCGCGAACATGTGTGTGAAAATCAGGATACTTAGCGTATACTACTACAATTTTTCGCCGCACCCTAGATGTAATAAAAACGTCTAACATAACCTCCCTAACGCATCTTTCTTAATTAAAGTTTATCACAATTTTACAACACCCGACAAGTTTTTTTACTTCCAATTCAAAATAACCTGATTAATTTTCGCTATCGTTTCCTCTTTGGACGGCAATGCATTATCCTCATAATAATGATTTAATCCCATAAAATTCTCCTTCACGTCCAAGATATGCATTTCATCAACTGTCATATGCAATTTATCCACCGCCGCCACACCGCAAAACGGCACCGCAATCACCAATTTCTCAATCCGAACCGACTTCAGAAAACTCAAAGCCACATCCAAAACCGATAAATCATCACCAAAACCATCACTCGCCAGAATCACCACCCGATCTTTCAGCATATCCTTATCAATGATTCCACCATCGCCCAAAAGCCTATTCATTTTCTGATGAGCCTCGCGCTTTTTCTCTTCCAGATAACCGTGAAATTCACTAGTATATTCATTAATTTCACCGTCAGAAAATTGACTATTATACGTAAATTGCCCAGACTGCGACATCGCCCCGATGCTTAAACTTTCCCCGGGGATCTCAATCCCTTCGCTAAGCAGCATCATAAGAACACAGTGAAGCTTCACTGCAATTTGCTCGCCGATCAGCACGCCACCTTCACCAATTGCAACCACTGCGCAGTTTTCATAGCGATACTTTTCCAGTACTTGATCAGCCAGAATTGCCCCAGCCTGCGAACGACTCTCAAAATACATATGCTTATTTTAGCATTTTTTTCGCGATATAATATGAACATGCATTACTATTTGGTTTCGCCAACAAGGATCGTCCGCGCCGACGCAAGTTCGTTTACGTATTCTTCGGAAGAAAGACTGCCGACCGGAATGATTGTTGCTATGGAAGTCGGCAAAATCAACGCTATTGGCGTAGTCCTACAAGAAGTTCGCCAGCCTGATTTTGAAGTCAAGCCAATTAGTAAAATCATTGAAGAATATCCTCTACCAATCGAACTCGTTCAAACTGCCCTGTGGATGAGCAAATATTACGCCACACACCAAGCGACCGTCTGGCAAGCAATCTTGCCTAGTGGATTATCTAAAAATCGACGCAAAATTAAAGACACCGCCCCCATTAGCCCAACAGAAAAACGAACAAAAAATGTATTCACCGATGAGCAAAAATCAGCCTTGCAGACCATCGAAAATCTCCATTCCGGAACGGCACTTTTACACGGCGTAACTGGCTCAGGAAAAACCCTAGTGTACATAGAAGCCGCAAAACAAACCTTAAAAGAAGAGCGATCGTCAATAATTTTAGTCCCCGAAATTGCCCTAACCTCACAACTGGTTGCTGAGTTTTCCGCTCATCTACCAAATGTCATAGTTACCCATTCCAAACAAACCGAAGCTCAACGATATGCAATCTGGAAAAGAATCATCAGCTCAAACGATCCGGTAGTAATCATCGGTCCGCGATCTGCTCTTTTCATGCCCGTGCAACAGCTCGGACTTGTGGTAATTGATGAGTGTCATGAACCGAGCTTCAAACAGGAACAGTCCCCTCGATATTCAGCCCTTCGTGTCGCCTCAGTTCTTACGAATCAACATCGCGGCAAGCTAATTCTAGGCAGCGCCACTCCAGCAGTCGCCGACTATTACGTTGCAAAAAAATCAAACACGCCAATCATTACAATGACAAAACCAGCAAGACCAGACACCGTTCGCCCCAACGTGACGCTGGTCGACATGACAAAGCGCAATAATTTTACTCAACATCAATTTCTCTCTGACCCACTCCTGAAATCTATGAACACAGCGCTATCAAAAAATGAGCAAGTCCTTATTTTTCACAATCGACGTGGCACAGCATCAATCACATTATGCGATAACTGCGGCTGGCAGGCTGGTTGTCCACGCTGTTTTATTCCGCTCACTCTACACGCGGATAGTCATAAATTGTCATGCCACATTTGCGGTTTTTCGACCAAAGTTCCTACTAGTTGCCCTGAATGTAAAAACGCTGACATCATTCATAAAGGTATCGGAACTAAGAGAATTGAAGACGAATTACAGAGTTTATTCCCGAACAAAAAAATTGCTCGATTTGATAAAGACACCGATTTGAAGGCTACCGTAGACGAACGTTACGATGAACTGAAAAATGGCGAAATAGATATAATTATCGGTACGCAAGTTATTGCCAAAGGATTAGATTTGCCACATTTAACAGTCGTCGGAGTCGTTCAGGCTGACACCGGACTTTCCCTCCCTGACTATTCATCGCCCGAACGAACATTTCAATTGCTCGCCCAAGTCGTCGGCCGCGTCGGCAGGTCAAGCACACCAACAGAAGTTGTCGTCCAATCATACCAGCCAAGTCACCCATCCATCACAAACGGATTATCTCAAAACTATACAGAATTTTATCAAAGAACCATATCTCAGCGACAAAAAACCAACTTTCCACCCTTCACTTACCTCTTAAAATTAACTTGCGTTTATAAAACCGAAACTGCCGCCATAAGAAACGCTAAAAAATTGTCCGAACTATTAAAATCTAATTTTGACAACATTGAAGTTTTTGGACCAACGCCCGCTTTTTACGAGCGCATCCGCGATACATATCGATGGCAAATCGTAATAAAAGGCCCCAAACGACAAGAGCTTCTTGACGCCTTAAATTTCCTACCGCCATCACACTGGCAGTACGAGCTTGACCCTGTAAGTCTACTGTAATTTTTGGTATAATTATAGCAATGACAAAAGACGATATTATCACATTGCCCAATCCACATCTTCGCCAAAAATCATCAAAAATACACGTTGTTACTAATGACGTTGTAAAACTGGCAAATGAAATGACCGCAGCTGCGTTGGATTGGGAGGATTCCAGACCTCATGAAATTAGCGCCGCCCTGGCTGCAGTTCAAGTCGACAAATTAGAACGTGTCGTGATTGTTCGAGCTGACTTTGAAAGAAAATCAACTCGCGAATTCATCACTCTTATCAATCCAGAAATCGTGAAATACGAAGGTGAAATCGTCGAAGATTTTGAAGGATGTTTAAGCGTTAAAAGCATTTACGGAAAAGTTCCTCGCTATAGTAAAATTCGCGTAAAAGCCATGAATTTAGATGGCGAAGAAGTGCGAATTAAAGCCGAAGGATTTTTGGCGCGCGTATTACAGCACGAGATAGACCACTGCAACGGATTAGTTTTTATAGACCATATTAAGGATAAAAAAGACGCTTTTTATACGCTCGATAAGAAAGGCGAGTTGCAACCGTTAGATTATGACAAAGATATCGCCGAAAATAGTATTCTTTGGAACTGAGAATTACAGCCTAATTACCCTAGAAGCTCTCGTTGAAGAGGGTTTTAACGTTGTTTGCGTCATTACCAAACCCGACACCAAGCGCGGTCGCGGACATAAACTCACTGAACCTCCAGTAAAAACATTCGCTAAGTCTCACAATATTACAGTTTTACAGCCGAATAAAGTCAGTGAAATCACCGACCATATAAAACAACTTCAGCCAGTAACAGGCGTTTTGGTTGCGTACGGAAAAATCATTCCCCAGTCAATTATTGACTTATTTACACCGGGAATTATCAATGTTCACCCTTCTCTACTACCAAAATATCGAGGACCTTCGCCTATCGAATCAGCTATAGCCAACAGAGATACCGAAACTGGCGTATCGATAATGCAACTTGATAGTAAAATGGATGCCGGTCCCATATACACCCAAACTCGACAAGCCCTCACTGGAAAAGAATCAAAGTCCGAGCTGTACGACAAACTATTCCACGACGGCACTTCTCTGCTAATAAAAAACCTGCCAAACATCATCAATGGGAGTCTTCAACCAACACCACAGGACGATTCTCAGGCTTCATATTGCCAATTATTAAACAAGGACGATTCGTGGCTCGATACGGAACGTATGACCGCCGCCGAGGCCGAAGCCCACGTTCGCGCACACCTCGGGTTTCCACGTAGTAGAATGACAATTGACGATCGAGATATCATCATCACGAAATCTCATTGCAACAAAACTCCGAGTTCTCATCTTGATAAAAAATTTGCCGACGACAACTATTTAATTATCGACGAGCTCATCGCGCCCAGCGGAAAAACAATGACCGCAGAAGAATTTATCCGCGGTCATCAAGTCTAAATTCACTGACTAAGCAGCCAAATCAAAGTCGCTTTGAGTCTGCTGTGGCGCTGAAGGTGCACTCATGCCACCCAAAATAGCATCTTTATTCGCTATAATTTCCTTCTTAAGATCAGCCATAACCGCAGCCACAACGTCACGATAATCTGGTCGATTGACCTCTAGCCACTTAGTAGCTGCAAATTCATCCTTCAGACGCGGATCGTCAACTGGCAAACCTGAAGCTTGTGACATTTTCTGCAACATTGATTCCTGCTGATAATTAGGCGCATGCTTTGCCAAAAAATCATCCACAGCACCTGGAGTTTTATCGATAATTCCCGCAAACTCCTCCAGCTGAGCATCGCTCATACCCTGGCTTAATCGCTCACCAACTCGAAGCTCCAGTTCACTATAAATATGCTGCAACAACGATTTTTGCTGCTCTTCTGGCAACTGATCCAGTCCTAGTTCTTTAAGAAATTCTTCATTCAGTTGGAACATAGTCCTCCTTTTCTTTTTCTATATGGTTAAGTTAAATTATACCAGTAACTATTTAATATTACTATCCACACACCATATTCAACGCGTCATTGTATAATTTTTGCAACTCAATCATAGTCTCATTCATCGAGGTTTGAACAATTTCCGTTAAATTAACGCCATTATTCGCACACCAATTCAATACTACAGAAACATTGTCACCATCCAGTAATTTCATAAACTCGTCCAGCTTCGCTTCACCAACAGCCAGTAAAATCTTCCTTGTAATCTTATCCTGCACACTGTTAGCGGCGTCTTTTCTCATTTGCTCTTTTTTATCCGCAGGCAATGATCCAAAACCAGCCTGTGCTAAGAATTCGTCAGTAATTTCAAACATTTTTATCTCCTTGTTTATTTTATATTTTACCTATTAAACGTATTTATTCAATACCTTCAATACGTCTGCGGTAGCGCTAGATCCGTCGATTTTCATCCATGCTGTTCCATCAGGGTTATTAAACCATTCCACGGTGTGACCGTTAGCCATGGCTTTATCGGCCAGATTATGAAGTTGATCCATTGCGTTTGCATCACCAAACTTCTCGGCAGCCCAGTTCCAAGGATAGTCGTAAGAACTGAAATTTGGTGTATCTGGATTAATATTGGCAATAGAGTTATCCATAGAAGATGCGCCACTAGACTGTGGTATTTGCTCACCACCAGATTGTGAAGGTGTTGTAGTAGTATTGTGACTCTCAGTACCAGTAGCATGCGCAGAGTTAGACCAGTCGCCGACAAATTTACCAACAAAACCACCCAAGGCAAAACCTACACCATACTTACCTAATGACGATCGTACTTTCTTACGCAGGGCATCCTGCCTCTCTATACTCGCATCCTTAAGATTGTCAACCGATACATTGACTGCATGATTCATAACATCGTCAATTTTCATGTTAGCCACAGTATCCTTAAATGAAGGATCTATAGTTTCAAGACGGTCGCCAGCTATGCGATCTTCGCCACGATGCTCTTCCAGAACAGCTTGCTTTGTTGCTCCAGCAACTCCTAATTCCGTTACAATACCGACAGCCGTAGTAATAGGCCATCCAGCGAAGGTTGCTGTAGTAGCACCTACCGCAAAACCAGTACCGCCCAATTTAAGCCACTGAGCAATCTTACCACCCTTATTAAACCACTTACCAACTTTAGCGGCAGCTTTCTTAAATTTACCACGATCATCAAGCATGCTATCATACTTATCTGTCGTCATTCTTGAGGTTTCTTGCATACTTGCAAACGCCGCTTGACTCATCTCCGCTGCTAACTCAGCCTGCTTTTCTGGATCCTGTTTTGCTGCTTCGATTTTATCAGCAAACTTAAGACGCATGTATTCCAATTCGCTCTTTTTCAATTCTTCTGTAGCAGCATTCAACTCTTCTTGTCGTTTCTTTCCGCCAAAGAACTTCTTAAAGAAGTGTGATTCAACGGCAACGCTCGCTTTAGCGAATCTACTTCGAGCAAGCTTAAGGTCAGTAGCGACTCCATACGCCTCCAAGCTAATCTTCTCTGTTGGAGTGTCATCAACATAAGTTGCGTCTTCAGAATTCAAATCTTTAGCTTGTTTGTCTTTGCTTGACCCAGCGGCGACAGATTCTTGATCACTTTTAGCTGAGTTGACGCCATCTTTTTGATCACTTTTCTCAGGAGACGGCCCATATACCCTATCTAATATTTCATTAACTACATTTTTAGATATATTTGGATTATCTATCAATTCATCTAAGGTTTTTGGCTCATGTGCAGTCCCATATGTTTTTCTTAATATCTCATTAGCTTTACTTTTAGGGACATCTTCATATATTAAATCGTCTAGAGAATAGTAGTTAGGCTTATCTCCAGAGGTATCTACCGATTTATCTGGAGTATTCTCTACTTGAGGAGTATTAACCTTCCCCTCTTTAGCTTCTGGTTTCGCACTAGAAGCCTGCTCTCCTGAAGTGCTTTTAGTACCACCACTAGCCTGCTTTTCTTGAGAATTATTAGCCTTCCCCTTTTCAGCATCTGGTTTATTCGCGCTAGGTTTTGATGTATCAGTAGAGCCTTCTGAAGCTCCAGAATTATTCGTTGGATTTTTGGTATCACCAGGAAAACCAAGCTCTCCCGTCAATCCCTTATTATTTTCAGGCTTTTTTGCGTTCACACCTATATGTTCAGCATACTTTTTTCCTGCCATTACTACACGACTAGCTGCGCTCACTGCAGCCTGACCCATTTTTCTAAGCGCAGACGGATTCTCGGAATTGTTTTCGACGTCTGCAATGGATGGACTTCCTTCGGGTGTTTTGCTCATTTTGTGGTGGTTTCCTTT
>CAUTQX010000012.1:0-18930 GCA_963540705.1 uncultured Candidatus Saccharibacteria bacterium
ATTCTCCGGTGTTTTCGAGAAGATTACCAGATTGCGTAACAGTCTGATATGAAATACTACTTCCTTGATGGCTTTCTTGGTGACCAGTAGTAGTACATGGCTGGCCGTTAGTATAACTGCCTGCACCGTAGCTACTACAGTTATAAGTGGCAGAAAAATTGTGAAATATAATTCGATTACTCATCATGACTCTATTGATTTTATAAGCATTACTACTATAATAGAGGAGTAATACTATAAAAACAAGGGGGATGTGTTATGCCACAGATTGGCGTTCCGGAGCTGGTTGTAATACTAGTTATTTTACTTATATTGTTTGGTGCAAAAAGATTGCCTGAGTTGGCGCGAAGTATCGGTTCATCAGCAAGAGAACTAAAGACAGCGTTCAAGGAGGATGATGAAAAGAGTAGTGCGTCGCAATCTGGCGAAGCGAAAGATAAGTAATTCGTCACAAGTTTCTGGCTCATCGCCAGTATTTATGGATCACATCCGAGAGTTGCAATGGCGACTTGCTATTGTTGCACTTGCTTTTTTGGTAACTGGTGCGGCGGTGTATCCATTTTTCGATAAAATTGTAGCGTTATTGCTTAAGCCGCTTGGAAATAATCTATCTTTGGTGTATTTAACGCCAGGGGGTGCTTTTAATTTTGCCGTACAAGTGTGTATTTACGCTGCAATGATTGGGGCGCTACCCGTTGCGCTGTATCATATATATCGCTTTGTTATGCCTGCGGTCGAGAAAACGACGTTACGAGGAGTGCTTGGATATTCCCTAAGTTCTTTATTGCTGGCAGCTGTTGGCGTTACTTTTTCATACTTTCTAGCGTTGCCGGCAGCTATTCAATTCTTGACTAGTTTTGACTTGAAAAACATCAGCCCTATGCTGACGGTTGAGTCGTATCTTTCGTTTGTAATGACATACTTACTTGCTGGGGCATTGTTATTTCAATTGCCTCTATTCATGACAATCATAAATCGTATAAAGCCAATGACTCCGCGGATGTTAATGTCTGGCCAGCGGCATGTTATTCTTTGGTCTGTGGTATTTGCTGCGGTCATTTCTCCAACTCCAGATGCTGTCAATCAATTACTATTAGCGGTTCCGATAATCGTGATGTATCAAGTGGGAATAGTAATTATCCTATTGAAAAACCGTAAGCGAGCGGATAAAAAATCGAAAGACGGTTTGTTGACTCGTTCGATCGTCGTAGATAACGAGTTGGCAAATCATACTGCAAAAGAGATCAAACCTTGTCCTATGGAGGCGAAGAAAGAATCTGTTCGTTCCGAGTTAGATACTCCAATCTTAGTGAAAAAACCAGCATCAAATCACACATTGGTTAGTCGTCGCTCGCTTGATGGATTTGTGGCGATGAAGACAGAAAAACCATCTCCGGTAGTAAATAAGAAGGTTATTCCGAAGAAAACAGTCTCAAAACCTGTACCAATAAGAAGGTCTTTGTCTCGATCTGTAGACGGATTTTCTATACCATCTCGGTCTGTTTCGGTATCCGTTCCTTCTAGATCTGTAAAGCTTGTGTAGAATATATTTGCATACTTAAATATGTGGTGATATAATTTACCACAACAATAGAAAAAACAAAAAAGAGGAAACTATGAACACACCAATTCAAGTTAACGAATTATTAGATAAACCGATGGACCGTCGGGAATTTCTTAAAAACGTTGGAATTGCAGGACTGTTTGTTATGGGTGGCGGAACGATTGTGCGATCGATAGTCGATTTTATGTATCAGCAAAAGCAGCCTCGTCAGGTTGCTATTGCTAAAACTTCTGCGTATGGTGCAAGTCGTTATGGCGGCATGTAATTTGGTAATACTTTGCAATTTTTACAGTAATTGTATATTATAAGATAAAAGCTAAAGGTTAGTTTGCATACGGGGAGGATAAGATGGCAAGGTTACCGCAGCCTGGTGGCGACGATGGAAATTGGGGCATAATATTAAATGAATATTTGCGACAAATTCACACAGAATCTGGAGATTTGAAGCCGTCCACTGTTGGAAAAGATGCTATTCAAAATGCGGCAATTACTGAAGATAAATTAGCGTCACCACTTGTTGCAAAAATTAATGCAATTCCTGCTGGAGGTGGTGGCGGCGGAACCGCGCAATGGACCCCTCAAATGCAGGCTCAAGCCCAGGGATATTGGATAGAATATGGATCTACTCCTCCGACAGAAACGACTAAGTATGGCGTGCCGGTTATTTGGGCTCGAGATTCAGGTATGTCTCAGCCTATACCGGTTAGTGCCAGTCCACCGTCTTTTCCGTAGCCGACAATACAGTTACTGTCCCTAGTATGGTCGGCCTCCGTTATAAAATGGGGCAAGATATTATAAGTGGCCAGGTCTCAGTACCTGGCAGTGGTGAGCGCACGGTAACAATTACAGCTGAAGCGCTACCGGGATATTTATCAATTGGCGATGCTACCTGGACGAGGGTGTATGGTAAGCCAACAAATCTTCAATTGCTTTCGGCTGATGATTTTCGCGGTACAGCTGGTGAGTCTTTAGTTCCGGCAAGTGCGCCTACTGTGCATAACGTGCGTTATGGTCGTGAGTTTCCTGTCGTTGGTGCTCGTCGAATACGTTGGTGTGCGCCGATAGGATTTACGGCCGTCTCAGTCTTAGCAGGCAATAATGAGATTCACAGCAGCTCTAACTCTAATTTGCTTCAAATAATTGAGCCACTAACAGACGACGTTGAAATAGATATCGACGTTAAAGAGTGGCCAACTTCTCGTGGATCAGGATTCGCGTTGAATATGACGACTACTAGTAGTGGTGGCGGTGGTCCAGAAATTCAATTTTTTATAGATGGAACTCAAATACATGTTCGTCCTATACCAGGCGGAATCTTTAGGAGAGATGCATCTGCTATTGGTGTTTGGAAGATTCGTCGTAAGGGCCGTATAATTAGTGTAACATCACCCAATGGAACTTCTATGTCATATGATGGCACCCGCGACACGACTACTTGGGGTGATAGGATTAAGTTCCTTACGTGGCCATCACCCGGGGGTGTTCTACGTATAGGCGGCATTAAGGTGTTGGGGGTTATATAAGATGACAATGCGAGTTTGGCAGTCAACTCCTGGTCGCTGGTTAGCGACTGAGCCGTGTATATTCCGAAATGGCGAATGGGTAACCGTAGACGCTGATAAATTTCCTGGAGCTGTTCTAGAGTCAATGTATGCGCCAAATTATATAGGCAAAGGAACAATTTGGCAGCGAGACGTCAGTAATATGCCGTTAGCTCCTAATTCAGACGCGATGGCAAAATGGATGGATGATAATTCTCCAACTCCATGGGGCGCTGGTGCGTTTGGCGCAAAGACTGGTATAAATACTAGTGCGCAAGGTACTAGACCAATTGCAACCTATTTGGTTGATTCGTCTCATCCTCGTTGTGAATATCAATATATGGATAAATGTCGTGGTTACGGAATTACTGCAGATGAAATATCGCATTATTTATTAGGTAAAATTCCTTGGCCACATTTTGCAAAACCTGCTCAGAATGGTGACCTTGGCATGGCGATTTATGACATAGCTACAGGTATTATGCGTGAGTATTTTTTTGTGGAACCCGCAAAAGACGGCACACCAAAGCACTGGACTGCTGCTACTGGAGGATTTTCTCTGGCAAAACCTGGTTTAGTTGATTTGGCTAAGACAAATTATGCTACGCAATGCCAGGGCGGTGGTTCTGCTGTGGTTTGTATGCATAACTCGCTTGGCTTTATTGGTATATCGGAAATACGTCGGGGTTATATTGATCATGCTTTGGCGTTTACTACGGCGAATTTCGCACGTGGATTAGAGCCTTCGTGGCCAGCACAATTATCAGATGGCAAGGCTCCGGAAGACCAAGCTCCTTTCTCGCCAAGACACGGACAATGGGCAAGGTTATCTGCTGATGTTGATCCTGATTATGATCCTAATACATCTCAGCCGTACAACCCGATGACACGCCTATTAATTAAGGCTGCTAAGAAATATGGTCTTGTTGCTACGGATACGAATGCCTGGTGCCATGCGTTCAATGCGGAGTGCGGCTATCAAGAAAAGGCAGTTTTCGGTACTGATCCGTGGGAGAGTGGCGAACTGTTTAAAGTACTTGATCCAAAAGGAGAATATGGCCTTAGAACATTTGACGTATCAGACTTTCCGTGGCGAAAAACTGAATGGGCGGAAGTTGATTGGGGAAGGCCTGAAATAGATTTTTGGACAAGACCAGGAACTTATTGGCCGTATCGTCGTTCGGGCAATTAAATTGTATAAAATTGATTGTTAGCACTCTTGACATGAGAGTGCTAATTATTTATACTGAGATAGTTGGCACTCGCCACGAAAGAGTGCTAGAATGAATATAAGATATAGACCAGATGTGATCATAATAGAAAGGGGAATCATATGGGTAAAATTATTGGTATTGATCTCGGTACGACCAACAGTGCATTTGCATATATGCTAGCTGGAAAACCAGAGGTGATTTCTAATGCCGAAGGTAATCGTACTACACCGTCTGTAGTTGCGGTTAATAAAAAGGGTGAACGGCTTGTTGGTCAAGTTGCTCAGCGTCAGCGCGTAACAAACCCAAAAAACACGATTTACGGCGTTAAGCGTTTGATTGGTCGTAAGTTTGACGACAAGGAAGTGCAAAAAGACTTGGATATTATGCCGTACAAGATTGTTAAAAAAGGTACTGGCGTGGCAGTCGAAATGGGCGATAAGGAATATACGCCAGAAGAAGTTTCAGCAATGATTCTTAGTAAAATCAAGGCTGACGCTGAAGCTTTCTTGGGTGAAAAAGTGACGGAAGCGGTGATTACGGTGCCAGCTTACTTTGACGATTCGCAACGTCAAGCAACTAAAGACGCTGGTAAAATTGCCGGATTGGAAGTTAAGCGTATTATCAACGAACCAACAGCTGCGGCTTTGGCGTACGGTTTGGAAAAAGGTAAGAATGACGAAACTATCGTAGTGTTCGACCTTGGTGGCGGTACGTTTGACGTGTCGGTGCTGGAGCTAGGTGACGGCGTGTTTGAGGTTAAAGCAACCAATGGTGATACACACCTTGGTGGTGAGGATTTCGACAACGCTATTGTCAATTACTTCTTGGATGACTTCAAGTCGAAGGAAGGAATTGATCTTCGTAAAGATAATGCAGCAATGCAACGCCTAAAGGACGAGGCTGAAAAGGCGAAGAAAGAATTGTCAACAGTTACGGAATATGAAGTCAATATTCCATTTATTACTGCCGATGCTGACGGCCCAAAGCACTTTGAGATGAGTTTGAGTCGTGCCAAGCTGGAAGATTTGGTTAAGGATTTATTGGATCGCTTGGATGGTCCAGTAGAAAAGGCTTTGAAGGATGCTAAACTTTCTAAGTCCGACATTAACAATGTAGTTATGGTTGGTGGAATGACTCGTATGCCAGCTGTGGTTGAGCGCGTAAAGAATTTCTTTGGCAAAGATCCGATGCAAGGCGTAAATCCAGATGAAGTTGTGGCTGTTGGTGCCGCAATTCAAGGTGGCGTCTTGGCCGGCGACGTTAAGGATGTGCTGCTTCTGGACGTGACTCCGCTTTCTCTTGGAATTGAGACGATGGGCGGTGTGTCAACTAAATTGATTGATCGAAATACTACAATTCCAACAAGCAAGAGCGAGGTTTTCTCGACAGCTGCGGATAACCAGCCTCAAGTGGAAATTCACGTTCTTCAGGGTGAGCGCGAGTTTGCTAATGACAATAAGAGTTTGGGTCGTTTTGTGCTTGACGGTATTGCGCCGGCACCACGCGGTGTGCCTCAAATTGAAGTGACCTTTAATATTGACGCCAACGGTATTCTTAACGTTACAGCCAAAGACAAGGGAACAGGTAAAGAGCAATCAATCACCATTCAAAACTCTGGCAATATGAGCAAGGAAGATATTGAGAAGGCGCAAAAAGAGGCCGAACTTCATGCGGACGAGGACAAGAAAAAGCGTGAAACTGTCGATACGAAGAATCAGCTTGAAAACGCTATTTATCAGGCAAAGAAGATGCCAGACGAATTCAAAGATAAGATTTCTGACGACGACAAGCAAGCGATTGCAAAGGCTGTCGAAGAGGCTGAAAAGCACAAAGATTCTGAAGATAAGGATGAGTTGGAGTCTGCAATTAAAGCCTTGAATGACGCGATTATGCCAATCGGGGCTAAGATGTATCAACAATCAGCCGACGATAAAAAAACTGACGAAGCTGGCGACAAAAAGTCTGATAAAGACGAGCCGGTCGAAGGCGAAATTGTCGACGAAAAATAAACTAACGTATTTACAAAGAAGGCTGCTCGATAAAAAGAGCGGCCTTTTTTGGACTTAGCACTCTTGCACTGAGAGTGCTAAACGCGTATAATATACAAAGTATGAGCAAGCGTGATTATTATGAAATATTGGGCGTTCCAAAGACCGCTTCTGAAGATGAGATAAAAAAGGCTTTTCGTAAATTAGCAATTAAATACCATCCCGATAAACAGGGCGGTGACGAGGCTAAGTTTAAGGAAATCAATGAGGCCTATGAGGTTCTGAAAGACAAACAGAAGCGACAGCGTTATGATCAATTTGGTCATGCTGGTGTGGGTGGTGCTTCTGGCGGCGGTTTTTCCAGTAATCCGTTTGAAGGATTTGGTGGATTCGGCGGTCAAAACGTTCACTTTGATTTTGGTGATGGTGGACTAGGTGATATTTTTAGTCAATTCTTCGGTGGTGCAACTGGCGGCTCTGGAAATAGTCGTTCGCGTGGGCGTGATGTTGAAACTAGTGTAACACTAAGTTTTGAGGACGCGGTATTTGGTGTAGAAAAGAAAATTAGTTTAATGTTGGATGTTGAATGTGAGCATTGCCATGGCGATGGCGCCGAGCCTGGATTTGGAATGAAAACGTGCCCAACTTGTAAGGGAGCGGGTCAGCAAACTCGAACGATGAATTCGCTGTTTGGGCAAATTCAGCAGGCGGTTGTTTGTGAAACTTGTCACGGTAAGGGAAAAGTTCCTGAAAAAGAATGTTCAGTTTGTCGAGGAAAAGGCACGATCCGACAGAATCAGGATATCACTATTAAAATTCCGGCAGGGATTGATGATGGCGCAACAATTCGTCTACGCGATCGTGGAGAAGCAATTGCTGGTGGTAGTAGAGGTGATTTGTATGTCCACATTCATGTTAAGGCGCATAAAAAATTCACTCGTGAGGGTAATATTATTCTTAGCGAAGAGCATATTTCTATGGTTGATGCGGCACTGGGAACGGAGATTGATGTGGAAACTGTGGATGGCGTGATAACGATGAAAATCCCAGCGGGCACTCAGAGCGGCACCGACTTCAAGTTGTCAGGTCATGGCGTGCCGCACTTACATAGTGAATCTCGTGGTCCGCATATTGTGGGTGTTATTGTTGATACTCCAACTAAATTGACCAAAAAACAGAAGGAGCTTTTGGAGCAATTTAAGGGCGCGAAAAAACGAGGGCTGTTTTCCTAGTATATTTGTCGAGAATAAATCCTGTGTTATACTGAAGCTAACATAAGAGAGATTGAAGGCATGGGATTAATTTTTCTGATAATAGTTATTATTGTAGTAATTAAGCTAATAAAATTATTACAGAAAAACAATAGTCAGTCGTCTAATTATTCCGAAGATTATCGGCAGGGATATTGGGATGGCGTGCGTGATGCACAAAATGGATGCGCCAAAATTGAGAATGATAACGGTCAAGTAAGGCTTATTACCGAGAATCAAAACGCCGCTTCGCGGCTTGCGAATACGCCGTTAAATATCAGTAAAAATGAGAATCTCGATAATATAATTCCTACTAGTATTTCCACATCTGAAGAGAGAGTAAATACGATTGCTGTGCCTGTTGAGAATAATATTGAACGAGCGTCACATATTGATGACAAGGAAAAGGAGAGGGGCCGTAAGACTACAATTAATATAGCGCTATATACGGCATCGCTACTTCTGACTGCGGGAATATTGCTTCTGGCTCAGACAATTAATCTATCTATCCAACTTAGATTTGGGTTGGTGTGGCTGTTTATTTTTATTTATTATATTATTGGTCAGATATTGTATGCTCGCTTGCCAATATTGAAATCTGCGTCGACGGCACTTATTGGCACCGCCTTGGCAGCTGTACCAATTGGCGGTTGGATTATGAATCTGCTTTTAGGTATCGACCCCGCATGGTGCTGGCTTATTGCTTCTGTAATTGGTGCTGTTTTGTGTGTTGATGCTACGGTGAGATTAAATAGTCGACCCCTTGCTTATGTATCGCTGCTATCGATGTTTACGATGACGACTAGTTTGCCAGCTGTTGTGCATGCGCAGCTGGTCTGGTATTACGTTGTAATGCTGCTATTTGGATGTTTGATGACTGTGGCTGCATATTTTTCTAGTCGCTTTCCTCGTCAGTTCGTCGAACCGTTAAACGTTGTAAATCCGTTTATCGTGCCGATGACGATGTTTATCGCGCTCAGCTCGTCGGCATATATGGGTACATTAGATATTAGTGTACTGTTATTTGCTAGCGTTGCATATTATTTTACGGTTGCTCTTGTCGAGAAGTCTAAAAAGATGCGTACTTATGAATTGACAACAGCTCGCTTATTGTTAATGGTGATGGCTACTAGTTTCGCAATGTATTTATCTGACGATAATCAGTTGGTTGTAAGCGTGATTCTAGGGTTAGTGGCACTTGGAAATATAATCTGGTCCGCTGTATCAATGTACATTCAGAAACAGTACGATAGACATCATGAAATAGTATTGTGGGTTAGTTTTGCTGTGTCATTAAGTGCTCTGTTTGGCGTGATCGGTTCTGGAGATTCGCTACGAATGATGGTTGCCTTTACCTTTATTAGTGTTATTTCAGCGATTAGTCTTGCAATCCTTTTTTTGTTACGTCGTGTCCGCTTCGGTGTTATGGTTGTGATATCTGGGATTCTATTGGTGCCGATTGGTATAACACTATTCAATATTGATATAGCTATAGCACCACGCGTACAATATCTAATTTTTCTATTCATGACGTCACTACCAGTTATTTGCCGATTGCTAATTTTGAAGCGTCCGAATATTAGTAAAAGTCAGGCCGCTTTAGTATATGGCGCTGCGTCAACTTGGCTATTAATGGCAATGTTTACTTCAGCGATGATAGCCACTTATGCGACAAAGGAAGCCCTGATGTGTCTATCGGGCGCGATAGCTATCGGCGCTGGCATTATGAGTGTGGTTGTATGGCGCGAAAAAGTTTATGAGTTTGTAGTTGGAGTCCATACCTCTTTAATGTTGTCAGTATTTTTGCTAGCTTTAGGTTTTGCGGTGTCTAGTGAAAACGTCTCTATTTTAATGGCGTGGATAAATGCGTCGTCGCTATTAATAGTAGAATGGCTTTATCATCGTCATGACAACACGGTTATCAAAAACCATGAGCTATTGTTGCATTCTATCATTGGTGTGGCTATGCTTACTGTATTGTCGTCAATTCATCCGATAGTTTGGTTGCCGCTAGTGGCGTCGCTATACTATGCATTTTACCGATGTCGTAGAGAGGTTTATTTAGGCGGTGCATATTTTATGACAATCATCTTTGTTCTATTATCCCTGCATTGGTTGAATATACCGTTTAATGACAATCTCGCAATTACTGCATGGGTGAGTCTAGTTGGTTTTGGGTCTTTGTACTGGCTGTTGCGAATGAATAGGCAACCGTCAATTATTGGTGATGTGACGCTGTGTGCTGCCGTAGTTCCAGCGATAGTGTTTCCAATAATTAATCTACCGGCGATATATGATCTGTCGTTCAAGATATTGGGGTGGCTAACGGCTGTAGTAGCTCTTTATATGGCGGTACTTGCTAAACGAGATTGGCGAATAATGACAATAGCTGCGCACCCGAGTCTAGTGTTGTTGCTTTGCCTTATAGCTCAATGGTTTACTATTCCACTCGAATTCATGTCAGTTGTTGCCCTGATTGTTTTTGCGGTATTTTACGGTCTGGCTATTGCTGCGCGAATCAGAAAGATGTCGAGTCGTTGGTATTACTCTTCATTCTATAGCGCCATCGGCTGGTCGGTAGTCTTATTGTCTATTGCTACATCAGTTAGCGCTACTGTGACGTCAGTGATTCTGGCGGCGCTAGTGTGGATAATTAATGGTGTAGCCTTGATGACTGAAGGTGTTCCTAAAAAGAATATTTTATATTTTGATTCAGGTGTGATCCTAATTTTGTGCGGTGTTTTATTTACTATTAAAAACCTAGCCTTACCCGTTCACGCTATCACAATACCATATTTGTGGTCAGCGGCAATTCTTTCGGGAGCGGTGATGTCGTGGCGTTGGTTGGGGTATATTCATAAGTCTACGATAATACACCTAGTGCTAGCCCTCTCTGCGCTTAGTCTGCCAACTCTCATCCTGGCGTTCGCGGGAGATAACATCATGGAAATATTATTCCTAATAGAGCATTCATTGATGGTTGTCGTGGGGTTGGCGCTTAACAAACGGCTGATTACGACCTGGGGTGCTGTATGTGTGACATTAGCTTTGATATATCTATTGTCGGGATACACTTATGTATTAGCTATTTTGGCTGGTATATCTATCATTGTAGCAGTGACAATTGTGGTAGCGAGAGCTCAAAGAAGCAAAAGGCAAGATATTGTAAAAAAATAGTTTTTATGGCATAATATTGACGTATGAAAGAAAAATCTATTATTGGGTCGACTGAGCTTGTGGATTTCGGCAAGCGAGCGCAAAAAGTTCCAGCCAAAATTGATACGGGCGCCGATTCCAGTGCGGTTTGGGCGAGTAATATTCGCATTGATAAAGATGGAGTGTTGAAATTTTCTCTGTTTGGTGAAGGTTCGCCGTATTATAATGGTAAGGTATTTAAGAGAACTGATTATTCGGTGGTTAGCGTACGCTCTGCAATGGGTCAAAATCAGATTCGTTATCGAACACACTTTTGGGTAAAGCTTGGCGGGCGAAAAATTAAAATGCTGATGAATTTGTCTGATCGGTCGAAGAATGAATTTCCGGTGTTAATTGGGAGACGGTCGATTTCTGGAAAATTCCTAGTGGACGTATCAAGAAAAAATGTTCGCAGAAAAAAACCGTCTGTAACTGCTAGTCTTAATGAAGAGGTAAAATTGAATCCATACGAATTTTATAAAAAATATCATCAGAAAGGTGAAGAAAAATAATGCGAATTGCAATCTTATCTAACGGCAACATTAATTATTCGACGCTTCGCCTGAAAGAAGAGGCTGAAAAGCGCGGTCATCAAGTTAAAGTTATTAAGTATAAAAACTGCTACGTTTCAATTGACGAAAAGCATCCGACGGTTATTTACAAAGGTAAGGAAATTGGTGAATTTGATGTGGTGATTCCGCGAATCGCGAGCCACATGACAAAGTATGGAACAGCGGTTTTGCGTCAACTAGAAATGATGCATCCGAAGGCGTTTTTTATGAATCGCTCGATTGCAATTACTAGGGCGCGGGATAAATTGCGCTCAACACAGTTATTAGTTAAAGCGGGAGTGTCAATTCCGAAGACGGTCTTTTCCCGAAACGCAACTGACATTGATTCGCTCATTGAAGAGATTGGTGGTATGCCGGCGATTATTAAGTTGGCGCGTGGTACACACGGAAATGGCGTGGTTTTGGCGGAAACTAAAAAGGCTGCCAAGTCGGTTCTTCAGGCGTTTTATTTGACCAACTCGGACGGCACGAACGTGCTACTTCAGGAGTTTATTAGAGAGTCGGCCGGCGTTGATATTCGTGCGTTTGTGGTTGGCAGTCAAGTGGTGGCTAGTATGAAGCGTCAGAGTTTGGACGATGATTTTCGCAGTAATTTGCACAAGGGCGGCGAAGGAACTAGTATAAAATTGACAGATTCTGAACGTAAAATGTGCGTGAAAGCCGCTAAGGCAATGGGATTAACAGTTGCCGGAGTCGACTTCATGAGGTCAAGCCGTGGCGCTTTGGTGCTGGAGGTTAATGCTAGCCCGGGATTTGGAATTGAGAAAATTACTCGCCGAAATGTGGCTGGAAAGATAATTGAATACATCGATCGAAACGCTAAGCGTGGTAATAAAAAAGATAAAATCGGCGCTTAAGCATAAACTTGTTATAATAGGTTTATGGACGAGCCTCGTCACTCGACAGTAACTCAAACTGTCATCAAATGGATATTCATCTGCGGTATGCTGATGGTTATTGGTGGGGCAATTTTTTATGCTTTTCGAACGGTTTCGCCGAAAACAGAAATGATTTATCTTAATAAGACGATGCTTCGGGCGGAAATTGCTAATGACGAAGAATCGCAGCGGAAAGGTTTGTCCGGGAGGCTGGGAATTGATGAAAATTATGCCATGCTATTCGTATTTGACCATAACGATCGTCATAAAATGTGGATGAAAGATATGAAGTTTTCGGTTGATATGATTTGGATCAATGATAAAAAGCGCGTTGTCTATGTAAAGCATAACGTCAAGCCGGACGCTGAGCCGCATGAAAAATATGCGCCGCCCGTTCCGGCAAAGTATGTACTGGAGGTGAAGGCAGGAGTTGCTAAGCAGGCGAGCGCTACAGTTGGGTCGCAGGTAAAATTTGATTTGAAGGAGGATAAATGAGCGTGATAATTTTATTTGGAGCAATTTTAGTAGCGGTTTTCGCGGTTGCATTTGTTTCGTCTCGAAGATTCGGTCCATTGGCGTTGTCTTTGGCGACGGGATTTTTACTATCAGAATGGTGGAGTAGCTGGCTGACGGGAGTGCTAGACGGCTTGAAATTGGAAACTGGTTTATTGCCAAATGGTGTAATTTCGGGATTAGTCTTAACGTTGGTTCCGTTAATTATGCTCCTTCTGAGTGGACCTAGATATCAGAAAAAACATGAGAGAATTGTCTCGGCAATGGGAATCGCGTTTTTGACGGCGTCGCTATTGGTGGTTCCTCTGGGAAAATATATATCATTAGATGGACAGGCGCTGGAGCTGTATAAGATTTTCGCGAATAATTGGCGGTATGTGGCTACGTTTGGTCTGGTGTGCGGTCTAATTGACATTTTTTCACTACATACTGGCGGACATAAACTTGCTAAGCATTGACCTTTGTGTTAGTTTGTGCTAGGATGAAGAAAGCGGATATTCCGAATGGGTCCATAGCTCAGCTGGTTAGAGCACCTGCCTTTTAAGCAGGGTGTCCCGGGTTCAAGCCCCGGTGGACCCTCCAAATTTGAAATCGACTCCCTTGGTGGAGTCTTTTTTATGGCTTTAGATCCAGATATACTTTAAGTATGAATAGATGGCTATTTAATAAGTTGCATATTTCTTGGTTGGTGGCGGCGTGGTGCCTCGGTCTGACAATTGGCGTAATTTCCATCCATTACATACCGCGGTCGTTTGTGGCGAACTCATTATTTTTATTGGTCGGGCTGGTTATTTTTGTAATCGTGGCAATTTGGCGCTGGCGATTTTTTGTGATTTTAGCAATTATTTCTGGAGTTTTGATTGGTCTTTGGCGCGGTGAAATTGGCAGAAAAGGCGTGGAGGTTTATGATTCGTTAATCGGAAAAGTCGCAATTATCCAAGGTCAAGTCTTGGAGGATCCTGATCTCGATAAAAATAGTCAAACGGTTCTTAGATTGGGCAATTTGCAGATGAATAATGAAAAATTGCCGGGACAAATTTGGGTGACGACGCCAGATAAAAACTCAATTAAGCGTAGTGATATTGTGAGAGTTAAGGGTAAAATGACGGCGGGATTTGGAGCTTTTTCAGCAAGCATATATCGGGCGAAAATTATTAGCACCGAAAGACCCGTTCCGGGTGATGTGGCGGTGGGAGTTCGCGATTGGTTTGCCGGGCGAGTTCGCACTCACGTTCCAGAGTCTGAATCTGCGCTAGGGCTGGGATTTTTACTGGGTTTAAGGCGTGCTATGCCAGCTGAATTAAGTGACAATTTAAAAATTGCCGGATTAACACACATTGTGGTAGCGAGCGGCTACAATTTAACAATTTTAGTTCGTTTAGCGCGACGATTATTCGCCAAGCGGTCAAAATATTTAGCGATGCTCAGCGCGGCTGTTATGATAATTGGTTTTATGGCGGTGACTGGATTAAGTCCTAGTATGTCGAGGGCTGGCTTGGTGGCGGGACTGAGTCTGGCGGCGTGGTATTATGGTCGGACAATTCATCCACTGGTTCTGCTTCCTGTGTCGGCGGCAATCACGCTATTGATAAATCCACAATTTGGCTGGGGCGATTTGGGCTGGCAATTAAGCTTTGCTTCGTTTGCGGGTGTAATCATGTTGGCGCCGCTTTTGCATTCTTACTTTTTTGGCAATAAAGAGCCGGGCGCGTTTCGACAAATTTTAATTGAAACTTTGTCGGCACAAATTATGACATTGCCGCTACTTATGATGAGTTTCGGCGTGATTAGTAATGTGGCGCTAATTGCGAATATGTTGATTTTGCCGTTTGTACCGCTAGCGATGCTGCTGACGTTTATGTCGGGCGTGATGGTTTTTGTGCCAATAATTGGCGTGTTGATTGCAATTCCGACGACTTGGCTTCTTGGCTATATGATTCAAGTCACCAATTGGACGGCTGGATTTGAATGGGCTCAAATGGAAGTTGGTATTAATTTGTGGCAGTGTGCGGTTTTATATGTGGCGCTAATTTTGGCAATGATTTGGATGAAAAAGCAAACTAAACTAGACCTCGCTAAGATAAATATTGTGGAGTAGTGTATAATAGTAACAGATTGAAATAGTAATAACTTTAGGAGAAATTATGTCAGGACATAGTAAATGGGCTACAACTCACCGACAAAAAGCGATTGTTGACGCTAAGCGTGGCGCGATTTTTACGAAATTGGGCAATCAAATTGCTATTGCAGCACGTGGCGGCGCAGACCCAGCGCTGAACTCGAGTTTGGCGATGGCAATTGAAAAAGCTAAGGCTGCGAACATGCCTAGTGCAAACATCCAGCGAGCGATTGACCGAGTGGCGGATAAGAGTGCGGCGGCTTTGGAGGAAATTGCTTACGAAGGTTATGGCCCTGGCGGCGTGGGCGTTATTATTGAAACGGCGACAGATAATCGCAATCGAACATTGCCAGAGGTAAAAACTGCGTTGGTTAAAAATGGCGGACGAATTGCCGATGCTGGTAGTGTGATGTTCCAATTTACGCGCAAAGGCGTCATTACTATCGAAGGTAGCGGGGAAGATTTGTTACTAGCGGTTTTGGATGCTGGCGCCGAAGATGCTGTCGAGGAAGACGGCGAGATTATCGTGTATACAGAATTGAAAGATTTGGCGAGTGTGCGGAATAAATTGGTTGAACAAGGCTTGAAGGTTAAAGACGCGGAGTTACGATACATCGCCAATACGCCGATAGAAATTGCCGACATGGAAACTGCGCAGAAATTGATGAAGATGATTGATGCGTTGGACGATTTGGATGACGTTGTGAATGTTCATACAAATGCGGATATCACGGCGGAATAAAATCATCGCTTTAAGAAATCGCTCCTTTTTTGGGGCGATTTTTAATTTGACAAAAAGTACGCTAAACTAAAGATGATTAACCATAAGCAAGGAGCGAGCATGAAGTATTTGCGCAACACACTACTTATGATACTAGCCGTGGCACTAATAATGCCGTCGCCGTTGGTTTTGGCGGAAGGTGTTTCAGGTGCTACTCAAGAGTCGAAAGTTGATGACGCTCAGACTGTTGATAATAGCCTTAAATCGGCTGAGGAGACAAAAGATTCAGCTGTCGATAAGGGGCAGATCGATAGCAATTCACCTTCTCAATCAAGTGAAAATCCCGAAATTATACCGGAAAATCCGTCTACAAATGACTCGAATGAAAATCCTATTGCCAATGAGCCTCCAAAGTCCGAGCCAAACCCCGAATCTGAGCCGCCAAAAACAGATAATTCAGATAAAAGCACAGAAGAAAATGCTCCGATATTAATTTCAAAGATTAGTCAGGATAAAAAATATGTTGAGATTTATAATCCGACGAATCAGAATGTTAATTTGGCTGGTTGGGAAATAGAGTATTACGCTGGATCTGGCGCTAAAACCGTTGGAAAAATTTTCAAGGATGAAGTAATCTTAGCGAACGGATTTTTGGTTTTGTCGAACGATAAGATGTTAGCGGGCGCCATAAAGTTTGATAATAATTTAGGTTTGGCTCAAAATGATGGATCGGTCGTGTTGTCGCGCTCGGACGGGTCGGTCGCAGATACTGTTGGCTGGGGGAATAATTCAAAGTCTGCAGGTTCACCAATTAAAGGCGGTGTGAAAATTGTTTGGCGCTGTTTTATTGGTGAAAATATTATTGATTCGAAAAATAATTCCACTGATTTTTTGTCGAGTAAAGGTTCTGACGGTCAGGAAATTGTGCCGTATTTACGACCAAATTGTAAGAGTCCAGAACTCAAACCTGAACCTTCAAAAGAGCTGAATAAATGTGAAGGTCTGAAGCTAAGTGAAATCGCGTCGAACGTTGATGAGCAATTCATCGAGATTATCAATTCTGGCGAAAAAACCGTCATTACGACAGGCTGTAAATTGACGGTTGGCGATTCTGGCGTTCGTGAAAATATTGGTGACATCGAATTAAATCCTGGTGAATTTTTAACGATCAAAATAAAAAATACGAATCTGAAATTGCCAAAAACAAAAGGAAAAGTTTATTTATTAGACGAATCTGGGTTGGAAATTGATTCCGCTGGGTATAACGATATGCCAAAAGGCGCTTCGTGGAGTTTGGTTGATGATGAGTGGACTCGGACATTTACTATCACTGAAGGCGCCGCTAATGTCTTTAAGGAATATCCAGACTGTCAGAACGGCTATGAGAGGAATGTGTTGGGTAAGTGTGTGAAAATTTCCGTTCCGCCCATTGAGGTTTCTTGTCCCGCTGGTCAATATCGTCATCCGGAAACTCGCCGTTGTCGAAAAATTGAAGCGGCAAAAACTATTACGCCCTGTAAGGATGGCTATTATCGTAGTGAAGAAACTGGCAGATGCCGATCTATCGCATCGGCTGCGGCAAAAACTTTGAAGCCTTGCCCAGAAGGTCAGTTTCGCAATTCATCTACGGGTCGATGTAAGAAAATTGCCTCCACTGATGATATAGCAAAAGAATGCCCAGAAGGATTTGAGCGTAATCCGCAGACTAAGCGATGTCGAAAGATAAAATCGGCTAGTATACCAGCTGTTGGTTCGGCGGCCGCTGAAGTTAAGCAGGTCGCTGGTGCTACTTGGGGCTGGTGGGTGTTTGGTGGCGTGAGTTTACTGGCCGTCGGCTACGGCGTATGGCAATGGCGATGGGAAATTTCACAATTTATACGAAAAATCCGCGAAAGTATTAAATCTACGAGCGACAAATAATTGTTATAATAAAGATATGAGAATTATCGGGATTGACCCGGGAACGGGAATTTTGGGGTTTGGTGTGATTGATTTTTCTCGTGGTAAGTTCAAGATGGTCACGGCGGGAGTTGTGACGACGCCGGCACATACGCCAATTGACGAAAGGCTTGAAGATATTTTTGATAGCCTAACAGAAATTATTGCCGAAACAAATCCTGATGTTATGTCAATTGAAAAGCTATTTTTTGCGCGTAATGTTACGACGGCGATTTCTGTGGCGGAAGCGCGTGGCGTGGCGATGTTGACTGGGCGAAAAGCTGGAATGCCGATTGCTGAATATACACCACTGCAAATAAAGCAAACTTTGACCGGCTACGGAAAGGCTGACAAAAAGCAAGTTCAGGAAATGGTGCGGCTTAATTTGGGTTTGAAAGACGTTCCGAAGCCGGATGACTGCGCGGACGCTTTGGCTGCAGCAATTACACACGCGGCGATGAATCGGGTATAATTGAAATATGATTGCACATGTTTTTGGAAAAGTTGCTGAGAAGTTTAATGGCTCGCTAGTCGTTGATGTTCATGGTGTTGGATATGAAGTTAGCGTGGCGACTAATGATTTTGACGCGGTGATATTAGATCAAGAAGTAAAATTTTACACTTATCATCACGTGCGCGAACAAGCTGAAGAGCTGTTTGGGTTTTCTAGCTTGGCGGCAAAAAAACTGTTTGAAATGTTAATTACAGTTCAGGGAGTTGGTCCGAAGGCTGCGCTGGCTATTTTAAGCTTGGGTGATGCCGAGCAAGTGCGCAATGCTATTGCTAATGCTGACAGTGGGTTTGTGCAGAAGGCTTCTGGTGTTGGTAAAAAAACTGCCGAGCGAGTGGTGGTTGATTTGAGTGATAAAGTTGGTTTACCGACTCATTATAGTCGAGCGGAAGAACCGCTGCAAACTGAATTGAACACTTCTGATGAGGCCTTGGAGGCATTGATGGCTTTGGGTTATACTCTGGCAGATGCAACTAAGGCGCTTGAAAACGTTGATGCCAATTTACCAACAGCTCAGCGAGTGACTGAGGCGTTGAAGAAATAGATCTTTGTGCTCCAATATTTAATTATTGACCCTAAATTAAGTTATTGCTTGTAAATGCTATAATTAGTTTATGGCAATTGAAAGAATAGTTGATACAAGTTCGCATGATGATGATTCTGAAGAGCAGCGAATTGAAGTTAGTTTGCGCCCGCAGAGTTTTTCTGAGTATGTTGGCCAAGAGAGATTGAAGAGAAATTTACGTTTGGCAATTGATGCGGCTAAAAAGCGTGGCGAGCCGTTGGATCATGTATTATTATATGGTGCACCAGGACTTCGGAAAGACAACACTTTCAAATATAATTGCAAATGAAATGAATGGGAGTATAAAAATAACATCAGGGCCTGCTATAGAAAAGGCGGGTGATTTAGCAGCAATACTTAC